>MHAK01000014.1:0-26366 GCA_001802945.1 Ignavibacteria bacterium RIFCSPLOWO2_12_FULL_56_21 | reverse complement strand
TCGAGGGGTTGGGGGCACTACGAATTGCAAATTGAATATTGAAGATTGCAAATTGGGAAAGATAGCTTCAGCGTAGAAAATAAAGGTAAAAGAAAAAAGGTTGGGGAAGAGGCCATGTTATTCTAACCACTAACCACCGGCCACTATCCTTTCCTCCGCCTCGCTCTTCACGGCCAACTCCGCACTGAGTTGGCTTTTGTGTTTTTGTTAGAATTCCGCACTTACTCCAATCGACGGAAGCAGGCCGATGGACTGATTATCCTCAGTCTTTCCAGTTCGCTCATTGTACCGCGGCAAGCCGCGGGCTTTTCTATTGTAAACATTCTGCAGGTCGATATACGTAATGAGCGTCCAACTATCGAACACCCACCGCCGATCCGCACGAATGTCTAGGCTGTGATTGGTCGGAATCCGCTCGCTGTTGTACCGTGACGCGTCTTGCGTGCCGTCCGCATTGTACGGCGTGTACGGCCTCCCCGTTGCAAGCCGGAATTTGCCGCTGAACTCCCATGTATGATTCAGGATGTATCCCCCGCCGAGGTTCAAGATCCACCTCTGGTCGAAGCTTCCCGCTCGCTCAACACCGTCGAGCGCCGTGAACACGGTGCCACCGGTGCTGACGCTAACAGTTCCGTACCACGGTATATCCGAGAACTTTTTCTGCAGGAACACTTCGACTCCCTCCGAACTCCCCGTTCCAGCGCTGACGAGTGGGTCGAGGCCAAACGAGGCAAATCCGTCCTCCGACCCGCCAAATCCGGCACCGGTATTCGCCAGAACAAGGAACGGACGCACGGTGCTGACGGGATACGAACGATACTTCTTTCGGTAGATTTCGAGACTCACCTTCGTATCGCCCCGCAGGTACTGCTCAAGTCCCGCCACATACTGGTCCACGCGAAGGAATTCCAGCGAACGGTTGTCCGTATTGGCAGTGAGCCAGATGCTCGACGGTGCCTGATGGTACCGGCCGACGCTCACACTGAGAATGGTAAGAGGAGAGAACGCGTACGCGAGAGATATGCGTGGCGCCGTTACGGTCATGTTCCGGATCAACGAAAAATGGTCCATGCGCGCGCCAAGAATGACGCGCAAAGGACCCAAACGCTGACCAATCTGGACATATGTCGCGAACTTTGAGGCTACGGTATCGAATCGTGCGTTGACGGAAATTTGCTGACCGTAATTCGTCCAAAAGGGGCGCAAGAAGAGGTCGGTCTCGACGCCGATCAACCGCCCCTGGATTCCGGCAGAAAACTCCGTGGTCTCGCCTAACAGATACACAAGGTCGGATCGGAACGAAAACTCCCGCTCGGTGGAAATGTTCCTAAAGATGGGCTGCAGCAATGAATCGTTCTGGCGGTAATCGAACTGGAGCGAGGTGTAGCCTGCCATGACGGTCAGGTATCCATATCGGAAAAGATGCTGCCAGGAAACCGACGTCACTCCTTGTATGTGATCGCTTGCAAGGATCCTTGAGTTGCTGTACTTCAGTTCCTCTGTGGTATTGAAGAGCTTCACATTGTCCAGCGCGACAATGCCGAGGATACTCAGCCGGTCATGGTTCCCCAATTGATAGGAGGCTTTCCCCAGAAAATCCCAGTATTCCGGGACGAACCCAAACCCTGCGGCTTTGAAGATGAAATCGAGGTAGCTCCTTCGGGCAGAAAAGAGGAACGAGCCATGATCGCTCACCGGCCCTTCGGCGTTCACGCCGAATTGTGTTGCGGATACAGTTGCCTTTCCGCCCATCCTGTCCTTGCGTCCCTCGCGAAGGTCGATAGTAAGAACGGACGAGAGCCTGTCCCCGTAGCGTACACCAAATCCTCCGGTGGAAAACGACGTGTTGTTCACAAAGTCGAGGTTGATGTAGCTCAGTGGTCCCCCTCCCGTCCCCTGCGTGCCAAAATGATTGATGTTCGCGACCTCAAGTTTGTCCACCACGTAGAGATTCTCCGACGGCGCCCCTCCCCGAACGATGAGGTCGTTCCGGCCCGGGTCGACCTGCGCCACCCCGGGAAGAATTGACACCGCGCGGACGACATCCTCGAATCCGCCCGGAAGGCGGCGAATTTCCTCGTAGGACTGTGTTTGTATACTCAGGAGTGCATCGGGTGATTTCCGGGGATAACTATCGGTGATGGTGACCTCCTCGAGTTCAACGGCTGATTCGGTAAGTTCAAAGAGGAGTTCGGCGGGCCGGGACGGAGTAACGACGACGTCCGTCTTTACTGCGGTTGAATAGCCTATCAAACTCGCGCGGATGAGATGGATGCCCGCAGATACGTTGTCGATGCGAAAACGGCCCATTTCGTTGGTCACAGCGCCCGACGTTGTACCAACGACGAACACGTTTGCGCCGATGAGCGGCTCTTTGGTCACTCCATGGACGACGAGACCAACAACGGCTCCGCGGGGAAATGTTTCCTGAGACTCAAGCGAGGTGAAGACAAAAAGGCACACAATGAATCCCTTTTGGAAACCTCGGATCACAATCTTCACTTCGCATCGTCAAGCACATCCCGAATGGCCATCAACACTTCCTCGGCTTGATAAGGTTTTAGGACGAATCGTCTGATGCCCGCTTCGTACATCTCGGCTTTCAATTTCGGATCGACGAATCCGCTTGCGACGATGAGCTTCACGTTCGGATGCAATGCTCTGATCCTGCGACAGACTTCTTCTCCTCCCAGCAACGGCAAGCCTAGATCCGTGAGCACCACCGATATTTCATCACGATGTCGCGAAAAAGTCTCGACGCCTTCTTGACCGTTCTCCGCAGTCAACACGACGTACCCTTTTGAGAGAAGCGTGGTCTTTACGAGTTCGCGGAGAAGCTCTTCGTCTTCGATGATGAGAATTGTCTCTTTTCCGCCGGGAATGATTTCGAGCGAGGGTCTCTTACTTTCATGCTCAGTGGGCTTCCACTCCCTGACGGGAAAGTAGGCGCGGAATGTCGCTCCTTTCCCGAGGGAGCTTTCCACATCAACGAAACCTTTGTGTGATTCAACGATTCCGCGCACAACGGAGAGCCCCAAGCCTGTGCCTTTGCCGAGCTCTTTTGTCGTGTAGAATGGCTCAAAGATCCGTTTGAGTGTGGCATCGTCCATTCCCGTGCCGCTATCCGCAATCCGGATCTCAACATAGTCCCGCGTTTCTGCCGCGCGAAATTGGGTGGACAGCCTGTCACCGGGGATCGCTGCCGTCGTGATTGAAAGGACGCCCCCCTTTGGCATGGCATCGCGGGCATTGACACAGAGGTTGAGTATCACCTGATGCAATTGACCCGCGTCGGCGACGATGGAGGGAAGGTTCCTGTCGAGAGTAGTTGCGATCGAGATCGTCTTTGAGAACGTCTCCCGTAGAAGTCCGGCGATTTCCGTGATGATCTCATTTACCTGTACCGGTGTAAAGACGACATCGGACTTACGTGCGAATGTGAGAAGTTGCTTGACGAGGGTTGCGCCGCGTTGCGAGGCCTTGGTGATCGACTCAATGTATTTCGGGTTGACTGATGCGTCGGACTGATGCATTTGGAGCAAGGAAGCGTGACCCATGATAATGCCAAGGATGTTGTTGAAATCGTGGGCAATGCCGCTTGCGAGCGTGCCAAGGCTCTCGAATTTTTGGGCTTGCACAAGCTGCTCCTCAAGCCTCTTTCTATCGGTCACATCCCGGATCGTCGCAAGCACTCCCTGGATATTCCCTTCCTTTTTCAATGGAGTGGCGTTGGCCTCCCCGGTGACATACATACCGTCCTTTCTTCGGACTCGTATTTCAAAGACCTCCTGTGTGGTTCCCTCAACGACCAATTGGAAGAGCCGTCGAGTGTTGGCAAGGTCGTCCGGATGAAGGATCGCGGTGAATGACTTTCCAATCCATTCATCCGATTTCCACCCGGTCATGTGCTCGAATGCGGTGTTGAGGGAGGTAATGACGACGGACGTGGAGAGCGTACAAATGACGTCGCGTGCCGTGTCAAACATATTGCGTAAACGTTCCTCGGATTGGCGGAATTTCTCCTCGCTTTGTTTCAATTCTCTCTCAACGCGTCGTCGTTCTTTCCGGTGCTCCGATTCCCGCAGGGCGCGTAGTACAGAAGGCACAAGCCTGGTCAGTTTACTTTTCAGTACATAATCGTCAGCTCCGTTGACCAGGCTGTCAATGGCCGCATCCTCACCGATCGTTCCCGACACGAAGACGAACGGAATCTCAGCGTATCTTTCGTGAGCGAGTTTCAAGGCGGTCTTGCCGCTAAAGCCCGGAATAGTGAAATCCGAAATGATGAGGTCGTAGGTCTTCTTGCCCAACTCGGCGATGTAGTCCGATTCGTTGTCGACAACCGTTATTCTGCATCGCAGCCCCTGAGCGTGCAGCATAGATCTCACCAATTCCGCGTCATGCGGATTATCTTCAAGATGGAGGATGTGAACGATAGTGCCCAAGGAACCCCTCGCTAAGCTTAGAAAATCTTCACTTTCTGGTTTTCACGGAACCCAGCGGCGGTTCATTGACAAGAGCCCAGAAGACGCCGAGTCGCTTCACTGCATCAAAGAACTCCTTGAAATCAACCGGTTTTACCACGTAGGCATTCACTCCAAGACTATAACTCTTCACCAGGTCCGTCTCTTCTCGAGATGACGTCAGAATGACAACGGGAATCGTCCGCAGACCGTCATCCGATCGAATCTGTCGCAGCACCTCAAGCCCGTCCACCTTGGGGAGCTTAATGTCGAGAAGAACGACCGCCGGATTGCCTGCTTCACGCATCTTGAACTTGCCGCGACGGTAGAGATAATCCAGCGCCTCCGCCCCATCTTCGACCACCACGACATCGTTTGCAAGATTGTGCGCCCCCAGCGCTTCAAGCGTAAGTTCGACGTCGTTCGGATTGTCTTCCGCAAGCATGATGCTTCGTATCGCGTTCATGTGGACTCCTGATTCAATGTTTCGGGAGCGAAAAATAGAACGTTGAGCCTTTCTCAATTCTACCTTCTGCCCAGGTCTTTCCGTTATGACGATCGATGATGCGTCGGACGTTCGCGAGTCCGATGCCCGTCCCTTCGAAATCCCGATGCCGGTGAAGACGCTGAAACACACCGAAGAGCTTATCCGCAAACTGCATGTCGAAACCCACGCCATTGTCCCGAACATAGAAAATGAGCTCCGCCTCTCCGTCATTGCACCCGATGTATATCTTCGCTTCTTTTTTTCTCCGCGTGTATTTTAGGGCGTTGGAGATCAGGTTTATCCACACAAGCCTGAGCATAGCGGGGTCACCGTCGACCTCGGGGAGCGATTCGATATTCCATGAGACCGTCCTGCCGCTGTTGTCAACCATTGCTTCGCTGACAACATCTGCAACCAGGCGTGCGACCTTCACCCGGCTTTTCCGCATTTCCGTCCGACCCATGCGGGAGAAGACAAGCAATTCGTCGATGAGGCTCGCCATCTTGATGGTTGCCTCGGAAATGACGCTCAGGTATCGTTTCCCCGTTTCATCGAGCGAGGATGCACTCTTCTGATTCAAGAGCTGCACAAAACCGTCAATGTGGCGCAACGGCGCGCGCAGGTCGTGCGAGACGGAATAGGAAAATGCCTCGAGTTCTTTGTTGACCGCTTCCAGTTGGGCAGTTCGGTCCCTGACAAGTTCCTCCAAACCTTCTCGGTGCTTCTGCAACTCCTCGCTCAAGTGTTTCTCCCTGGTAATGTCTTCGGAGAGGATAAAGACGCCTTCCGGCACGGGTTCGAAATTGAGACGAAACCAACCGCGGGCTCCATCAGGATACTGGAACAAGTTTTCGAACCTGTACGGGATTCGTTGTTCCATGCATCGTCGCAGATGAGAAAACATGTCGGTCGTGTCAATACCGGGATACGCTTCCATCATTGTGTGTCCCAGCAGTTCTTCCTTCGATTTGTGGCTCTGAGTGATCGCAACGGGATTGAGATACAGATATCGCCAATCGGGGCCAATGATTTGGCAACCCTCCATCATATTGTCGAGTGTGCTTCTGTATCGTACCTCGGCTGTTGTAAGAGCTTCCTCCGTCCGTTTTCGTTCCGTGATGTCACGAAGGATGGCAACGATGACTGGTTTGCTATTCCACAGGACCTCTTGAGCGTGAAGTTCTACATAGCTTATCCCAGTATTCTGCGAAAGAGGGATTTCTACGGGGTCTCCGATGGCTGGAACGTCAAAATGGGTTCCGATCAATGCGCCCGTTTTGCCGGCAAACATGGCGGCCGCTGCAGGATTGGCGAATTGGATGATGCCTTGTTGGTCGATCACGAGTATCGCGTCCATCGCATGCTCTACGAGTGCGCTGAAGAACCTCTCGTCGTGCAATGGCCGGTCATGGGGGAGCGCGGTCAAGGGCAATTCCCTTCTATCACAAAGGGCATGCGACAGCAGAATATTCTGAGATTGACGTCTGCAACGTGAGCCGAATTGTAACTGTTCAAGGATGACGATCGTTGGACACACCCGAACTGTGCGGCGTGAAGTTGCTCCGAGGAGAAAGATGAATGGAAGGATTTCGCGGCCACGAAGGGAGGGTTGCTTGATTCTTGATTCAAACGCATCCTGAAACCCCTACTTAGGAATGAAAGTCTCAACTCGGGTTGCTTCTTTACTCAGCCAAGAAGGATGAAGAGTGATTTCCTCCCAGTGTCGGTTCGCTTCTGGCAATCATTATAGTCTACGGGTCCGAAAATGTCAACTCTGGATTCATTGCTGGCATTGACCAGATGTGGTTATTCTCACCGACGAATCCTAAATGTGGGAAGATTGCCTGGTACAAAAAAGCCGACTCGTGAGAGCCGGCTTTTCTATTGCTGTGTGCCGCTTTTGGACGCTTTAGAAGGTCTGAGAGTTTGCGGCAGAGTCGACGATGTTCCCGGACAGATCCGTCACGTTGTTGCCGATCGTCAACACGTACCCGGCAATCGGGGCTGCGCTTGTCGCGACGGTGAGTCGAACGACGTAGAATCCGCCCGTGTACCCCAAATAATCGGCGCGCTGAACAGTGTAGGAAACGCCGCCGGTGTTGGAGAATGTGAAATTCGACGACGTTTCGACTGACACGACATCCATCGGCTCAGTAAAGGACAATGTATAAGGATACAGGTTTGTCGACAGAGCTCCGCCGATGACTGCACCGACGAGTTGCGGTTTCACGGCATCGCTCACTGTTACAGGAGTGCTTGCGGGACCGACAACCAAGTCGGCGCTCACTGCCCGCACGGCATATTGCACGCTCATAGGATACAGCGGGTTTGAACCGACTCCCACATACGGCGTAACGAGCGCCCCTGAATTCGCAGTGTAATACGTCCGATAAACATCCTGTGCAAGGAGCTCGAACGCACCGTTGCCCGTCTTCTTATACACATTGTAGCTGCGCGCCGAAGGAACAGCTGTCCATTCGAAATTCACATTCCCGCCTGTAAAATCGAGATCGACATACAACCCTGGGATCAACCGTCGGGTCAACGTCGGTGTGGCCGGAACGGCGGAGCCTCCGTTCGTTGTAAAGTTCAGGATCTCAAAATCGCCCGTAAGCAGCGTATTGTTGACGAGTGCATTTCCTGCATAGTCTCTCAAGTTCCCGGAGCCCGCCGCGCCGATGAAATTCAATGTATACCTCGCGGAACCTGTCAACGCTTCGGGTGAGACGGTGAGCTGCGTGAATGACGCATTCCATTGTGCCGTATACACGACTTGCGCCGCACCTTTCTTCAATGCGATGTAGTTGATGGTGATGGCGTCCATGATGGTGCCATGGCCGATCCCCAAGTCGGTTCGCGTGTAAGGGGTTTGCCTGATCGGCTCCGAGAATGTGAAGACCGCCTGGAACCCGCCCGGGGTGACATCTGCATTGTTTTCCGGAGTGACGGCAATGACGAACGGCGCAACGTTATCCGCGGGGGTGAGGCGGATCCTCTCCGCGACGACGTGCGAACGGAGCGAGTCGTTCATCAAGTTGCAGGGGAGAAACAGGAAGCCGGGGAGCGTGCCCTGCTGTGACCCGTCGGAATTCATGGCGGACAACGACACCACTACGCCGTTGTCGATGTTGTTGAATGTGAAGTCGCCCGTCGCGTTCGTCGTCGTCTGCGCGATCACCGCCCCGGCGACGATCGACTGGTCAAACACGGTCACCACGGCGTTCGGCACATCCTGCATGTCCCGGTCCACCACTTTCCCCTCGATCGTTGTATTGAGTTCCGAGATCATGAATGTGACACTGCCGATCAAGCCGATCAAACCGGTCGAATCGGTCGTGCTCGTGTACGTCAGTATCGCGTTTTGGTAATAATAGTTCCGGTACCGCTTGGCCGAGTCGGTCTGCGCCTGGTTGTAGTCGACGAGCGAGGCGGTCACGGTGTAGACATCGTTCGCGACGAGTTGTCCGTTCAGGATCTCGTAGCGGCTCACCGGCACGTCGCCAAAGGAGAAACTCCCCGAAGCGTCGGACGTCGTCGTTGAAACGCCGCCGTCGTAGCCGACGGAAATCACAGCTCCGGCAACGGCGTTATTGGTGCAATAATCGACGATCTTGCCGGTAATGGTGGCGCGGCGAATGGGATTGTCGTTCGTCGGAGGAACGACGGGGCCGGTCGATTCTGTGACACAGGCCCATCCGATTCCCGCGAACAACAGCAGGGTCGCTGGTTTCAGGTGACTGATGCGCATGGAAGCCTCCAGAAGTTGGAAAAATGATGGTTGACGGAAACGCGTATCGAAAGTGGAGATCATATGGCAATACTGAGCCCTAATCCGGCGGCGGGACCGCCCGGTTGTACTTCCGTCTGAAGCGCTGAGAGTTGAAGCTTTGGTACGAAGACATAGCGCAGCGAGGCCTCGACCAAGATGTTGCCGTGGAGAGGATATCCCGCGGATGCGCCGAGTGTAAAATATGTGCCTGTTTTAGAGTCGTTGATCTCAAGCCGGTTGTCGTTGTACGTTCGCGAGAAATTGACCCACGTAGCTCCGACGCTCGCATGAACGCTACCCTCGAACGGCTCGCTCAGGAGTCTCATGCGATAGCCCGCTCCCGCGCGATACAACCCCGTATAGCTTGCATCCTGACCCTTCCTACGATACATAGCCGAAGCCGTCCCTTCAACGAATACATACTGATCATCCATGACACGATGTCGGGCCTCCGCGGCGACCAAATATCGAAGACCGTCGTTTTTCCATGAGTCCAGGCCAAGGCTGCGCTCGATGGAAGCGTACGAATTGAAGACGGGGTCGAGGTTGGGACGACACCAGGAAGCGGAAAATGCAAGGTCAATTAACGGCGGGGAAGCCGCAGGAACTGGTTCTGTTTGGGAGCACAGCGGGACACACGCGAAGATCGTGGTGAGGCACAGTGCGGTCGTCAGTTTCATGGACGCTCTCCTCGAATAGGTAGGGCGGGTCGCAGTATTCGGTGGGGCCAACGTTATCAAAGAAGCAGGAAACATTTCTTGATGGACATCACACAAGTCAGAAACTGAAGTTTCCCTTTTATCTCAGGAAGGAACGACAGCCACGATCCTCAACGGACCTCCCGACCCCCCCTTGATCTTCATCGGTAGTGCGACCACGGTGAAACCTTTTGCCGGAAGCTGGTCCAGGTTCATCACATTCTCAAACGCAGGAACGTTGCGTTTGAACAACGTTACATGAGTTGAGAACGTGGTCGACTGACCATGGTCAATGCTTGGGGTGTCGAGACCGACGGCTTTTATCTTTCGCTGGGTCACCAGCCAGTCGGCTGCCGCGGAGTCGAGGCCGGGGAAATGCAGCTTCGAGACCGCCCCGGGACCTCGCTCGTTCGTTCCCATGTACTGAACTCTGTCGGGCCAGTATGCGGAAAATCCCGTCCGCAGGAGCACGATTGTCCCCTCTGGTATCTTTCCGTTCGTCCCTTCCCACGAGATGAAGTCGCCGACCTGCACGAGATAATCCCTGTTCTCGCGGCATTTTCCAGAGACGTCCACGACGACGCCGTGACCGATGAGCCGCTCGAGCGGGATCTCATCCACGCGATCTTTTCCTTCCGCAAAGTGTATTGGCGCATCGATGTGCGTGCCGCCATGTTCGGGAGTCCAAAACCGGTTGGCAGAATAGAACCAGCCGCCGGGCGTCGTTCCTTCGGGGCCTTTCTCCAGAACGAATCCCTTTTCCGTCGGCCAATAGACCGTCGTACTATCGTATGCGTGGGAAAGGTCGACGATGCGGCCTTCCAGTAACTGCTTCCGGCCGTCGCAGGAGGAAAGCAAAAGACAGAAAGTGAGCATGATGAATGCACGCATAAGATGCTCCCTGTTGAGAGACTGCTCGTAGGAAATGAAAACTGCCGGGGACGCCCCGAAAGATTGCCGGATTCCTCTGATTGCAGAGGACCATAGACTCAAAGTACAATCTTGGCGGTCTTGGCGTCCATGGCGCCCTTGGCGGTTCAATCTTTCTCTTGAACCGCGATATTTCAGCAGCCTGCTAGTGCCCGCCGACCCCTTCCCTCCGTATCATCTCATTTCCCGAAACTACCGGCAGGTCAATGAACACTTTTTCGCTTTCGTTCCCCAATCTGTCGACAGCCGATACGGCAACACGGGTAAGCGTCTCTGTTCGGACGACAATACTGTCCGGACTTCTGCGTCGTCGAATGCGATCCTCGACGGTTTGTGTCAGCATGAGCTCAAGCCCGCGCGCGTAACGGGGTTCCACGGAGTATTGCCATTGCCCGTCATACTGTCGATACACAACCCACTGAAACACATCCTGGACATTGTCGTGGGCCCAGGAAACGGCGACTTTCATTGTGTCGACGGTCGCCTTGACGGCAGGCGCTGACGGCGCGGTGTCGTCCAGCCATGGGGTTCGCGGGACGAGCGCCGGCTTCCGGTATGGACCGTTCCTCAATCCGTCGTTCAAGGCCGAACTGTCCCTTTGGAACGACCTCATGCTGAAGTGTATATGTCCCGGGCCCTCCGGCACAAACCCGCGCGCCACCATGATCTCGTTGATAAGCTCGTCCAGCCCTTCCTCGCGGATCATGCGGCCGGTATACAAACCAGGCCAGAGGTTCCTGCCCATCGTATTCACCCGAGTCCACCATCCGAGGAGCACGGGAAAACTCTGCGGTGTCTGATTGATAGGCCAGTACAATTGAGGAGTAAAGTAATCCACCCAGCCCTCCTGAAGCCACAACTTAGCGTCTGCATACAGGCCGTTGTATTGATCAAACCCGGTGATCGACGGCGGATATCCAGGGCGCCAGATTCCGAATGGACTGATGCCGAACTGCACGTGCCGTTTTTCCTTCTTCACTCCATTCGCAAGCCGCTCGATCAGTTTGTTGACGTTGTCGCGACGCCAGTCGGAACGTGTCAACGACCCTCCCGATTGCACATACGCGGTCCAGGTTATACTGTCGGGGAAATTCTCGCCCCCATATGGATAGAAATAATCGTCAAAATGAATCCCGTCGACGTCGTACCTACGCACGACATCCATGATGACCGAGAACGAATGTTCCAGCGTTCGCGGGTCACCCGGGTCCATCCACCACGTACCGCCTGACAATTGCCGGACAAGCTCCGGCTTCCGGCGGATGATGGACGAATCGTTGATCTCTCCTGCGCGTGAAAGCCGGACGCGATAAGGATTGAACCAGGCATGGAGTTCGATCCCACGGTCATGGGCCTCTTCCACCCAGAAGGTGAGGGGGTCATAGTACGGCTCGGGCGCTTTTCCCTCCTCGCCCGTGAGATAGTACGACCACGGCTCCAGGTCGCTCTTATACATTGCGTCGGTATGAGGCCGCACCTGGAATACGACTGCATTCATTCCGAGCGCTGCCACGGTGTCGAGAATTGCGCGGGCCTCGCGTTGTTGCTCTTCTGTCGTCAAACCCGGCTTGCTCGGCCAGTCAATGTTGCCGACGGTAGCGACCCACACAGCGCGAAACTCGCGTTCGGCGGCGGGCTGACGCACGCCTTCTTCCTTCATGCTTGAAGTGGAAGCGGAACATCCGGAAAGTGCGGCTATGACGACTGCTCCGGCTGCGATGAGTATGGAAATTGTCTTCATGATTCTCTGATGGATGTCGGGACGATGGGAGAATGAAGAAGGGCTATTGGAGCCCGGATAGAATCTGCATAAAACCGACAGAACTCACAAGGCGGGGAACGACGATCGAAAGTCCGGCTTTCTCAAAATTTGTAACCCGGCAGGAAAGAAAAACGCCCTTGAGACTCAAGGGCGTTGGCAAGCGTCATAACGAATTCGGTGTTTCGGTCAATTGACTGTTTCCAGGGTCGACCACGTTTCAGAACTCAGCTCGTATTGTCCTACGACGAGGACAGGGGAGGACCCGTCGATGCCGACAACGCTTCCGTATCCCTGGAAGAGGACCCAATCAGCTCCCGAAGTGACGTTGATCGTGACACGATCGGTCTCAGCCATCCGCGCTGGGGGTGAGAAGCCTTCGAAGCTGCCTTCGCCGCCCCCCATGTACCTGGGCCGGGCGGCGAATTTTCGTGCTTCTCCGGCGAGGACACTCATTTGCTGGATGATCAGGTCGCGCTCGTTCTCTTGATTGAACGCTGCGACAAACCTGGTACCGCCGTAGATTGCGAGCCCGACGATGAGAGCGCCCAGGACAATAAGCAGAAGTTGCTGTTGGCCCATACGAGAAGCGAATCCTTAATTAACGACGAGACCCTTCGGTCCTAATTCACCGAGGGTCGCGGAAGTGGCATGGCCCCGAACGGTCAATGCCCAGGATGCAGACTTATTCTTGTCCGCGCAGTAGCGTGCGAGCTGGGTAATGATGCCGATCTTCTCCGGACGTTTACGTTCGCTCCATTTTCCCTCATTGACCGTGATAACGTGTTGCGCAACGTCGAAATCTTCGACGAGACCCGACGCCTTCAATGACGCGACGGCAGGGTCGACCGCTTCGAGGTCCTGAGGTATCGTGACGTGGTTGACGATCTGGTAGTAATCGTAGAAGGCGTACGCCAGACCGAGGATGCCAAACACAAAGAGAGATGCGATAATGCGCCGTTGGCGGCGATCCTCTCTTTCGGCCTGCGTGACTGACTTTACTTCGATCATGAATATCTGACTTTCGTGATGGACAAATGCGGCATTGCGGGTGGCCTCTATGGTCCATCCTCAACCTGATCGTGCGCTTCCCAATCAGCAAGGGGAACCCCTAGGCTAGCGTGCATAATTAACGCAACAATCTCCGTGACCGCAAGTGAAACATGTTCGAAAACAGGAATATCTGTTCCAAAATAAGGAAAAGTCTCCAATAAATGAAAATGCGGCTCAAACAAAGGCCCGGATTTGCACGGTACAGAGCATCCAACGGTCGGCACGCTCCTTGTCATTCCTGCACCACGACCCGACCCATACCAAGGAGGAATATTCATGGCCACGGCCACGAAGTTTGAGGAAAACGAGCCCGGCAAGTTCTATGTGACGTCGGCATGCAACGGTTGCGGCATATGCTTTTCCTTTGCCGTGCAGAACTTCTTCTACAGCAACGATTCGTCGTACTATTATATCAGCAATCAGCCGGCAGATGAGCGGGAGGAAGCCGATATTCGCAGGGCCATGGAGGTGTGTCCCACGAATTGTATCAAGGACGACGGAGTCCCGGTGTGACGCTGGTTGTAGATGTCCTGTTGGACCCGACAAGAGTATGAAAAAAGCCCCGGTTCAGAATCACCGGGGCTTCTTCCTGTACTCTGTGAGTGTTAGGAACGTTTTTTGGTAATGAGCACCGGTCACTGTGAGCCGAGAAAGACCGATACGAGAAGATCGTTCCGCGGTCTGTCTTCCACGATCTCAAACGACGAGATCGGTTCTGAAAATCGGAATCCGACCTGAACGGCGGTCTCAAACAACGTGATATCTACTTTTGTCACGCGTCCTGCGGGCTTCAACGTTCGAATGCGCGAAAGGTCGACATCGGCATCGTTGATCGTCACAAGCAGCCAGTTCCCGGGCGATCGAATGACGGAGACCGATTCTCTGTTCCCGCCGGCGCCAACGAGGCGGATCAATAGCCCGTTCGTCGCCTCCTCCATGAGAATATCCGCCACGCCGCCCCTCAACGCCGACGCGGGACCGGAGCAACCGGCCAGGCCGACGGTCGACGCCCACAAAGCCAATGCGACGACGGAATGAAACCAAGAGTGCCGCCACGGCGCGGAAATCGTCATTTCCTGAGAAAGTTGCCGGGGGAGGGTAAGACGCTGTACGCAGCCAACTTGTTATGGAGTGTCTTTCGACTGATACCGAGCAGTCGGGCCGCCCTGGATTTATTGTTGCCGATGGCTGCAAGCGTGTTCATGATCATGACGCGCTCCGTCTCAAAGAGCGGGGTGCCGATGCGAATGGTCACCGAAGAAGGGAGATCGGCGCCACCTGACTGTGTGGCGTTCAGTTCTCCCGGTTGTGTCGATGAGACGTGTTCCGGCGTGGATGTGTGCTGCGAGAGCGTTCTTCGCACAGTATCGAGTAGACGTTCTTCCGATTCCGGCGAGAGCATCACCTCTGCCGCGCCTTCCCGGACAGCCCGGATTGCATCTTCGACGTCAGCCTTGTGCGCCGAAATGATGACGGGCGTTTGAACGCCGTGTTCCTTGAGATACTGAAGTATATGGAGATGAGTCTGGTTCAGCCGTTCGCTTCGCGCGAACAGCAGGTCGTACTGTTGCTTGCGTAATTGCTGCAGAGCCGATTCCGGAGACCGCGTTTCCTCAAGAACGATTCCTTCGTTCTGTAAAAGGGTGCGAACGGCTTGTGGCAACGGTCCGTTTTGTGAAAGTAACAAAGCTCGCTTGGATGTCATCTAGGATTCCTCCGCACGTTTCCATCGTGAAATAATCATCCCGCCCCGGAACTTCCTCATTCCCCATCATGCCAACCGCGCCGGTCGTTCCAAGGCGGGACTTTTTCCAAAGTATGCTTGTCGTTCCAAATCCATTGACTTTGCACGTATTTACAATCGTGACAGTATGGGATTCTTGACCTGGCCTATAACACTACTCCATCTCAAGAGTTCCCTTGCTCGCGTTCAGAGTTTGTTGTGAGTGATCGTACCGAGTTCTATGCGAACGCGTGTGGACGCTGCCTTCGAACGACGGACTTTGCCAAACGCTTCGAGAGTTTGGATTTTCCCGAACGGATCCGCCGCAAATGGGTATCTGAGCCTCGGGACCCGAGGAAGGACGTTGTCATTCTCATCTCTGCCGTTCGCACTGAACGGAGAAATCCAAGGATCAACACGACGGCAACAACATAGAGACCGACAGCCACGGCATATTCCATAGCAACCTCCTGCACACGAAACCTCGACGAGAAATGCAATCACCCCGATGTGCCACTTTCCCCGCATTTCCTCCAACCAATCTAGGCGAGTTTACCGCTGTTGCAATCGCAAGAGAAGAGGAGTTTTCAATCTTCATGGAAGTACATGAGAACATCGACGAACGCCCTAGTAGCTTTGCATGAGGCACATGTGTGATATGCATCAACACAAGGGGGGACGAAAAACTGAAGATCATCCACGCTTAAGAACGGGTGTGCCGGGAACTCGCTTTCTACTTGGAGTTACGAAGAAAGTTCCGGAAGTCAGATGCTGCTTCCTGAGGACCGATCCTGCGTGAATGTGCCGACAATCACCCGGGAGCGATTGTCCTCAGAAGTGAACAACGGAGGGAGACACTGACATCCTGCAGTTACGTCACGCGGGCAATTCTACCATTCCTTGCTGGATTGCAAACCGGACAAGTCCGGCTGTGTCGTGAATGTCGAGCTTCTGCATCAGATTCGCGCGATGGGTGTTGACGGTGCTCGTGCTCAAGTACAGCTTCTCCGCTATTTCCCGCCCCGTCAATCCCTGGGCGATGAGTCGAAGTACCTCTTCCTCACGTCGTGTGAGTTTTCTGTGCCCCCCGCCGGGCTGCACGTATGGTTCTTTCGCCTTCTTGACGAACCGCTCGATGATGAGTTTGGAAATGCCCGGGCTGAAGAACGGTTCCGATGAAGCCACGGTGCGGACCGCAGTGAAAATTTCCTGCTTTTCCGCATCTTTCAGGACGTACCCGTTCGCTCCGGCACGAATCATTTCGTAGATGTATTCCTCGTTTTCGTGGATCGTGAGGATGAGAATTTTCACGTCAGGATGGCGTTCCTTGATGAGTTTTGTCGCCTCAATGCCGTTGAGCTTGGGCATCGATATGTCCAGGATTGCGATATCTGGTTTCAGACGGCCGACGAGCCGGACCGCTTCGTCGCCCGTGGTCGCTTCACCCACGACGGCGAATTCTTTCGTGGCCTTGAAGAGGGATCGCAGCCCGCCGCGCACAATGCTGTGATCGTCCGCGAGGAGAATTCTGATGCGTTTCATGTCGTTATGGTCCTGTTGTCGGTATATCGAGCTTCAACGTCGTTCCCTTGTTTCGCACTGAAGTAAGGTCAAACGTCGCGCTGGCGAGCTGTGCGCGTTCCCGCATGCTGAACAATCCCAGGCCTGTGCCATCCGAGCGTACAAATGCCTTGGTCGTATCAAAACCCTTCCCGTTGTCGCGGATGGTCAGCGACACCGAAGTTCCGGTACGCCGGAGTTGAACGTATACCTCCCGGGCCCGGGAATGTTTCGCGACGTTGGAGAGAGCCTCTTGCGTGACCCGATAGACGGCCGTCTCCGTTTGCGCGGGCAATGTGTGCATCGGCAGCGGATCGGCTTCGACACGTACGGTAATATCATGCATCTTCGAAAATTCGCGGCAAAGCAAGCGCAATGCAGTCGGCAGCCCGAGATCATCCAGTGTCGCCGGACGAAGATTCGCAGAGATGCTCCGTACCTCTTTGATCGTCGCCCCGATGGATCGACGAACATCGACCAGGCCCCGCGCGAGCGGAGACCGCTTGTCGCGCACCTTGTCCTGTAACGCCTCCAAATGCAATTTTGTCGCACTTAAACGTTGACAAATATCGTCGTGAAGTTCCCGCGATATCCGTTTGCGCTCCTCTTCTTGCGCGACCACCACACGTTGTGCAAGCGTTCGAAGGTCTTCGCTCGCCCTCTTCCGTTCTGTAATATCGCGAGCGATCCCCAGCGCCCCAACAATCTTTCCGTCCTGATATTGCGGCGCCATGATGAACTCACCCACAAGATAAGTGCCGCGGTTTGTCCGAATACGGGCCTCAAAAGTCGCCGGAATTTCGCCGCGGAGAACTTGTTGAAACACCCGAATTGCACGCGGGGTGTCGTCAGTGTGGAGAAGAGTTACACAGCTCCTATCGATCCATTCTGTGCGTTGCGCGCCGACGAGATCCTCGAACGCCGGGTTCATCGATGTAATTCTGCCATGCAGAGAGAGAGTAAAAATGACATCCCTCGCCGTTTCCACCAGCGTACGGAAGCGATTCTCCGATTCCCGGAGCGCCCGCTCAACCTCCGTGCGTTCGGAGATCTCATCTTCGAGCATGCGATTCATGTCCGCCAGCTCGTCCGCCCGGACACGGAGCGTTTGGAGCGCCTCCTGAAACCCCCTGTGCGTCATTTCATACGGCGACAGGCTCTCCGCGAAGAACTGCGACGCTCGGCGCACAGTATCGGCAAGCGCCTCCGATCTCTGTGAATCCTTGAGTATGGTGTGGAGCACCTCTTCGTGGAGTTTCACCATGTCGAGGGTCCCCACGCCGTCTTCGGCGGCACGACGGCCCAAATCGTAAGCACGCTGAAGTGCCTCCTCGCCGGTGCCCTTCAGGAATCCGCGGAGGGCGTCCTCGTAGGGCGCCCGGATGTTATTCAGTATGTCGTGCATGTTCGGCGACGACAAAGCGCACAACCAGCACGAGAGCGTCGTCGGTTTCCCGTGCATACTGTGAACATATGCGCTCTGCAAGTTGTGCAGGAGTGATGGAAGAAACCCCGTTCAGAGCATCCATGAAATTGCGGACTCCGTCGGTCGCAAAAATCAGCGTGTCGCCGGCCGCAACCGAGTATATCGACGCGAAGGGGGGCGGGATCTGATACCCAACAACGCCGCCGCGGAGCAGGGTCATTTCCATTGCAGGCGTGCTTGCAGGGTCGCCCCGGTGCAGGATCCCTTCCACATTTCCGACGCTCAACCAGGAAAGCGAACGATCGACGGAGCGAAATGATGCGATACTCATAACGGCTCCGCGTGTGGTTCGGAGTACTTCATGAGCTTTGTTCAGGAGCGTGATGACAGACTTGTCCGCGTTGTCCGATAAGACCTGGATTGCCAACCGTGCCGCCTGTGCCGCTTCGGCGCCATGTCCGAGACCATCCACGACTCCGATGAGAATGCCGCCGTCGAAGGTCTCGACAATATACATATCTCCCGATTCCGTTTGGCCGGGAAGCGCCCTCGACGCGACGCCCCATTCGACTGTAAGGTCCTCCATCCGCTCATGAGGCGCCACGCCGGCATCGGTCTTGGTGATCCGGTCCTTCACGAGGAGACCCATTTCTTCATGGAAACGGTCGTTCCCTCCCCGACGCTCGACTCGATCGCAAACTCATCCATCAATCGCCGGCAGCCGGGCAGGCCCAAGCCCAAACCATGTCCGGTCGTGAAGCCATCCTGCATTGCAAGCGGGATATCGGGAATTCCGGGCCCGTCATCGCGCGCAATGACGAGGATTCCATCGCGGGGATTACGATCGACCCTTTGAAGTACTATTTCACCCCTCTTAGCGAACTTGATGATGTTCCTGGCAACTTCGGAAATTGCCGTGGCAATAATGGTCAGGTCGCTTCCAGAAAATCCGATTCGTTCCGCCAACGCGCGCCCCTCCTGGCGCGCTTTGACAATGTCCGCATCCGATGCAATGTGAATCGCAAGCTCATCGCGCACGAGCCCCCACTCCTTTCGCCCGACTATTGAGCAAAAGCAGAGCTTCTTCCAGGTCCAGTGCAGTGGCAACGCCTTCGAGCGTCAAGCCCAGCTGGACCATGGCGAACGCGACCTCCGGCTGAACTCCGACAATCACCGTATCGGCACCCCGCAATCGGACCATATGCGCCAGAGCCCGCAGGGTTCTCGCCGCGAAGGAATCCATCACGTCGAGAGCCGTCACATCCACAATCACACCCCGCGAACGAAACTTGCCGACACGTTCGACCAGGGCATCCTGCAATTTCAACAGATCTTCGTCGGTCAAGGCGGCCTGGAATGTCGCGATGAGATAGTGACCCTGTTTGAGTATAGGGACTTCCATAACGTCGTCCGATCAGGCTTGCTGGATGGATTCACCGAACGGGACGACCTTGTAGCCGAGCAGTCGTTCCGCCTCTTCGATGCCTCCTTGCAGGTCGCCGACCGTGTTCATTTTTGCGAGGTCGACGCCGATCGTGACCAGCGTTTGCGCGATCTCGGGAGACAATCCCGTCACGATGACGGTGGCACCCAGGAGGCGTGAAGCTTCGACGGTCTGCACAAGAACGTTCGCCACGTTCGAGTCCATGGCTGCGACGCCCGTGATATCGATGACGACAACCTTGGCACGATTGGTTCGAATCCCGCGCAAGAGCTGTTCAGTCAACTGGCGTGCTCGTTGGGGATCGATGACGCCGATGATGGGAAGAATGAGAAGCCGTTCACGCACTTGAAGCACCGGAGTCGACAGCTCTCGAATGGCTTCTTGCTGCTGGCGGATCGTTCGTTCGCGTTCCTGAACGAAGCCGACGGCCACCGTATTGGCGATGCGGTTCGCGGCAGGCTCGTAGGCATCGAGAATCCTGTTCAAGAGGCCGAAATCGTGCTGGTATTTCGCGAACAGAGAACGGGCAAGTACGTCGCGAAGGAGGAGAACGATCCCGACAACTTCGTGCGTCTCAACGCCGCGGGGAATGATGCGCTCAGACAGATTTCTTGCGTACGCCTGCAGAGCCTCGAACGTTCCCGTCTCCAGGGCTTCTACGTAATTGTCGTACACCGATGTGGCTTCGGCGAAGATTTCCTCCTGGCTCATTGCTGTCAGAAGTTTCGCTTCCGTAATGCGACGGGCCCACTCCTGTCGTAGTTGTGTCCGGTTTTGTCGAAGGTGGGCAACCAGCTCGCGCAGCAGTGCAGACGTCTCTGCGGTCGACTGGACGGTCACCTCCGGGAGGTTGTCCCTGGTCTTTGACATCGGCGGTTCTCCTTTGATCCTATGAGTGTGATAGGCGAGCATCGTAGATCCTTCCTAGATTGGAGAATCGATGCTGAAATCATGCTAAGACATTTCCGCCAATGCGTTGATGGCCGGCAATATGCGTTCAAAACGGCATATTTCGCTCAATATCAACGCTTTGAGGGCCTGAAGAATAAGCCTAAGGCCGTCGAGTGGCAATCCTCGAAATCGTGTAATCTATACTCTCCTCACAACGCAGGAGGGCGTATCATATGAAGTATGTAGACGGGATTATGGTAAAGATGAGCCAGATCTCCTTCGCAGTCGCATGATTCTTCGACAGCCACGATCGCCACGCTGTGCGGGTATGTACGTACACCGTTCGGCCGACTTTCATGGCCTTACCCCAGCCCCTTCGCTGCCGATTGCAAAGCTTCTGCGCTTCGTTCGAGCGCGCTCTGTTCGTCTTCCGACAGGGTAGGATGAAACGTGGAGAGAATTCCACCGGCACCGACGATCCGGGGAAGTGAAAGGGGGATCGTGTACGCCGATGCGGGGTCGAGAACAGAAACCGTCATCATCGCCCGTTCGTCGTCGCGCAGCGCCCGGACAATGCGAGCCAGACCGGCGCCGATGCCATAATATGTCGCCCCCTTTCCGGCTATGATCGTATACGCAGCCCTCCGCACTCCTTCGTCAATCCTGCGACGAATATCGTCCCCAAGTGCCACGCCCACCTGGCCGGCGTAGGTTTCGAGCGGCGCGCCGCCGATCGTTGCCGTCGACCAGGCAAGCACTTCGGAATCCCCATGTTCGCCCAGGACGTAGGCGTGCACCGAATGGGGAGAAATGCCAAGATGGGCCGAAAGAAGCGTCCGGAATCTCGCCGTGTCGAGGATCGTCCCAGACCCGATGACGCGCGAGGCCGGAATGCCGCCGGCCCGGGCGACTACGTACGTCATCAAATCGACGGGATTCGACGCTATCAACACGACCGCATCGGGCGCGTATTGCACGACTGAGCGGCTGACATTCGCAAAGATCGATGCGTTCCGTTCCAGCAGCTGCAACCGGTTTTCCCCCGGCTTTTGCCCGACGCCGCACGCAAGGATGACGATGTTGCTGCCGGCAATTTCGGCGGTTTCACCGGCGTGAACCTGCACGGGGTTCGACATTGGCGCTGCATGACTCAGATCTTCAGCCTGAGCGGCCGCGAGCGCAGCATTGACATCCACAAGGATGATGCGGCTCGCCAACCGCTGCAACACGATCGCAAATGCCGCACTGCTTCCGACGTGTCCTGCGCCGATAATGGAGATCTTCATCTGTAGGGTCTTTTAGGAGTGGGAGAAAGGTTTCGTATCCATCAGATACGACATGTTGACGAGAATGAACAGAAAGGCCCGACGGCTTTTACTCGTCGGGCCCTTTTGTCTGCAACGATCTACGTCTTACCGGACGGCGGCTGCGATCTGATCGCGGGACATCGACCCGAGATATGACCCGTTGCTGTCATACACGGACACGCTTCCGTCTGCATTCTTCGCCGAGCGGGCGACAATCGCGCCGTCGGCCGAACGAACAATGGCACCCTCGGCCGTCACTTCGACGGTCATCGACACTCCCGCTTTGTCGGTGAACGTTACGGTGTTGCCCGCGGCGTTGACGACAATTGACCCGTTCTCAGTCTCCACGGCCGTCGCGCCATTCTCGGCCATGGCTGGATTGCTGCCGGTCCAGAACTCGAGGGAATTCAGAATGAGTGCGTCAATGGTGGCGGCGATTCCGTAGACCGGAACGATGTTCAGGACAAGGAATCCGATCTCAACGACCCATTTGTTGCCAAATGTGCCGTTCCATTTGTGGACTTTCTTCGTAAGCTCGAAGCTTCCGTAGCATCCGACCGACATGATCATGAGCCCGGCGATGACAGTTAGTGCGATAATTTGAAACCAACGTCGTGACATGTGGAACCTCCAGAAAGTGTGAGAGTTCGTCCGAAAAAGGTAAGCAATGGACTATCGACCCGCAAGGATTCAGTTCTTCCGTAAATCGGGCAGTTTTCATGGTTCTGACCTTCTTCATTCACGTATCTCCTCACCACTCTTCCTTCTCAAACCTTACACCAGCAAGGGCCGCAACACGTTTAATGTCTTCCATTGCTTTTGGATTTCCGCAGGTGAGGATGATGGTTGAACCGGGATCGAGGCGTTTGCGGAGACCCTCTTTTGACACATGGGATGGAAGCTGGGGGCGCACAATCCGGTCCAGGGCTGCCTGGGCCCGGGTGCGTGCCTCCCCGTTGCCGCCCGCTTCGCGCAGAAGTTCTTCCTCCCTCATCGGCAGATCGTACGCGTACCGGAGAACATTGCTGGCTCGTCCCCGTCCTACGTGCGGGTCATGGTTGTCGGACGCAACCGGCCGGCTTACCGTCGGCACATACAGAAAATCGATCTTTCCTCCCTCCTGGATCGCATGGAGTGTCGCATGATACCCCAGCTCGCGCGCAGTGCGGTTGGCATGGAACAGCGTATACCGCGTATCCGTTGTGCGGCCCAGAAGTGCATCATGGTTCAATTGTTTCAGCATCGACGCGAAAGGAGCGAGGCCCGTCCCGGTACCGACAAAGACGACATTGTGAAATCCCTTCGCAAGTTTCCCGAGAGTGAATTCTCCGGCGATCTTCGTGTAATAAATGATCTTGTCGTCCTCTCCCGGGTCGACGAGGAAAAGCGATTCGGTGAGGCGTCCGGGCTGTCCCAGTTCGTCCAGTTCGAGGATGACGTAGAATTCCAACCACCCCTCATGTTCGGTTTCGAAAGGAGCAGAAGAAATTGAATACGAATGTGTAACGGGCCCCCGGCGGACGTTTCCGTTCTCATCCATGTCCGCCGCATACTCAAACGTCCCGTCCGGACGCGCGATTTTCTTCGTCAGCCGGCAATTTTCCCGTCGCAGGGCAATGTATTGCCCGGCCGTGTAATGCGGAAATGCGTCTCCTTTTTGGGGAACGAGACGAAAAATTGCCAGGTGTGGAGCAAGGTTGAAACGAAAGACGGCTGAGCCTACGCGTCGTTCTGCCATGGGAATATGTGGACCGTACAGTATTCTATGCTCAAAGTACGCTCAAACGTCCCCAGATTCAATGATTGCGGTCGATCAGCCCGGACAGCCGATTGCGACCCACATCACGGGGCCGTTAAACCGCAAATGTTACCATGTGTCTATTGTGAGCAATCTTTTCCGCGAAATACGCCCGTTGAGAGCTTCTTCGTAAGAAGCCGTCGATCAGCGGAACCAATGGCTGATTTCAGAAGGTTGTTCTATAATCAAATTCGAGGAGATAGTTTATGGAAAACCAGAAAGACAGACGACTGCGTTTCCTGTCGGGAGCGTTGGTCTTCGCGCTTGTGCTTTCGGGCTGCAAGAACAATGGCACTGAACCGCAAGTTGAACCAGTGCTTGAAGAAGATGCGGCCTACGCCGTTGCCGGCGCTTTGAGCGAAGGGGGAGGCGGCGCGGCTGAACAAATGGGAGACGCCGTCAGCCTTGCCGGCTCTGGCGGACTGCAGGCCGAACCGTCGTACCTGGACGGACAATTCCGCGTCATGGGAAATGCGACGATCGACACGAGCTATGATGCTGTCACCGGATGGTGGACGGCTACGGTCGTCCGATCGAAGACAAGCCTCGACGGCAATTATGTCGCGCAAATCTCGCGCGTTTACCAATACCAGTTCTTAAACAGTTCCGGAGTGCCGCAGCGAAGATACATCGTTGGTTCCGATACCGCGTATTCGATCCACTTTATCATTGTCAGCGGCACAGGGTACCATCGGACGCCGTTCCGCGTCCACCGGCTGGACTCGCTTCACGGCGACTGGATGGTCACCAATACGCACACGGCAGTAGTCACGATCAATGGATCGTACTACAGAGCGGGATCCGACACCCTCACGACCCGCGAAACCGTTCGAACTCACAATAATACGCTGACGATGACGTTCACGGACGTTCGGAAGGCCCGGCCCGCGGCTGGTGGAGGCATCAGCGGCACGATTTCCGGCAACTACACGGCCACGATCACGTTCACGGGACCCGAATTGTACCGCGAGCGGTCGGTCAACAAAGACTTTACAATAGTTCTCGATGGAGACAATGCCGATATTCATGTTGGCGGCCGGATGTTCCCGTTCGGATGGAGGCTCGGCGCACACCGCTGACGACGGGCATAGCGTTACCAAACGCTCAGATCGTTGTCGCATGACTGGGAAAGCCCTGCAATGTGCGGGGCTTTTCTCTTTTCAGCCCCTTGAAATCCGTCGCCAGTTTTCCCATCATGTGTCGGGAGTTCCCGGGACGGTCCGTCCGACTATTGCCCTCCAGTCCTGTCAAAATCCTCCGGAGACCGACATGCGCCCATACCGATCGATCATCCTCGGCGTCATCCTTGCAGCGGCTCACGCCACGTTGACGTGCCAAACATCGGTCGACCCGCGAGATGCCTTCACGAAGGTCGAAGCGATGATCCCGATGAGAGACGGTATGAAACTTTACACGGAGGTGTTTACACCGAAGGGGACGGCCGAACAGCTCCCGTTCATCCTGCGCCGCACACCGTATAACGCTGCGAATGCCGCCCGCGGCAATCTCGCCGTATATCTCAAAGACCTCGTCGACGAAGGATACATCTTCGTGTTTCAGGATATCCGCGGAAGATACAGATCGGAAGGAACGTTCGTCATGCAGCGGTTCGACCGGGATACCACCGACCCCCGCTCGACCGATGAGAGCTCCGATACCTATGATACGATCGAATGGCTCCTGAAGAACATTCCAAACAACAACGGCAGTGCGGGCATCCTGGGCGTTTCGTACGACGGCTGGCTTTCCGTTATGGCCATGCTGCGGCCGCATCCGGCGATGCGTGCGGTCTCCGAGCAGGCGACGCCGGCGGACATGTTTCTCGGCGACGATTTTCACCACAACGGAGCGTTTCGGCTGAGTTACGGGCTGGAATATGCGTTCATGATGGAAGCCTCCTCCGGCGATACGTCATTTGCGATCCCGTCATACGACACATACGATTGGTATCTTCGTCTCGGACCGTTGGGAAATGTCGATAAGCTATTCTTTCACGGCTCGGTGCCGACGTGGAATGATTACGTCAAGCATCCGGATTATGATGAATTCTGGAAGCAACAAGCTCTTGCCTGGAGATTGAAAGAAGTGACAGTTCCGGTGATGCACGTTGCCGGATGGTGGGACCAGGAGGATTTCTACGGCCCCCTGAAAGCCTATGAGCTTCTTGAAAAGCATGATATGAAGGGATGGAATGTCCTTGTCGCCGGGCCATGGAATCACGGAGGGTGGTCGCGCGGTACCGGGCATCAATTGGGGAACATCCAGTTTGGAGATTCAACGAGCGCGTATTTCAGAAAGCACGTACAGGCGCAGTGGTTTGCATACCATTTGAAAGGAAAAGGAACGGGGGATTTTCCCGAAGCCCTCACGTTCCGCACCGGCGACAATTCATGGCAACGGCACGAATCCTGGCCTCCGAAGCAGCACATGTCGGACAAAAAGCTCTACTTCAGGGAGAACGGCCTTCTATCCTTTGTGCCCCCCTCCACGACGGGACGCAACGCATTCGACGAATATGTGTCCGATCCTGCGAAACCCGTCCCGTATCGTACACGACCGATCGAGCAGACATACGGCCCCGGTTCGCGTTGGTCGATTTGGCAAACGGAAGACCAGCGGTTCGTCCACGACCGTCCTGATGTTCTTTCGTGGTGGACAGAACCGCTGACCGATGATGTAACGATCTCCGGCGAGATCGCAGCACTGTTATACGCGTCCACCACCGGCTCCGACGCGGACTGGATCGTCAAACTTATCGACGTGTATCCGGACATGGTGCCCGAGGACCGCAAGATGTCCGGATACCAACTCATGGTTGCCGGAGATGTCCTGCGAGGCCGATTCCGCAAGGGCTTTGAAAAGCCCGAGCCGGTGAAACCGAATGCAATCGAGACGTATCGAGTTCCGCTTCTGCAGCATGACCATACGTTCCGCAAAGGCCATCGCATCATGGTACACGTGCAGAGCACGTGGTTCCCGATCATCGACCGGAATCCGCAATCATATGTCCCGAACATCTTCCACGCGCGCGAACAGGATTTCGTTTCTGCCCGGCATA
>MHAK01000013.1:9556-17110 GCA_001802945.1 Ignavibacteria bacterium RIFCSPLOWO2_12_FULL_56_21 | reverse complement strand
GCCACCGGCAGTCGAGACGAGATCTCGTCCCCAACTTCGTTGGGGACGGATTTGTTTACCCGCCATCTTTTTGGCGGGAGCGACGGGTTATACAGTGGCAGGACAATAGTCATTGCGTTGGGCGGCAAGCTATTCGGCCGACGACGCCGCCACTGTGAGCGTCTTGGGCTGGAAGTCATCACAGAGCGTTCGGACTTTCATGACAAAGACCTTGAACTCCGGACGTTCACGCCATGCCTTGACGGCTTCCGGACTGTCCCATGGTCCGAATGAAATGAATTGCTGCGGATGCTCAGCATCTTTCAACAGATATGCATCACCCGCGGCTGGGTGGGACTTGGCTGTCCATTTGGCGAAGGCGTCCCATTCAGCGACGAAGGTGCTCTCCTGGCCCGCTTTCACGGTCCACACACCGAGCGTGTAGAGTTGATCACGATGTTTCATCCTCTGCTCCTTACATGAAACTATGGAAAAGCACAAGGCGAGAAGTAACCATCCGGTTGTTCTCATAGGACGGTACGGTATGAGTGAATGTCGATCGAGACTTGCCGCACAACGTCGTTGAAACGATCTGCCACTGTATAACTTGGGAATAGATAGTGAATGCGCTCAGTAAATGCTGAGGTAGTGTAATAGACTGCGCAACGCAACGGACCAAGAATTGAACCGCGAATAGACGCGAGCGTTAGCTCCTCCCACTAGCGGATTAGTATCATTTTGCGCGTTTGCGAAAGAGAACCTGCGGTGAGTCTGTAGAAGTAGACTCCGCTCGGTAGGCGCGAAGCATCCCATGCCGCTTTGTTCAATCCTGTTTGTCTCTCTTCGTTGACCAGGATCACTACTTCGCGGCCGAGAAGGTCGAATACCGAGAGTCGAACCATTGCTGATGTTGGAATCCAAAATTCAATATTGGTCTGGGGGTTGAACGGATTGGGAAAGTTCTGCCCCAGTGCAAATCGGGCTGGTTGAAACGGCGCCTCCGCGATGTCCGTGAGGTAGCCACGTTCGTGATAGAGTGATTCGACTTCGGCGGCGTTGATCGGACGACTGTAGAGGCGAAAATCGTCGAATCGACCGTGGTACGGAAATTGGAAGCTCCCCAAGAGTAACGGTGCGCTATTGTCCTTGATCACGTGGGTCATCGTTCCGGCAGTATCGAGGTTGCCATTAGTATAGAAGATGCATTCGCTTGTCGGTTGTCTGAAGGTAAAGACGATGAACGACCACGAATCCTCGGCGATGACGCCGCGCGTCGATTCGAACCAGACGTGATTCGCTCCCGCAAAAGAGCCGAAGTAGAGAGCCAGAACACGCAAAGGTTGATCGGCGATGATCCACGAACCGTCGATGGGGGCGGAGGAATCAGCTCCTTTGGTGATCATGTAGGGGACGTTGAATCCGGAGAGCTGGGGGCGCATCCAGATGCAGATGGAAAAATCTCCGGTGAGGTCGATCAACGGATCGTCCTCGATGCGGATGAGAGCAGAGTCTCCTCCAAAGAGGGCGGCTGCAGAAGGAGTGGCGAACCGGTCGAAGGACCAACTCACGCCGGCATTTGTCGTTCCATGCAATCCATTTGGCCCAGCATCTTGCGCACTGCTATTGAGCGGATAATAGGCCACCAGTCCGCTGTCGAGTTTAATGGTTTGGGAGAGGAGGCAACTGGAGGCGAAAAGAATGAGGATAACCAAGCGGAACGTGGTCTTCATGATTTCCTCCTTCTGAGGTTGACAATTCGAGGACATTGGCTGGCAGTGCTGCCTAACGCGGAGCCCCGCCTGCCCCTATAGGTCTCAAGAGGCGGGCAGGTAAGCTTGCCCGCCATGCTTCACCTTTTGGCGGGCTGCGGCGTGACCAACGTGAATGTTAGTACTACAGCTACCATGATGTCCTGAGGAATGGGAGGTCGCACTTCGCTCGCTATGTCTGCTTGAGCGACTGGTGAGAACGCAAACGGTAGAAATCTTACCTAGCGTCACGTTCGTTGTCGAGCACTTGCCGAATCTTCTGCAAAACCTCGCCCAACAAATATGGCTTTTGGATGAATGCTTTCAGCCCAGCCTTATACATTTCGGACCTAGTCTCTGGATCGAAATAGCCGCTTGCCAAGATGACTCTCGCTTTTGAGTTGATCTTTCGTATTCTATGAAAGACCTCTTGACCGCCAAGGAAAGGGAGCCCTATATCAGAGACAACAAGAGCTATTTCTTTTTGACGACTCTGATACATTTCTACTCCTTGCTTTCCGTCTTGCGCGGTGAGTATTGTGTAGCCCTGCAAAACAAGGGATGACCTCAGCAATTCTCTAAGCATTTCCTCGTCTTCGATTATCAGAATCGTCTCTGTTCCTCCAGGTATTCCCTTAATGTCCTTTCGGGTTTCTTGCACTTCTTCCAGTTTACGTTCCGGTACCGGGAGGTACACATTGAGAATCGTCCCTTCTCCGAGCGCACTCGACACATCAATGAAGCCGCTATGGTGTTCAATGATACCAAAGGCTACCGCAAGACCCAAGCCGGTTCCTTTTCCGGGACCTTTTGTTGTGAAGAACGGTTCAAAGATTCTCTGGCGCGTTGATTCATCCATGCCAATTCCGGTATCGGCGACCTCAATCAGGACGTACTGCCGAGCAGTTGCTTTCGGGAATCGTGAGCTGATTGTGTTACCTTCGACGGTTTTGGTCCTGATTGAAATCGATCCACGAATTGGGATCGCATCTCGTGCATTTACAAGCAGATTCAACAACACTTGATGAATCTGACTGGAATCGGCCACGATCGTTGGTACATCTTGCTGGAGAGACGTGGACAAGGTGATGGTCTTGGGAAATGTCTCTTGTAGAAGCTCGGTGATTTCCTTGATCAATACGTTCACATTCATGGATTCAAGGTGCGCCTCGTGTTTTCGCGCGAAGATGAGAAGCTGTTTGACCAACGCGGCGCCACGTTGTGTAGCCTTCGTGATAGCCAAAACGCTTTCTGAGTGTCTTTGTGGATCTCCAATGTAACGCTCCAACAGATTTGCATAACCCATAATGATGCCGAGAATGTTATTGAAATCGTGAGCGATGCCGCTGGCGAGTGTGCCAATACTCTCAAGTCTCTGGGCCTGTTGGAGCTGTTCCTCTAAGCTCCTTGTTATCTCTTCTGCATGTTTGCGTTCGGTAATGTTGAGTATGTTGCACTGGACTACCTTGTGATCGCTGACTTGATAGACATGGCTGACAAACTCCACACTGATCAGTTGCCCATTGGCGGTTTCCAGCGGCAAGTTCTCGTACTTGATGTATTCCCTCTGCTGCAATTCGGTAAACTTTGATTTACTTTCGGCAACATCCTTAAACACTCCAAGGTCCCAAATTCTTTTCCCAAGAAATTGTTCGCGAGAATAGCCCAACATCTCGACTAAAAATGGATTGACGTCGACAACTATTCCCGTTTCAGCGTCAAGGATCAGAATGCCGTCTCTCACTGCTTCAAAGAGACGACGATATCGGACATCCGAAGTGTTTATCGTTTCTTCCGCGTCCTTACGCTTCGTGATGTTTTCAATTGCTCTATTTTCTTTAGTTTGAAGTTTGTCCCTCATAGATTACCGAAAGGTAGTGTTTCAACTCCTGCTATTGCTGATAATAATTGTTTTTGCGTTCTAACCTAGAGTTGACGCGAATAGATGCTCGGTTAATTCGAATATAGAGTGATGGATTGCGCGACGCAGGGGGTCACCACAGGCATTCCCCTCCGTGTGTGTGAATCAAATAAACTAATGCTCTACTCGCGGAAGTGCAAGGTGGATACAGCGCCGGGGGTTCCCAGAAATGCGAAGGATGCGTCAGAAGCTGGAATGATGGAATATTGGAATGATGGAATCGTAGGTGCGAGGAAAAGGGATTTTGCATTTTCGTTTGCCAGCGCAAGTCCCGTAGGGACGACCTATTTGTAGCTCTACGTTTGCCAACGGATTTCAAGCTCCGTAGGAGCGACCTGTTCTTTGGGTGGTTAGACGGGGGGAGGGCGAATAAGATGTAAGGAGCAAGGAGTAAGTAGTAAGGAGGGTAGAGCTGGGGGAAAGATTGGAGGGCGAAGTAAAAGATTGGCCGCATAAATGCCTGCCTGCCGGCAGGCAGGCGCAAAAGGCGCAAAGGTGAAATTCACATATTACGCATTTCTTTTGCGCTCTCTGCGACTTTTTGCGGCCAACTCTTCTTAGTAGCTCCTCACCGGCGGCGAAAACAGGACAGCGTTCAGCAACAACCGCGCCGTCCCCAACCAGAACATCCGGAACGTCGGATTCTCCGCGAATAATATCACCTTCCCCCGTCCAACCGTGAATTCCTGGATGTACGCCGAATTGGCCACGGCCTTCCGCTTCTCCAACGACGCAAATCCGCTCACCTGAACAGTGTCCGAGGAAAATCTTGCGACCATATGCCCCTGGTCCGTCAATTGAAATGGCATTCCGTCTCCTTTGAGCACGTAGACTGATCCGGATGTCCCGAACCCGATCGGATGCGTGGTGTCGACCAACGCACGGAAGATCGTTCCGGGAATCTCCTCCAGTCGCCTCCGTTCTTCTTTCTCAAACCGCGTCATTTGCTTCTGCTCTTCCTTCAGCGACTTTTCGCGGTCCTTCTCTTCCTTACTCTTCTCGTCGTCTTTCTTCTCGTTCAATAAGAGAGCGGGCGTCAGACCTGAACCCGATTTTCCGGCGAATCGGGCGGCATTGTCGAGGGCGATCACAACTCCCCCCGATTGCACCCACCGCTTGACCGATGCCACAGCATTCGAATCCAGACCGCTTTTCCAGGACCCTCCGTTTGGAAGAACGAGCACGTCATATCTGCCCAAATTCAATCCGCCAATGTCGCTCGATTGAACTGCCGTGAACGGTATTCCTGCATACTGCTCAAACAGATACCAAAGCTCCCCAAAGCTCCCGGAAAACGCCGGCTCGCCGGTGGCAACGGCGACGGACGGAAGCCTCAGCGGCTGTACCTTATCCGACCCGAGGGAAATACCCTTTTCGCTCAGTCCTGTTTCGGTCGCATAGACGTCGACGCCGGTTTCGGCGGCGGCTGACGCGATGTCGTCGTGAAGAGATGCACCGCTTTTGCTCACAAATGCCACGAGCGTGCCTGCCGCGTACCGCCGGCCGCCAAGAGTGAATTCCTTCGTTGCGACGCTTAATGAATGGCCGCGAGCGAGCAGATTCCAAGCCAGTCGAATTGCCGAAGACCGACTCCAGGGAATCAGGTATGCGTAGGTTGCTTTTCCTCCGACGACTGTCCCGCGCACAATTGGCGCTTCTGTCAGGCGTTCCACATTCTTCGGCAGGGGAGTCTCGCTTTCATATGCTGTCAGACCGAAGGCCACTGGAAGAGACCAGGCGGACACATCGTAGAAGAATGTGTCCTTCGCGACTGTCTTCGGCTCGAGCAACGCAGTCGTCAAACGGCGCTCCGGCTGCGAAAGGGGCACGACGAACGTTCCACCGGGCATGAAAATGTCCTGCGTTCTGCCCGAGTAATATTGTCTGAGCTTCAACGACGTCGCACTCTTCAGACTGTACACATGGATTCCTTGTCGCAACAGAATGTCGACCATGCGGTTCGCCAATACCGGATCTTGATCCGCACGAACGACAAACGACCGCTTTGTGTCGGGACCCTCCAGCGCCGACTTCCAGAAATTCGCAAAATCCTGAAGCCGCTCTTTCCGGCGCTGTACAGAAGTCTCGAGCGTCGCTATGCTGGTGACGAAGTGATTCCGTGCGCGCTGGAAGAGCGTCAACGTGCCGCCGTCCGTCCTTTTGATTGCAAGTCCGGCCCGACCGCTGCCGGCCTGCTCATACGTCATGCCGATGGCTCCGTTGAACGTCGGCCAGGAATCACCGTACCCCGGATAGAACATGTCGAACGACTCGCCGACATAATACGCGGCTCCGACTTTGTCGAGGGCTTTGGCGTTTGCTTCGCCATAGACCTTCCCCCATTTGATTACTTCCGGTGGCAGAGCTTCATGGACCGGAACGGCCGCGGGAAAAAAGAAATACGAGCTGTTCGAACTCATCTCATGGAAATCCACATGTGTGTGGGGCATCCATTGACGATACAGCGCAACACGTGTGCGCGATTCTTGCTGCGTCAGCCACGACCAGTCCCGGTTCAAGTCGAAGTAATAGTGATTCGTCCGTCCTCCGGGCCACGGCTCGGCGTGCTCCGCGGCATCCGTCGATGCATTAGACGGGTTCTGTGCTCTTCCATTGTACCATTGCACATAGCGCTCACGGCCGTCCGGATTTATCGACGGGTCGAGAATGACGACTGCGTTCTTAAGTATCGCTATCGTTCTTTCGTCGGTCCCCGCGGCCAATTGGTATAGCACTGCCATCGCAGCCTCGGGGGAAGACGATTCGTTCCCATGGATACCGTACGAAAGCCAGACGATGACGGGGAGTTTTTCGACGATCGCCTGAGCTTCGGCAGCAGAGAGGGAACCGGGGTCGGTCAAGCGGAGATTTTGCGTCTTGATGTTCTCGAGATACTTATGGTTCTCATCCGACGTAATGACCGCCACTCTGAGCGGACGGTGTTCGTACGTCTCTCCGTATTGCACGAGATTCACACGTGGAGAAGCGTCCGCTACTCGCTCTACATATCGTTCGAGCAGGCGAAAATCTGTGAATCGCTCGCCGAGCTGATATCCTAGGACAGAACGGGGAGAGGGGACGGTGGAGTCGACGGCGCCGAGGGGGAAGAAGGATTGGGAGAGGCTGAGCGTCGAAAAGAAAAGATTGCCCACGAAGGACACGAAGAAGAGATTAGCCACAAAAGGCACATGAGGCACAAAAGGTTTTGAGGTGAGAAACCGTGACATACCCTTCATGGCTTTTTCCTTGCGATCGTTGGGGGCGGTGCGTGAAGCAATGCGAGCGCAGAAAATGTACGCCCTTTTCGTGAAGAAGCAACGCAATGGTTGATTTTCGGGGCAGGGTTAACTATGTTGAGAACATGGCAAAAGATAAGATTCACCACGAAGTTCACGAAGGGTTAATGTAAATTTTTATCTTTCTTCGTGTCCCTTCGTGGAAGAATCTCTTCTTTAAGCCTTCTTTTCACTAGCCTCTTGTACCTAGCAACCGGAGCCCGAAGATGAACCAAGCCTCTACCCTCACTGCCCGCACCTCACTGTTGCACGGATCAGCAGCCCTCCAGGCCGCCTGGATCGCCGGTTTCGCATTATTGACAGCCCTTGGAGCGCAGATCGAGATCCCGCACCAGCCGGTCCCATATACGCTCCAGACCTTCTTCGTCTTGATGGCTGGTGGATTGCTGGGGTGGAGGAACGGATTGATCAGCATGGGGCTATACGTTGCGATGGGAGCGGTTGGATTGCCGGTCTTCTCAGGGGCGGGATTCGGACTTGCGAGGATTTTGGGTCCGACGGGGGGATATCTGCTGGCGTTTCCTGTCGCGGCTGCGCTGATCGGAGTTCTGGTCCCTCTGCGACGCGAGATCTGGTGGACGGGGGTGTCGATGGCGGCCGGTTTGCTGGT
>MHAK01000013.1:0-9547 GCA_001802945.1 Ignavibacteria bacterium RIFCSPLOWO2_12_FULL_56_21 | reverse complement strand
GGTGATCTTTACGCTTGGAACCGTTCAGCTCTATGCCACCTACGTCCATTCATGGCCGCAGGCGTTCACATCGGGATTTTTGTTGTTCTCGTGGTGGGACGGGGTGAAGCTGGCGTCGGCGACGATGCTGGTGTATGGCTTGCGGCGTAAGGCGCTGTAAGAAGAATTAACCGCAAAGGACGCAGAGAGCGCAAAGATATTTTGGAGTGAAAAGAACAGGACGCTCCTACGGAGCTACGGAAGATAGGCGTCGGTAGAGGTTTACAAACAGGTCGTCCCTACGGGACTTGCGGTACCTGAAGATCCGGTCAGGACTGCGGATCAACTGGGGACTCATACGTGCAGAAAGAAAACATAGGATTGCAGATCGTTATCCAAGTTTTACATTGCGCCGCCCCGTCAGGGGCGGTATTGTTATCGGATTGCCCGCCTGCCCAAGTGAGGTCGACCAACGGCGGGCAGGCTTCGTCGTCCACGTTCGATTCCCCTCGACCCCTCGACGAGCCCTCGGCCTGAGGCTCGGGCCGAAGGCTCGGGGCAAAGCTTCGCTCGGGGTGACCGCGAACGGGACTCCTCGCCCGTCCGCCTGACTGCCGACAGGCAGACGGGCGGGCAATGACAGTTGCAGGGATTTGCGTTCTCTGTGGCTAATTGTTTTCTTCGTGTTCGTGGTGAGTCTTCTACGCTCGCCCTTCAAAGTACAACGTCTTCTCCCATTTTCTAAACAGCTCCGCCGTCGCCCTCACGTCCCCCAAACAGTACTCCGCGATCTCCCGGTACTTTCCTTCCTCCACGAGTTTCCCCAGGTCGAGTCCCGTGATGCCGTGCGACTTCGGGCTCTCGATGCCGAACACCTTGCAGAAAAAATCCAGATTGAACTTCCGCAGCGCGCCGTAGAACGTCAGTTGTTCCAGCAGGTCGATGTGTCCGGCCGTGTCGTAGCGGTTCCCCATGAGATTGCGCGTCGGTCGAATGCCGTGCACCGCGGAGCGGAAGAGCAGGAATGGACAATCGAACCCCCGGCCGTTGAACGTGATCACCTGCCGGTAGGGGACAAGGTCGTGCCAGAAAGCCTTCAGGACGGCCGTTTCATCTCCCGGAACATATTGCACGAGCCCATCCTCGGAGTTCCATGACGGCATATCGGCATTGACATACACTTTCCCGCCGCCGGAATCGGGATTCAGCATGCCGATGGCCAGAATGCGTGCAGTAGCCGGGTAGAGGTTGAGCTTTTGGAGGGCTTCCTGCCGCTCCTGTTCGGTGGCGGCGAAGCGAAGAAGATATTCTTGCTGCGTGAGGTCGAAATCTTTGAAGGGAAAGGCGAGTGTCTCGATATCGATGACGACGCGGGTCATGCGGGCGCGGTAAAAATTTAGATATAGACGCCAAGAACGCCAAGTGTGCCAAGACCGCCAAGAATATCTTCATTCATTTTTTCAAATCACCTTGGCGACCTTGGCGTTCAAAGTCATTCACTGACCTTGGCGTCTTGGCGGTCCTCTTTTAATGGCGAATTTTTACGCCGTTATCCTGTAATTCTTCAGTCCCCAGTACGACTCGACGGCCGTCGCTTTGAGGATCGTGGCAATGGGAATGGCGAGCAGCATCCCGGCAATGCCCATCAGCGTGTTGCCTATGATCAACACGAAAATGACCGTCACAGGATGCATGTCCACGGACTTCGAAAAGGCCATCGGCTGTACGATGATGTTGTCGATCAATTGTATCGAGAACGTGAGTACAATGATCGGCACGACGAGACGGAAATCGCCGTATTGCGTCAGGGAAACCAGGAACGCCGGGATCGCACCGGCGATCGGTCCGAGATAGGGAATGAGATTCGCCACACCGGCGACGGCGCCGATCAAAAAGGGATAGTCGACGCCGATGACCATGTAGCCGACCACGCTCAGGATTCCGATGATGGCCGAATCGAGTATCCATCCCCGCAGGTAGCCGACGAGGTTCTTTTCCATCCGGTTCAGCACGTTCAGCGTCATTTCGAAATACTTGTTCGGGACCTTTTCGATGAGGTGCTTGAATCCCACGTCCCCTTCCGCAAGGATGAAGTACGTGATGAACGGAACGATCGCCAGGTTGACGAGGAAGGAGGCAAGACCTTCCAACATCGACCCGAACATTTCCGTCCCTCCCGCGATGATGGCATAGACCTTCGTCGAGACCGATTGCGCGTCGATGAACGGGACTTTCGCGGAGAGGTCGACGGCGGCGTCGCTGAGTTTCTGGTCGAACGGAAACGTCTTGAGGCTGCCGTACAATCCTTCGAGGCGTGAAATGAGGAACGGCACAAGCTCGACGGCGAGAAAGGCGAGCCCGCCTCCGGCCAGCAGGAAGACGACGCCGATCGCATAACTCCGCCGCAGAGCGACCCGAAATTCGAGGAACGTCACAAGCGGCCGAAGGACGAAGGCGGCAAGTCCGGAGATTATCAGGGTGATCATGAGGTCGGGGAATTGGGTCATGACCCAGAATCCCGCGATCAATAATGCGACGAGGACGAGGACTTTGAGAAAGGGCCGGTTAGCGCCGAGGGGTTGCATGGCAGATGAGGAAAAAGGATAGAGGATAGAGGATTTTGTTTTTCGCCGTTTTCTGTTTTTTCTCCGTCAGCTTTTTCCAGGCAATCTGGAACCCCGTAGGGATCCCACGTTTCATCGCGCCGCTATCAACCGATTCCTGTTGCTGTGAGCGCCTTCTTCACGATCTCCGACGAAAACCCTTTCCTCATCAAGAAATCGAACAGCTTCTTCCGGCGCATGTTCGGGTCGAGACGTTTGAGCGAACCGGCTTGACGCCGAATGCGGGCGCGGACGAGCTGGGTTGCGACATCCGTCTGCACATCATCCGTCACCAGGTCCTTGAGCACCGCGTCAATGACCGCTCTGGCCACTCCCTTTTCGATCAGTTTCTGTCGCAGGACCATCTGTCCGCCGCTCCTCCGCTGAAGCTTGTCGCGGATGAACATGCGGGCGAATGCGTCGTCGTTGATCAGTCCCGCCGACCGAAGCCTTTCCGCGGCTTGTTCCGCGATGTCGGGGGCAATCCCTTTGCGCTGCAGATGGCGCGCAACTTCGCGGACGCTGCGGGGACGGTAGGAAATGAAATTTACCGCGATCCGCCGTGCGTCGAATTCCGCCTGCGCTGTTGCGATCTCCGTTCGCTGTCGCTCGGACACTTCGTCCCCCCGCGAAAGTGCAAATCGCGCGATGATCTCGTCGCTTACCACCAGCGGCTCCGCGCCTTCCAGCACCAGTCGAAAGCGCGGGATCCGCGACCTCAACCGTTCAATGCGTGCGAGGCGCACGCTGTCGCCCTCTCAGGCCTTGGCCCCCTTTTTCGGAACGGACTCGGCCTTTGAGGCCGGCGCCTCCGACTTTGCCGCCGCGGCCGGAGCTGAATCCCCCGCGAGGCCGAGCCTCTTCCGCATCGTGGCGTCGATCTCTTTCGTGATCGCTTCGTGCGTTTGCAAATACGTCTTCACGGCATCCCGCCCCTGGCCGATGCGGTCCTCTTTATACGAGAACCACGATCCGCTTTTCACGATCACATTTGCCTCGACCGCCGTATCGACGAGGTCGCCAAGCTTCGAAATTCCCTCATTATACAGGATGTCGAACTGCGCCTCTTTAAAAGGAGGAGCCACCTTGTTCTTCACGACTTTTACACGGGTCCGGTTGCCGACGACGTTCGTTCCGTCCTTGATGGCCTCGATGCGCCGTACGTCCATGCGAATGGAAGCGTAGAATTTCAGCGCATTGCCGCCGGTCGTCGTTTCCGGATTGCCGAACATGATGCCGATCTTCATGCGCAATTGGTTCGTGAAGACGACGCTCGTCTTCGATTTGGAGATGGCGGACGTCAGTTTCCGGAGCGCCTGCGACATCAGCCGGGCATGCACGCCCATCGACGGGTCTCCCATTTCCCCCTCGATCTCCGCCCGCGGCGTCAATGCGGCCACGGAATCGATGACGATGACGTCGATCGCGTTGCTGCGGACGAGCGTTTCAACGATCTCGAGCGCCTGCTCGCCGAATTCCGGCTGGGACAGGAGCAGATTGTTCACGTCGACGCCGAGCTTCTTGGCATAGCCGATGTCGAGGGCGTGTTCGGCGTCGATGAAGGCGGCCGTTCCACCCGTTTTTTGGGCTTCGGCAATAAGATGGAGGCAGATCGTCGTCTTGCCCGATGATTCCGGGCCGAAAATCTCGATGACCCGGCCCCGGGGAATGCCGCCGATGCCAAGGGCGGCATCGAGGGAAATGGAACCGGTCGGGATACAGTCGATCTTCTGTATGGGCCCCTCGCTCAGTCTCATGATCGAGCCTTTGCCGTGCTGCTTCTCGATCTGATCAATGGCGATCTTGAGTGCCTGAATCTTGGCGTCTTTGTTTGGTGCGTCGCTCATGGAGAACTCCGAAAACGATGAAATGGAAACGATGCGAGTGTCGTGTACTGCGATCCCCCCTGAAGAAGGTCGCTCTTCATAAGCACGACATCATTCGCTCGATGAAGAACAGGGTCAAAAGTAATCGATTTTAGCGCCTCTGTCAAGTTCAATGCACCGTGAAGTCCTTTCACGCGAGCGAGCGTGCAGTGCGCATGGAACGAGCGCGTCTCCGGCGCCCAACCGGCCGAACGGCAGAGCGTCTCCATCTTCGTGCCGAAGTTCATCACGGCCTCCGTCGGGAACGCGCCGGCCCAGATCACGCGAGGACGGTTCGCGTCGGGAAATGCGCCAAGCTCATGAAAGACGAGATCAAAAGGAGAGACCGTCTTTGCTTCCGCGGAGAGGAGTTCTTCCAGCTTCCGTCGCGCATCTTCGGTCGTGGGGCCGAGGAACCGGACGGTGACATGCAGTTTCTCGGGAGATTCCCAGGCAACCCTGGGCCCGGCGTCGCGCAGCCGCTGCTGAATGTCGGCAAGCGATGCGCGTGCCGATTCGCTCAGCGTCAATGCGACGAAGCACCGGAGTGTGTGCGGATGCGTCACAGCTTTAAAAGCTTTCTCCGGAGCAGTTCGAGCGCTGCCTGCGCCGCCCGCTCCTTTGTACGCCTCCGGTCGAGGCCGAAGTTGAACTTGAGAGCAAGCGATCCAGCCTTGTCGGCATAGCCCACAAACACAAGGCCGACCGGCTTTCCCGGTGTGGCGCCTGCAGGACCTGCAATGCCGGTTGTCGACAAGGCGATATCGGTTCCGGTAGCTCTCCGAGCCCCATATGCCATGGCTCGAGCGACTTCTTCGCTCACAGCGCCATGTTTGGCAAGCAAGTCCTGCGGAACACCCAATTCCTGGAGTTTGGATTCATTGCTGTATACGATGAATCCACGTTCCAGATAGTCGCTTGAGCCGGGAACATCCGTCAGGCGGTCCAGGATCAGTCCGCCGGTGCATGACTCGGCGACTGCCAGCTTGAGTTTCGCCTTCCGTAGCATTTCCCCCACGACCGCTTCAAGTTCATCATCATCGACGCCGTAAATAAACTTCTCTGCCTTCGCACGAATGCGCGCTTCGACCGCCGCAATGCGCGATTCTGCCGTCGCTCTGTCTTTTGCGACAGCAGATAGCCGAAGGCGTACGCCGGTCGGACTTGGCAGGAAGGCAAGCGTCACCTGTTCAGCGGGTGGGATGATCTCTGTGATCTCGCCCAGGTGCTCCGCAAGCATCGATTCGCCGATACCCGTCGTTCTGAGCGTCCTGTGAACCACCGCCTGGCCGGGCTCCTTTGCAATGAAGTATGGGACAACCGTCTGGTCCATCATTCCCTTCATTTCAAACGGCACTCCTGGCATGACGATAAAGACCTTTCCGTCCCGCTCAAAAAAATAGCCGGGAGCGGTCCCGTTGGAATTGGGGATCACCGTGCATCCCCTTGGGACCAACGCCTGCTCACGATTCACTTTCGTTACGGGCAGATTCCATCCCTGGAAAAGGCGTTCAACATTTTTCAACGCGTCGGCGTCTTCCACGAGGTCGGTCCCGAAGAATGAGCAGACGGCCGACCTTGTGATGTCGTCGTGCGTCGGTCCGAGCCCTCCTGTGACCGTCACGACGTCACACCGGGAAAGTGCCGTACGGAAAGCCGCAACGATAGCATCCATGTCGTCGCCGACGGTCGTCATGGCAGCAACGGTCACTCCCGTTTCATTCAATCGCCGGGCGATATACGCCTGATTGGTGTTGATCACCTGGCCGATGAGCAGCTCGTCACCGATAGATATTATCTCGGCCGTCATTGTAGAGCTAGGGAAAGGATCAAAGACTTTTCCACGAATGTACACGAATGGGAAAAAGATTCACGAATGAACACAAATAAGAAATATTTCATTCGTGTGAATTCGTGGACAGTGTTTTCACGAGCTTGAAAAGCAAACCGAGCACTTCAAAGTCCTGCAAAGACCCGCACCGCCGCGACCGCATGGAGAATTAAATTGGTATAGAACGCCACGACCACATCATCCATCATGATCCCGAAACCTCCCCTCATTCTGTCGAACTTGCGCGCAGGATACGGCTTGACGATGTCCAGAATTCGAAAGATGAAAAAACCCGAAATGAACAAGACCGGGTCTTTGGGAAGAAGGAACAACGAGAACCACATCCCCAGGACCTCGTCGATCGTGACTTCCGCGGGGTCGGGTCCGTAGTACGCTTCCATCCGATCGCCGACGTACGTGCCCGCTATGAAAGCCGCCATCATCGCCGTCATCATGACATACGGGTTTTCGAATCCGGGGATCAAATATACGAGAAGCGCGAGCGCGCTCGCGACTGTTCCTGAGGCGAGAGGAGAATATCCCGTGAACAGAGCCGACGCGACCAGGCGGATGAACAGCGATGGAGGAGTCTTGGCTGGAACGACCGGATCAGTCGGGGAGTCCATACAGCTTGCGGAGTGTTGTTCGGTTGGTGATGATGTAGGCGATTCCCGTGATCAGGGTAAAGGTCGCAGCGAAGATCATCAGCGGGTCAATGATGGTGCGTGAGAGAAGGGAATTGACGGTGTCGCGCCACGAGTTCTCGAGCGACGTCATCGTTCGTGCAACATCCAGGACCAATATGTAGCAGATGGCCAGGAATTGGAAGAAGGTCTTGGACTTGGCGAGTCGCGACGTGTCGAACGGACGACCCTTCAACTCGGAGTACGACCGTAGGAACGTAATGACGACATCCCGTCCGACGATCGCCCACACGGTCCAGCCCGGGACCAGGCCGACTGCGACAAACGCAAAAAGTGTGGAAGAGATGAAAACCTTGTCTGCGAAGGGGTCGAAGAATGTCCCCCAGCGGGTGACGAATCCCCACCGCCGCGCCACCCAACCGTCATACCAATCCGTCAGCATTGCGATGACAAAAACCGCAAGCGAAAGCTGCCGGATTGTCGGGTCCTGGGAAAGGTACATACCCACAAAGACCGGCGTGAGAAGGATCCGGAGGAACGTCAGCTGATTGGGAGGCGAAAAGAAGCGAAGCATGGTAGGGTGCGGCCAAGATACACAAAATCCCGCATGGAGGCGGGATTGTGGATTGTCACTCCGTGAAAGGCAGCCGGCGTGTTAGGCCGCTTTACGGACTCGTCCAGACTTTATACAGTTCGTACAGACCTGAATGCGTTTCACGTTGCCCTCGACCATCGCCCGAACCTTTTGCAGGTTGGGAAGAAAGCGCCGCGGAGCGCGATTGTGCGCATGGCTGACGTGATTGCCGGCCATCGGTTTCTTTCCACAAATATCACAAACTCTTGCCATGACTCAATGACTCCGTTTCATCAAAAGAGAACTCTGGGGCCATCATAATACGGCTCTTTCGGCATTTTTGCAAGCACGAAGTATTTCTTCAGGCCGTCGACGTTTCATATGGCAGAACAAGTCTTCCGTCAACCTGGTATTTAACCGCAAAGGACGCAAAGTGTATCCAGGAAACTCACACGAAAAGGACGCCGAGATTTAGAGCAAAAATCCTCTAAAACTTCTTTGCGGTAGGAGTTCTCTTAGGCCCTTTGAGGCCCTTTGCATCTTTGCGGTATACTCTCTTCTCATCTCGGCACATTGCACAGCCGCCCATTTTTGGCTAAGTTGACGCCCACATGACCCTCCTTGGAATCGAAACATCCTGCGATGAAACCTCTGCCGCAGTACTCACGGACGGCGTCCTGCTGTCGAACGTTACTGCGGCGCAGCTCTTCCACGCGGAACATGGGGGCGTAGTGCCCGAACTCGCGTCGCGGGCTCATCAACGCATGATCGTCCCCGTCGTCGACGATGCACTGCGAAAAGCGGGCGTCCAACGCGCCCAACTTGACGGTGTTGCTGCGGTCAATGGGCCCGGACTCGTTGGATCGATCCTCGTCGGGCTCAGCTTCGGCAAATCGCTCGCGTATGCGCTGGGAAAGCCGTTTGTCGGCGTCAATCACATGGAAGCTCATATTCTCTCGAACCTCCTCGAATCGCGGAAACCGTCGTTCCCCTTTATGAATCTGACAGTCTCCGGAGGTCACACGCAACTGGTCCTGGTGAAAGCGCCGTTTGACTATGTCATGCTTGGCGAAACATCGGACGATGCGGCTGGGGAGGCGTTCGACAAAGTCGCCAAAATGCTCGGGCTTGAGTATCCGGGAGGTCCGGCTGTCGACAAGCGGGCCCGTTTGGGGGATCCGAAAGCCGTCCGTTTTCCACGCCCTGCCCTCGACCACCCGGGGTACGCCTTCAGTTTCAGCGGATTGAAGACTTCCGTGCTCTATTATATACGCGACGCACATTTTGACTTTGCATCCCCCGATACAACGTTCGTGAATGATGTGTGTGCATCGTTCCAGGCGGCGGTCATCGATGTTCTTGTGGGAAAGCTTTTCCAGGCGGCTGAGGAGCACGGCGTGAAGGACGTCTGCATTGCCGGCGGCGTGTCGGCCAACAGCGGTCTCCGCGAACGTGCAAAAACGGAGGCGGACCGCCGCGGTTTTCGATTGTTCGTTCCCCGCATGGAATTCTGCACCGACAATGGAGCCATGGTTGCCATGGCCGGATTTCTCCGGCTCAACGGCGGACGGACGAGCTCGCTGGAAGTTTCCGCAGAGCCAAACCTCGCATTGACCGCGTCATGAGCGATCGGATCCGACGGCGTTGGGAGGTCCTGTCAAAGGAACATCGCAAGGCTCTCATTCCCTACATTACACCCGAATTCCCCGTCCGCGGCGCAACGTTGCCGGTTTTGCAGTCTCTCGCGAAGCAGGGATCCGACTTCATCGAGGTCGGCGTTCCATTCTCCGACCCTATTGCCGACGGCCCGACGATACAAGGATCTTCGGAGGTCGCACTGCGCAACGGGGCCACTATTCCGCACATTCTCGCAGCGATCCGCGAATTCCGGGCTTCAAGCGAAATTCCCGTGCTCTTGATGGGCTACGTGAACCCCATCCTCCGCTACGGCGTCGATCGATTCATGCAGGAATCCGCCGCAGCAGGTGTGGACGGCCTCATCCTTCCCGACGTGCCCCCCGAGGAATCTTCCGATATTTCGGCGTCGATGA
>MHAK01000012.1:39354-39910 GCA_001802945.1 Ignavibacteria bacterium RIFCSPLOWO2_12_FULL_56_21 | reverse complement strand
ATAGAGGTTATCCCCTATGCAGGTTTAGTTCCGATTTGGCATCCGCCAAATCGAGAATCCCGCAATGCCTTCAGTCAGCGGGACAAACCTGTGCCTTCAGTCCGTCCCACCTTCGGTGGGACGAGATCTCGTCCCGGTCTTCGACCGGGACGGACCACTCGGCCATAGGTCACTTTCCGCCGAAGGTGAAAGGGGCCACCTCTTATTTCAATGTCAGTACCGTCACCATCGCATCTGCAGCTTCCGCCGAACAAACTGTACGCGGAGAGGGAGGGATTCGAACCCTCGATAGAGGTTACCCCCTATGCAGGTTTAGCAAACCTGTGCCTTCAGCCACTCGGCCACCTCTCCGAAAACTTGGTGGTACTGCGGCATCATTTGCCAAAGCGTCACTCTGCAAAACTACATCACCTGCGTTTCTTCTTTTCCCCTTCAATAATTTCTAAAATCTTCTTTCGTCCAGAGCGACTCTTGAACCAAAGCTCGCGCTGTATGGCTTCAGCGCGCGTTTCACATTCTTCATAATACAGCAGTCGCCATGGCCTGCAACGCTTTG
>MHAK01000012.1:0-39332 GCA_001802945.1 Ignavibacteria bacterium RIFCSPLOWO2_12_FULL_56_21 | reverse complement strand
TGTCGATCGTACTTTCCCGCTATTGTGCGTATCTAGCCTCGCCGTTCGATCTTTGGTTTGGCCAGCATAGGTCTTTCCGCAACTTTCCGATATAAGCACATAAACCGAGAACATTCCCCCTGCACCACCATCAGACCTATGCCTTCTGTTTACCAACGGCGGATCATGCCAAACGCCTTCCGGCCGTTAATATAGCCAAATGTGCGCGTTTGCGCAATGAAAAGCCCTCTCATTATTGCCGGTCGAGGCTAGCAAATCCTGGGCAATTGCTCGCCGCTAAGCATGTCCACCACTCTCTTGCCGCCAATGGTAGTCTTCAAAACGACTGTGCCAGGATTTTCCACAGTCACTGTTCCAATAGCGCATGCTTCAGAGGATTCGGGTAATCGTCGCATGGCCTCGACCACGGCGCTTGCCCTATGCGGCGGTACGATGGTGATCATCTTGCCTTCGTTTGCCACGTAGAGAGGGTCAAACCCGAGAATCTCACATGCCGCATGAACCGGCTCAAGGATGGTGATCTTCTGTTCGTCGATCTCCATGCCAACACACGCACTCTCGGCGATCTCATTTAATGCGCTTGCCAGTCCACCCCGTGTGGGATCACGCATAACCTTGAGATCCGGAGCAGCCCCGCATACTGCCGCGGCCACAGCGTGCAACGGACAACAGTCGCTTTCGATCGTCGACCCGAATTCCAGTTCTTCCCGGACGGACATGATGGCGATTCCATGGCGTCCAATATCACCGCTGAGAATGATCACGTCCCCCGGTTTCACTCTGCGCGGATCGGAAACAATTCCTTCGCGGACTGTCCCGATCCCTGACGTATTCACGAATATTCCATCCCCCTTCCCTTTTTCCACCACTTTCGTGTCGCCGGTGACAAGCTGAACGCCTGAAGCGTCGGCTGCGGAACGCATGTCTCCAACGATTCCTTCAAGTTCTTCCCGAGGAAATCCTTCTTCAAGAATGAACCCGACCGAAAGGAACTGCGGAACGGCTCCGCACATTGCCAGGTCATTCACGGTCCCGTTCACTGCCAGACTGCCGATCGAACCTCCGGGAAAAAACCTCGGGCTTATGACGTACGAGTCGGTCGAAAAGGCAAGCCGGGTCCCGCCAATCGTAAGTATTGCGCCATCATGAAGTGACGAGAGATGTTCGTTCATGATGGCCGGGAATACGGACTCCATCAACAATTTCCGGCTTAGCGTTCCTCCGCCTCCATGGGCGAGCAGGATACGGTCGTAATCGTGCAGCGGCACAGGACAGGACGCATCGGGCGTCGATGGAATGTTCGACGCAGTGGCCATCTGCTTTACATGTTCGCGTTTCATGCTGCCCCCCGGGGAACGATGCGACGATACCTGAAGTACGCAGCGCACGAGCCTTCAGATGAAACCATAGGAGCTCCGAGAGGATGTTCCGGTATGCATTCTCCGCCAAAGGAAGGACATTCAGTCGGTTTTTTCATTCCCCTCAGAACGTCGCCTGCGAAGCAGAGTGGAGACTCTCGAACCTCGGTCCGTTCTACTCCGAAACGATATTCAGCATCGAACGATCGTACTTCATGTCTCAATCTCAGTCCGCTTTTGGGGATCATCCCTAAGCCGCGCCAGGCCTTGTCGCACACCTCGAACACGTCGTTCATCACTTTTTGCGCCCGACGATTTCCTTCTCGCCGCACTGCGCGGGCATACTGGTTCTCCACATCGCTTCTCCCCGTCTCAAGCTGGCGAACTGCCATCATGATTCCCTGAAGAATGTCCACCGGTTCGAATCCTGTGACGATCATCGGAACGCGGTACTTATGCGCCAGCGGTTCATAGGCTTCGTATCCCATGATCGTGCAGACGTGACCTGCGGCGAGGAAGCCCTGCACACGATTGTCGGGACTTCCCAATATCGCCTCGATTGCGGGCAGAACAAGCACATGTGATGAAAGCATCGAGAAATTGTGGAGGTTGAGACGCCGCGCTTCGACCACTGCCATGGCATTGGCCGGTGCAGTTGTTTCGAACCCGACGCCAAAGAAGACAACCTCTCGGTCGGGATTTGCCTGCGCCACATGGACCGCATCAAGCGGCGAATAGACGAAGCGCACGTCTGCACCCCGCGACTTGACCGTCAACAGATCGAGGGAAGACCCGGGTACCCTCAGCATGTCGCCAAACGACGTGAAGATGATCCCCGGAAGCGCAGCGATCGCCATAGCCTTGTCCAGCGTTTCCACAGGCGTCACGCACACCGGACATCCCGGGCCGTGCACAAGCGAGATCGATTTCGGGAGGAGGTCTTCTAGCCCCGATTTGACGATCGCGTGTGTTTGACCGCCGCAGATTTCCATGATCGTCCACGGCCGCGTCGTGAGCGATTTGATCTCGCGTAACAGTGTCCAGGCAGGAGCTTCGCTCCGGTAAACGTCCACGTGTTTCATGTCGTCTTCCGCTGCACAGCTTCGGATTTGCCAGATACATGCGAACCGGACTGCATGTCTTTGAAAAGCTGAAGCGTTTGCAATGCTTCCGACTCGTTCACCTTGCTGATCGCAAATCCGACATGAACGATGACGTACTCGCCCACGCGCACGTCCGGAATCCAGTCCAGGCAGACATTCTTCAGGATACCGCCAAAATTGACGGTGCCCATCAGCGGATCCGATCCGTCCTCACGTCGAACCAGTTTCCCCGGTACTGCTAAACACATGGAGCCACCTCTTTCTTCACTTTCTTGAATTTCGTTGCGAACATGCCTGAGGCAATGACGGCTTGGCCCAATGCAATTCCTCCATCATTGGGAGGAATGCGTTGGTGCCAGTAAACGGAGAATCCTTCTTCGCGCAGCCGATGCTCGCTGGATTCCAGTAATAATCTGTTCTGGAAACAGCCGCCTGTTAGCATGACTCGATCAAGTCCCGACATTTTCGCGACGACAACAATCATGTCCGTCAGAGTTGCATGAAAGGTCGCGGCAATAGTTCTCCTGTCTTCGCCGACCGTCGCCGCCCGACAGATCTCCCGGACCATGGGACGCCAATCGATACGATCGGGGACGTTACATCCGCCTTCTAAGTCCTCGAATGGATACGTCTTTATGGGCGCCGTGCCTGTCGCAAGATATTCCAGTTCCATGGCAGCCTGCCCTTCGAACGAAGCGATCTGTCGAACCCCGAGCAACGCTGCCACGCCGTCGAATAATCGGCCCATGCTCGTTGTCGTTATTGTATGAACGCCGGAACGCAGAGCAGCTCTGGCAAGTTTTTTTTCGACATTCGCCAGAGATTGAAGAGGAGCCAGATCGCTCATCTCGAATGCATCTTCGCCAAAACATTCCCACAATAAACCCAACGAAGATCGCCAAGGTTCACGCGCGACCTTGTCTCCTCCAAACAGCGGAAATGAAAGCAGCGTGGCATATCGATCCGCAGAATTCCCCGTGTCATGGAGGAATTCCCCTCCCCAGATGGTGCCGTCCGTACCGAGTCCCGTACCGTCCCAGGTAACCGCGAGGAGAGGACCTTCCAGTCGGTTCTCCGCTCGACACGCGGCGGCGTGGGCATGATGGTGCTGCACAACGACGGGGTCTGGGGAACGTTTCCTTGCCTCGATTGACGAAGCATACTCCGGGTGGAGATCACAGACCACGACAGTGTCTTCAGTTGTCGGATAGATGTTCATGAGGTCGTCGGCCACCCGCCGAAACGCCAACCGTGCTTCGAGCGAGTCTAGGTCGCCGATATGCTGACTAAGCATGGCTCTATCGCCGATCACCCTTGCAACTGCATTCTTCTGGTGCGCCCCAAGGCATAAGAGCGGCGCCGTTACTTTCGACGGCAAAACGACCGGCAACGGGGCAAAGCCACGGGCGCGTCGAATCACCAGCTCCCGCCCTGCCATCCACCGGACGACCGAATCGTCCACATGGCGGGCTATCGGACGGTCATGGACGAGAAAGAGGTCCGCGATCCCGCCGAGTCGCACGAGCGCCTCTTTTTCATCAATGCACATCGGCTCATCGGAGAGATTCCCGCTGGTGGCTACGACGGGCGACCCAAGTGACTCCATGATGAGGGCATGCAGAGGAGAGTACGGAAGCATGACGCCGAGCGACGGATTTCCCGGTGCGACGGAAGAAGCGATGCCGTCGCATACCCGACGATCCAGAACAAGGATTGGACTTTCCGACGACGTTAGCGTGCGCTCCTCGCCCAAGGTTGTCATGCACAACGAACGCACTGTCGCCAAGTCGGGCATCATCACCGCCATCGGCTTTTCTTCCCGGTGCTTCCGCTTGCGAAGCCGCTGTACGGCCTCGTCGTTCGAGGCATCCACGAGAAGTTGGAACCCTCCGATCCCTTTGAGCGCCACGATCCGACCTGCTCGCAGAGAATGCACTGCCACTTCCAGCGCCCCGTATTGCTTCGCCAGAACGTCGCCTCGATCGTTCCAGAGTGTGATCGTCGGGCCACATGCGGGACACGCATTTGGCTGCGCGTGGAACCGGCGATCGGAAGGGTCGTCGTATTCCCGCCGACACTCCGGACACATCCGGAACGACCGCATCGTTGTGCGGGGACGGTCGTACGGCAGGCTCAGAATTATCGAAAAGCGGGGGCCGCAGTTGGTGCAGTTAATGAAGGGATATCTGTATCGTCGATCTGCCGGGTCGAAGAGCTCCTTCCGACAATCATTGCACAGAGCGATATCCGGCAGGACGACGGCATTCGGAGTGCCGTTCGAAGTACTTGAGAGGATCTGAAACGGTCCCAGGCCGCAGGCCTGGAGGTATGTGCATTCGAGTGAATACAGCGCCGCGCGCGGTGGAAGGTCGGTCAAGAGGCGGCGCCTGAACTCCTCGACATGCCCGGTCTCTCCTTCGATCTCGATGCGAACTCCTGAGCCGTCGTTCAGCACCGTTCCGTCGAGGTGAAGCTCCCGGGCAAGGCGATAGACAAACGGTCGAAATCCAACGCCCTGGACAGTTCCTGTCGCGCAGATGAACGCGCGCGAACGCGTCATACGGGCGTTTGCTGTTCGTTGATTAGTCGGCACACGGCCTCCACTCCTTCCACAATACCTTTTTGCGCGTGGCTCGAGAGCACCGCGCCATGTTCAAACGTCTGCGCTGGAATTGCCGTTTCGAACGCGTTCCGCGGCGCCCGGCCATCGAGAGCATCGACGAGCGACAACAACTGTCCCGGCGTCATGAGATGCGAGCCGTGCGCCGTCCTATCACGCGAGGCTATCACTTGCCGTATGAGTGCGTGATCTGCACCTGCGGCGGCATCAACAAAGATGACCGTGTCATGAGATCCGACCGACTCAACGAGGTCCGGCGTCAATTGCTGAACGACCATCACGTCTGCCTGGGGATACAGCTCGCGTAAGCAGCGTGCAGTCGCGGGACCGGCCCCATCGTCGCCGCGCAGTTCATTGCCGATGCCGATGATCAGCGTCGTCGGCGTCATCGTTTCCTCTCATCCAGGATCGTTCCGTCGGCGCTTTCAAGAACGACATGGAGCGCCATGCTTCCGGCGGCATGTGTAGAGCAGGAGAGACATGGATCATAGCAGCGAATGCCTGCCTCGATACGGTTCAGAAGGCCTTCAGTGACCTCCTTTCCGTCGAGATAGCGTGCAGCGAGCTGGCGTACAGTGCGGTTCATGGCCGAGTTGTTCTGTGCCGTCGCGATAAGCAGGTTCACCTTCTGCAGCACGCCATTTTCGTCAACCTCGTAGTGATGGAACAGCGTCCCTCTCGGCGCTTCACACGCGCCGACGCCGGACATGCTGTTGATCATGGCTCGCGCCCGAACATGCAAGCCTCGGATCAACGGATGTCCCAGCAATCGTTCCACCTCTTCCACGGCAAACAGCATCTCGATCGTCCGTGCGTAGTGATAGAAGAAGGCGTTGTTCACCGTTTCCTGTTCCCCCGCCAGTTGACGGAATGTTCGGCGTTCCGCTTCGGCAAGCGGTGTGCCCATGCGATCGCAAATATTCAGGCGTGCGAGCGGTCCGACGCGATACATTCCCTCTGCGGGACCGAATGATTTGTAATACGGAACTTTGAGGTAGGTCCACTCCTCCGACTTCTCCTCGAACAGCCGTGCATACTCTCGGGGAGGAACTCGATCGGCGAGAGTGTTCCCCATGCCGTCCATGACGCGGATGCCGCCGCCATAATACTCGAAACTGCCATCCTCGGCGACTAGCCCCACATAGAGCGACCTGAAGTTGCCGAAGTTGGGGATTTCCTTCCGGTAGCGGTCGTTGACGGACTTCATGACATCAATGGCCTCGAGCACGGTTGCCTTCGCTTCGGGCAGCCATGCCGCGATCGCCGCATGTTCTTCGTTGCTCATCGGATCTCGTACCCCGCCTGCGACTGCCCATGGAGTGTGGATACGCCTTCCGCCCAGTATCGCGATGATCTCTTGTCCGAATTTTCGAAGACGGATGCCCTTTCGCAGGAATTCTTTGTTGTTCGCGAGGAGTCCGAAGAGATTCCGTGTAGCCGGGTCCGCATCGAATCCGAGAAGAAAATCGGGGGCAGAGAGATGAAAAAAGCTCAGCGCATGCGACTGTATCCATTGTCCGAGCATCAAGACCCGGCGGAGGAGCTCCGCGGTCTCGGGAATTTGAATCGCAAGGATGTCGTCCCCCGCCTTTGCGGAAGCGATCAAATGGCTTGCCGGGCAGATGCCGCAAATGCGCGAGGTAAGGCCCGGCATTTCCCACACCAGCCGGCCTTCGCAGAATTTCTCGAAACCGCGGAATTCGTTCACATGGAATCTGGCATCGGCCACGCGTCCGTTCTCGTCCAGCCGGATCGTGATCTTGGCATGTCCCTCGATACGCGTCACAGGGTCGATGACGATCGTGCGAGTGTCGTTGGTCTTATCCATAGCGCAGGTATACATTCGGGAGTTCGGGTATCCGCCCCTGCAGCAGCGCGTCGACGGCGAACCAGATCTCTTCCGCAGTCGGAGGACAGCCGTGCAGAAACGCGTCGACGGGGATCACTTCATGCAGCGGTCGTGCCGTGTCCGCAAGCGGGCTGATGACCGTCGATGGCATCGCCGGTCCGCCCGGAGCGAGCTCGACATACGAACGCTTCATGAGATCGTTGACCGAGAAGCGGTTGCGGAGAGCCGTTACGTTGCCTGTGGTTGCACAATCGCCGAAAGAAACGACACACCGGCTGCGCGTCCGAATCAGACGCGCCATATGTTCGTGCTCTTCGCTGGACACCGCCCCCTCGACGAGCGCAACGTCGACATTCGCCGGATATTCCTTTACATCGGCGATCGGCGAGAAGACCAGTTCCATGCGGTCCGCTAGCTCGATAAGACGTTCGTCGAGGTCAAGCAAGGACATGTGACAACCCGAACATCCGCCCAGCCACACCGTTGCGACGCGGGGTTTTGCACTCGTTGCCATGTCAATCCTCCTCGATCGCCCGGGCGATCCATTCGTGTTTTGTCCGCGCGGTCATGATGTACGGCAGGAATGCGCGGTGCTTCTCCATTTCGGCCACCGTCGCCCCCTTCTCGATCAGCGCTCCCACCGGACACACGAGCACGCACTTGCCACACGACGTACAGCTGTCTGAGGTCCCCCATGGTTGATGCATGTCTGCTATGATCTCACAGTTGATACCGCGGTTTGCTATGTCCCAGACGTGCGCGCCTTCCACTTCGTGGCACACACGAACGCATCTCGTACACAACACGCATCGATTGCGGTCGATGATGTAGTCCCTGTGCGAGGCGTCCAGGTCCTTTCGCGGGAACAAATATTGGACCCGCACGTGCTCCAGGCCGACTTGGTATGCGAGGTTCTGAAGCTCGCAATGATTGTTCACCACGCACACGGCGCACTGATGGTTTCCCTCGGAGGCTAACAGTTCGACGATCGTCCGGCGGTACCGGCGTAACCGATCAGTGTCCGTGCGAACGACCATGTTCTCCGAGGGAAATGTCGAGCACGCCGGGAAGAGTTTCGCTGTTCCTTCGACCTCAACCAGACACAACCGGCATGCACCGACGTCGGAAAGACCGTCGAGATGGCACAGCGTTGGTATTCGGATGTTGTGCTGGCGGGCGATCTCAAGGATGCTCTCGTCTTGCCGGCCGCTGACCGGCTCTCCGTTGATGCTGAAGGTAATGACTGCCATACGTGCTCCCGGATTTTTCAAGCTACGCCGTCGGACGGCTCGAAGACAAGCTTCGGCTTCAGGAGGTCCGTGTATTCTTGTCGGAAGAATCGAAGAGTCGAGAGAACGGGGTTCGGTGCAGATTGCCCCAGCCCGCAAAGGCTCGTTTCTTTGACCATGACGCACAGCTCTTCCAGCAACGCGAGGTCGTCGATGGTGGCCTTTTTCGCCCGGAGTTTTTCCAGTAAGAGGGCGATTTGCTTCGTCCCGACGCGGCACGGAACGCATTTCCCGCACGATTCGTCGACGCTGAATTCCATGAAGAACTTCGCCACATCGACCATGTTTGAAGTCGAATCCATCACGATCATTCCACCGCTCCCCATGATCGACCCTACGGATTGGAGCGACTCATAGTCTACGGGTAGGTCAAGATGGCCGGCAGGGATGCACCCACCTGAAGGGCCGCCGGTCTGCGCAGCCTTGAACGTCGTCCCCTCTGTCGTTCCACCGCCGATCTCGTCGATGATCTGTCTCAGCGGAACGCCCATCGGCACTTCGATCAATCCGGTGTTCCGGATCTTGCCAGCAAGCGCGAACACTTTCGTGCCGGTGCTTTTCGGCGTCCCCATCGATGCGAACCATGCGCTTCCCCGGAGAATGATCGGCGCTATGTTCGCATAGGTTTCGACGTTGTTGATAAGCGTCGGCATTCCCCACAAGCCTTTTTCAGAAGGATACGGCGGACGAGGCCGGGGTCTCCCCCGGCGTCCAAGGATGGAGCGCATGAGCGCCGTTTCTTCGCCGCATACGAATGCACCGGCGCCGATGCGGAGGTCGACGCGAAAGCTGAACGACGATTCGAGGATGCGATTTCCCAGCAGGCCGAGCCGTTCCGCCTGTTTGATCGCCGTCCGCAGACGGTCGATGGCGAGCGGATATTCTGCCCGAATGTAAATGTAGCCCTGCGATGCTCCTGTGGCATATCCCGCGATCGCCATACCTTCGAGCACTCGGTGCGGGTCGCCTTCGAGCACGCTGCGGTCCATGAACGCACCCGGGTCGCCTTCGTCCGCATTGCAAACGGCGAATTTCTGCTCCCCCTGAGCTTTCCGCACAATCGCCCACTTGAGACCGGTCGGATATCCCGCCCCACCCCGCCCCCTTAGACCGGATTTCCGCACTTCTTCGACAACTTCTTCCGGCTTCATCTCGGTCAGCACTTTTGCAAGTGCCGTGTACCCTCCGACGGCGATCGCCCCTTCGATCTTTTCCGCATCGATCCTGCCGCAATTCTGCAGAACAACTCTGACCTGACGAGCATAGAACGGCATATCCGGGTCGATGCGATGTTCCCGGACCATCGAACCGCCGACGAGATGTTCGTCGACGATCCGTTTCGCCGCTTCGGGGTCGACACGGCTGTACCGGGTCTCGTCCGACAAGATCTGGACCAGCGGACCTTCACCGCACAGACCCATGCATCCGGTCTCAACAACTTCGACTTCCTTTGTCAGGCCGCGGTCCTCCACGCTCTTTCGGAATTGTTCCACGACTTTTTGCGCGCCGCACGACGTGCACCCTGCGGCCGTGCATGTGAGAACACGCGTCTTGAATCCTTCCTGGCGCGCCCGTTCCTCCGCGCCCCGTTCATCGAGTTCTTCAAGTGTCATGTCGCCACCTTTTCCGGTTCCGTGGTCCAGGCTTCCAGCCGCTTGACGGCGGATTCGACATTGAGTTTGCCGGCCACCTGGTCGTCGACCACGGCCACCGGCGCGAGCCCGCACGACCCGATGCATCGTGCGGAAACGAGCGAGACAGCCCCGTCCGGCGTGGTCTCGCCGAATCGAGCGCCGCATGTCGCCGACACGGCGTTTTGGATCGCTTCAGCCCCCTTCACATAGCAAGCTGTTCCCATGCAGAGAACGAACGTATGTTGTCCCTTTGGCTTAAGATTGAAGAAGTGATAGAACGTGGCCACGCCGTACACCCGGCTGAGGGGAAGCTTCAGGGCGCGCGCGATGTAGATCATGAGGTCGCTCTCAAGAAAGCCGAAGATGCTTTGGGCAGCATGGAGCACTTCGATGAGCGCGTCGCCGCGCGCTTGAAAGCGGGAGATCGTGCGGTCCAGCAGCTTGAAGCGATTATCGCCGCTGGGATGAGCGCGTTCCCCGGCCTCGCCCGAGGACGGGCTCGGCTGAGGGCGGGCGGTGCTGGATACGGTTGTCATGCGGAAGGTTCCTTGCGATGGCGGGCAACGGATTCCACGAGCCAGGACGTCCACGCTTCCACTCCTTCACTCGTCGCGGAAGAGAGGCGGAATACCTTCAGGCGCGGATTGATCCCGAGCGCGTTCGCCACGAGCGTGTCGATGCTGCAGCGCAGGTACGGCAGGAGGTCAATCTTGTTGACGACAAGGACGGCAGCGTTACGGAACATGGCGGGATATTTCAACGGTTTGTCGTCTCCCTCGGTGACGCTCAGTACGACAACCTTGATCTCTTCGCCCAGATCGTAGCTTGCGGGACAAACGAGGTTCCCGACGTTTTCGATCAGCAAAAGATCTGCATCCGCCAACGAGATCCCGTTGAGCGCGTCGGCAATCAGATGTGCTTCCAGGTGACAGCCGCCGTTCGTCACTATTTGCACGGTTGGCACACCATACGCGGCGATGCGCCGGGCATCGAGGTCTGTCTGTACATCGCCTTCGATAACTGCAATGCGGATGAGATTCTTTACGCCTTCCAATGTTCGTTCGATGAGGGTCGTCTTTCCCGACCCCGGGGAGCTGACGATATTGACGCAGAAGACACCATGCTTGTGCAAGGTCTCGCGGTTCTTTTCCGCGATCGCGTCGTTCCTTTCGAGCACCTTGCGTTCAATGGTGAGGAGGCTCATGACGGAGGGGGATCCTGCAGGTCCAAGTGAACCAGGTCGAGCTCCATACCGCTGTCGACCACAGTGTCGCGGCTTCCACACAGATCGCACACGGTCCATCCCAGCTCATTCGACGTCCGCTCGCCGCATGCGAGGCATCGGACAACGAATGGCCGTGCTTCGATATCTAGTGCGGCACGCTCAAGGGTGGTTCCGTACGTTGCGGCCGCGAACGAGAATTCAAGCGAATCCGGAACGACACCCGCCAATGCCCCGACACGCAATCGCACCACGCGGACACGCGGGAGGTCTTCCGGCGGCAGGGATCGCTGGATCCACTCGATCACGTTCTGGGCAATGGAGAGCTCATGCATGGATTGGGCCGACCGCTCGATGTCAGGACATGGCAGCCGCGGTGCGCGCGGGTGAAGAGATCTGCGCAACGACGGGTTTGGCCAGCTTGCGCAGATCGGCGGTTCGAATCGAGACGCATACATCACTCGTGTACGCCGGAAAACTCAACGCTTGAGCGTCACTGAGGTATTCATCGAGGATAATCGGAACACCGAAAAGATTCCCAAGGGGCGGAATCGTATCAGCCGCACAGCCCGGGAAGAGCAACGGAAGGTTTTCTTCATGAACGCCCGAGACGCTGCAAACCCCAAACGATCGTTGTACGAGATGCGGTTGAATGACACGCCCTTCGCCGGTAACTGCGAGCCAGGTGCGACCGTCCAATGAAAGCGGTGTAACGACAACGCGGTCTATGGTGGCAAGCTCGGCGTCTTCTTCCACGGAGGTGCGCAGAGCAGTATTCTCCGTCGACCCCGCGTGAAAGGGGACTCCGCAGAGACGCAGATAGCGAAGAAGCGTGCTTAAAGGGCTCATGGCCGGTACTTTCGTGGATGTTGGAAGAGGGTGAATGGGCCGCGATCGTGCGGAGTCGGATAAAAAATCCTGCTTTCCATCGTGATCGAAAAGCAGGACATTCAACTGATACTACCCGCCCAGCCGGCGTGCTCGCCTTCCTCGAGGAAGTGCACCACATTTTCGGGAAGCCGCTCAACCTCGACAGAACTACAGAGCGGACATCTCATCACGATGGGTTGGCTTTCGCAGCCGGCAACCGCGACGCGAAAGATCTTGTCGCAATCGAGACAATGGAATCTGGGTTCGTCCATGATTCTGGGTAACGGAAGGTCACATCTCGCAAGATTGGAGATGGCGCAACTGCATTGTCAAGCAGGGAAAATGTTTGCAAGGACCGTGCCTCGGCGGCACAGGCACCGGAGCACATTTTTCGGCTGTAGGACCGAAGTACGTGAGAAACTTTGGAAAAGGCGGGAAAGAAATAATTATGAATCGGAACAGAGAGATGAAGAATGCAACAGTGTTCCGGTATTTGCGAAACCCAACGTGCGGAGAGCGTAGGATTCGAACCTACAAGCCCCTTTCGGGGCGCCGGTTTTCAAGACCGGTGCAATAGCCGTTCTGCCAGCTCTCCGTAGCAACTTAAGACCGGTGCAATAGTCCGTCCAAATCGCCTTGTGATTCGGAGGCACCGTTCTGCCGGCTCCTGAAAAGGCTTTAAATGTACGCTTCCATACGCGCACCTTCAATATCTATTGAAGTTGACGTTGCATCGTCGTAGGTTACGGCAAGAAAGGAAGATCACATTTATGAGCCGCATTCTTGTCATCGACGACGAGTCCGAATATCGGGGAGTAATCTGTCAAATTCTTGAAAACGAAGGACACAAGGTCCTGCAGGCCGACGACGGCACCGACGGATACGATCTGGCTGTGCAGGAACTACCCGATCTCGTCATCTGCGACGTGCACATGGAGAAGATGAACGGCTTTATGGTCCATGAGCGGCTCCGCGAGACACCTGCCACCCGAAACATTCCCATGGTTCTTATGACGGGCTTTGCGGCCGATGCCGGAGCCTGGGGTTCAGATCCGATGGTGACGTATCTCCAAAAACCGTTCAACCAGGAACAACTGCTCGAGATCGTCAACAAGCATCTCCCGGGTTGACACAGGTCTTCGCCTCCCCGGCGATCATTCGGCGTACGCCCTTCCCTTCCATACCACTTTCCGCACAAAGAAAACACGCAGCGGCATCAGCACGACGTACAGCAGATAATAGAGCTCAAACCAGATGAACGACCTCAGGTCGTCCAGCCTGCCGACTCTCTTGGCAACAAGCGCAACGAAGGCAAGATCCGCAGCAGCCTTGATACCCAGCCAACCCAATGCGCGTCCATCCGAAGCCAAAAGCCCCAGAACGATCAACGCGTGGGTCATGAATGCCGTGACGACAAGCGTGTATCCCAGCCAGTTGAGGTCCAGACCTCCCCTTCCCCAACGGTGTTTTTGTTCGATGATCTCCACAACTGTCGGACAAGGACGCGTGACGTTCGTCGTCGCAGGGTCGAGCATGAACGCATACGCCCATCTCCCCGTATTCACGACCGACTTGAAGAGCTGAAAATCCTCTGTCACGCTGTTCTTGATCGACCGAAACCCGCCGACGTCGTCGTACGCCTTACGACTGATCGAGAAATTGTTGCCGATGATGCTCAATGGAAGCCGGAGGCCGACGGTTGCGGTCGCAATGCCGAGGAGAAAAGTCCAATCGAGCGACTGCATGCCGTCGAGAGCACTTGTCGACCTCTGCACGGTCATCCCGCCGACAACACCCACGCCCTCGCGGAATCGTCGCGCCGTATGTTCAACCCACGTTGGGGGGACAACGCAGTCAGCATCCGTCATCATGATCACCTCTCCCCTCGACACGTCAATCCCTTGCGCTAGAGCGTTCGACCTTCCTGTCAAATGGCTGCTTTCGCGTGGAACGATCACGCGCATGTTCAGCACTTTCGATGCTTGATCTGCGGCGATGGCACCCGAGCGATCCGTCGAATTGTCGTCGACGAGTATCACTTCGAAGAGGTTCGAAGGATAGGACTGGTCACGTACGGATTCCAGGCATGCTTCGATCGTGGCCTCTTCATTTCTTGCCGGGATGACGACGGAAACGAAAGGACGCACCGCGGGGTCGGGACGGTCTCGGCGACCGGCGAGTGCAACGCCCGCGACAAGAAGAACCACGACGGTCAGATACAAAGTACCGAAGACTATCAGGAGTGGAATGATCATGAGGGGAGGAGCGAAATGGTATGGCCGCGGGACAGGAGTCCGTCCAGCGATCCTGGAAGATAGTGCTCCACCCGGTCCTGCGTTACATCATTGTCGTGGAACAACACAATGTCACCCGGACGCGTTAATCGCACTATCCGATCGATGATCCGGTTCGGATGCGGCCGGGAGAAATCCCAGGAATTCACGCCGAACAGCACCGTGGAGCAACCTTCGGCTCGAACACGTGCAGGAGTGGTCGGGTCGAACACTCCATGCGGAGGACGAAACATCGACGGCCTCGGTCCTCCCGACTCCAGAATGGCCTCGTTGCATCGGCGCACTTCATCCCGCACTTTTCCAGTGCTCCGAAACATGACCGAACGGTGCGAATACGTGTGATTGCCCACCGCATGTCCGTCGGCGACGATTGCCTGCACAATCTCGGGATACTTCTGTACTCGTTCGCCAACAAGAAAGAATGTCGCCCGAACGTGATAGCGACGAAGGATCTCCAGAACGACCGGTGTTGCGGCAGGATGCGGACCGTCGTCAAACGTGAGATGGATGTCGGCGCCGGGACCCGACCACACAACTGAAGGAAAGACGTTGCGGAGAGGAAGGATAAACCACTCAGCCATGTGCTTCGATCAGGGAAGTCACCACAGTCCGTAGCGCAAGCCGACGGTGATCTCGGGTTTTTCCCCGTGTTCGAGCGCGGGAGTTGCTTCGTTAGCGGTCCGGAATGTCCGGGCGCGGACGTCAAGGAACACGTCGCGGACGGGCTGGTAGACGGCGGCAATGCCAATGGAATGTTCCGTTCGTACCGGACCGTAGAGGAACGGCAGAGAAGGCAGTTGATACTGCAATGCAACATCGGCACCCCCCCCCTTTCGGACCGCTTCATACCAGGCACTGAGCCTGACCGCACGGTGCGGCCGATACACGAGCTCGCTGAACAAGTTGTCGGCGTTCTGCCCGATCCAGTGTCCCATATCGTAACCGGAATTCGTGAACCGGGCAGCCGGATACTTGTGCGAATATACCCACGGGTTGATCAAAGTGTATTCGAGGAGCCACTCCATGTCCGGAATGGGGACGTCGTACACCTGAGTGCCGACGGTCCATCCCACCTGGTTTCTCGCCCGCTCCTCATTGAACACGTCGTAAGAACTGAATTCGTCGATCACGAGTGATCCGTATACATTCACATGCTCCAGGGGGTTCACATCGACGCTGAAAAAGAACTGGGTGTTGTCGGTGTCCAAGTTATAATGTTCACCGGACTTGAAGAACATGACAGGGAGAAGATAGATCAGTTGCAGACCACGGTCACTGTAGATCACAGATTCGCCGAGTGAAACATCCAGCCAGTTGCATACGCTTACTTCAACGGCGTGCGAGGCGAGATATTTTTGACGATACACTGTGCGATAGAACGGCGTCGACGCTGAACTGTTCGCCTGGTACGATCGGTTGGAATCGACAACCAGGGAATTGAGGTCGGCGTGGATGTACGTGAAATCCATCCAGTCGGTCAATTCCGCGCGGAACCTGAATTGCGGGGGAGCCGGGGATTTGGTGGACAAGTATAGGCTTCCACGACGACCCGTCGACCACCACTGCGGGATCTTTTCCAGCGCAACAGTTATTCCTGAAGCATCGTACGTGAACTGTGCGTTTGCAAAATTGTATTCGATGATGTTCGCCCTTTGTAGCAGAAAGCCGACACCTTCATCAGGAGTGAACGACTTGTTCCGGTTGATGGCGTTTCCGTTCTCCCGATTGTCGGCGAAGGAGAGCGCAAATCCGAACCGGTCGAAAGCATACCCGTACGTCTTGAACCCGTTCGTCTGTTTGTTGACGTGGTCACCCTGGGATCTCATGACGGAATACCCCAAGTTCAGGTCGACGTTCATGTATCCTCCCCGAATCGGAAACATCAACGGATGCCAACGCCGAGGAACTTCCGACCAGGAGACGTCCAGCAATCCCAATTCATGTCCGAACTCGATCTTCAGGAAATTCAAACGGCGAAGGTCGACCGGTGTGAGTCGCGCAGCTGCTGTGTCGACTGCCAGGAGCAGCTTGGCCGCGTGTAGACGCGAGATCGGTTTGATGATATCCCGATACCCGCGGAGGATGTGCGATGCCTCCATTTTCTTCAGGAACTCGTAGACATCGTGTTTCAACGGAACGGCGACGGATTGTCCCCGTGCCGCTGGAAGAGCGCTGAGCATCGCTGCGAATGCTATGTAACGGATCCGGATCATTTAGACCTTTTGCTGCCGGGCAACAAGCACGGCACGCGCTTCTTCCAGCTGCTCGAACGTATTAACACCGTGAATCTCGTCGGGATGCGAGGCTTTCAGAGCCGATATCTTAAAATGGTGTTTCCAAAAATACTCGAACACGTCGGTCAGGTAGTATTCCCCCTGTACGTTTTGCGGCGTGATGTGGTGGAGCGCCTCGAACAGGCGTCGGCAATCGAAGACGTATATCCCCGAATTGATCTCCATGATCGCCCGCTCCTCTCCCGATGCATCCTTGTGCTCGACGATCTTCTCCACCGAACTGTCGGAGTTCCGAATGATCCGCCCATATCCGGCCGGGTCCGGGAAATCCGCCGTGAGGATCGTGCCGACGGCCCCAGTCGACCAGTGATGGTAGATAAGTTCCCCCATGCTTTCAGCCGTCAGCAGGGGCACATCTCCCGACAGGACGACGATGTCGCCGTCGAATGATCGGAGAGGTTGCTCCGCCTGTAGAACGGCATGACCTGTGCCTCGTTGCTCCTCTTGAACGACCGTTTCCACGCCGGGGTGCTCTTGCTTCAGGAATTCCGCCACCAGTTCGCGCTGCCATCCGACGATGACGATGACACGCACTGCGCCAAGTTGAAATGCCAGGTCGGCAACATAGTGGATCAGGGGCTTCCCCAAGAGGTTATACATGACCTTAGCCCGGCTGGGGTCTTTCATGCGTGTACCCTTCCCTGCAGCCATGACCACGGCTGCAAGAGGGCGCAGAATCGGTCGATCGTTCATGTATTCCTGAGGATTTCGTTGTCGAGCAATCGCGTATCGCCAAACCGGACCGTCACAACAACCAGCGTGCCGCGTGGATCGACCTCGCTCATCGGTTCAAAGGTTTCCGGATGAACAAAAGCAATGTAGTCGATTTTCGTGGGATTGCCCCCTTCGATGACCGCCCGCATGGTGTCGCGGAGGACATCGAGCGATCGCTCTCCTGCACGCACCATCTCTGCGGCTTTTTCCAGCGACCGGTGAAGTGCGACCGCGTTCTTGCGTTGTTCGGGTGACAAGTAGACATTCCGCGAGCTCAGGGCGAGCCCGTCCGGCTCGCGAACTATCGGAGCAACGACGATCTCGACATCAATGTTGAGGTCGCGCGCCAGCATGCGAACGAGGGCTGCCTGCTGGGCATCCTTTTGGCCAAACACGGCGATGTGCGGCTTTGCGGCATTGAGCAGTTTCGTGACCACCGTCGCCACGCCCCGAAAATGGCCCGGTCGTTCCAGCCCCTCGAGGATCGTCGCTAAGCGGTTGTTGTCGATGTAGGTCTGAAATCCCCTCGGATACATCACTGCAACATCAGGCGTGAACAAAATATCCGTGCCCGCGGCTTGCGCCTGTGCGCTGTCCCGGACAAGGTCTCGCGGATATTTTTCGAAGTCTTCCTGCGGACCAAACTGGGCAGGGTTCACGAAGATCGACGTCACAACGACGTCGGCCATCGAGCGAGCTCGCTCGATAAGGCTGATGTGACCTTTGTGCAAAGCCCCCATGGTCGGAACGAGCGCAATATGCTTGCCGGCCACACGCGCCGCATCCGCGGCTGCCTGCAGTTCACCTATGGTCGAAAGCGTTTGCACGGTCAAATGATCTTCTTACCGAAACCGGACTGAATAAGCTCGACTGCGAATTCCGCGGACTGGTTCCGGTTGTCGAGGATCGGGTTGGCCTCCACCACTTCCAGCGAGGTCATGAGCCCGGATTCATTCAGCGTTTCCATGATAAGATGGGCCTCGCGGTAATCGAGCCCTCCTTTGACGGGCGTCCCGACGCCGGGAGCGACCGAAGGGTCGACGGCATCCAGATCGAAAGAGACGTGGAGGAGATCGACCTCGCGCAATTTGCGCAGTGCCTTGGCCATGATGACGGCCATGCCGTGTTTGTCGATTTCTTCCATCGTAAAAATGTTCACGCCCTGCTGTTTGATGTTCACACGCTCACCGTCGTCCAATTCTCGCGTACCGACGAGGACGACGTTTTTGGGGGAGACCTTCGGGAACTCTCCGCCGACAGAGGTCAGTTCGAGCGCGCCCAAACCGATCGAAGCCGCAAGCGGCATGCCGTGAATGTTGCCCGACGGAGACGATGCGTCCGTATTCAGGTCTCCATGTGCGTCGATCCACAACACGCCGAGTTTCTTCCCTTCCGACCGGGCATGCGACGCCAGTCCGGCGATCGTCCCGATTGCGATTGAATGGTCGCCGCCAAGCACAAGGGGAAAATGGCCGTTCGACACCAGCTTATCCACCCGCCCCGCGAGAAGCGTGCACGCTCGTACGATCTCCGGAAGGTATCTCAGCTTCTCGTTGCGGATCCGTTGCAGTTCAGGGGGTTTGATCAGAATATCGCCTTCATCCACTACTTTGTGACCGAGCGAGCGAAGCCGCTCACCGACGCCGGCAATCCGGATTGCAGACGGACCCATGTCGACACCGCGGCGACCCGCGCCCAGGTCCATGGGTACGCCGAGGATGTGGATCTCCTTGGAATTCATCTCAGAAATGAGCTCAAGAGGTCAGGAAGAGAGGTGTGCAAGTATCCGCACAAGCGTTGGACGGAGTTCCTTCCGGTGAACAACGAGATCGATAAAGCCCTTCTCCTGCAGAAATTCCGACCGTTGAAACCCCGCAGGGAGGTCTTTTCCGATGGTCTGCTTGATGACGCGCGGTCCTGCGAAGCCGATCAGCGCTTGTTGCTCCGCGACGTGGACGTCTCCGAGCATCGCAAAACTCGCTGTAACGCCTCCGGTCGTCGGGTCCGTCATGACGGAAATATACGGCACCTTCGCCTGAGACAGCTCGGCCAGCTTTGCGCTGGTTTTTGCCAGCTGCATCAACGACAATGCGCCTTCCATCATGCGGGCGCCGCCGGACGAGGAAATGACGATCAACGGGCGCTTGGTCGTGCGAGCCTTGTCGATGGCCCGCGCAACCTTCTCACCCACCACCGACCCCATACTGCCGCCGATGAAGGAGAAATCCATGCATGCAACAACGACCGGCATGCCGTCCATTTCCCCCTGACCAGTGCGCACAGCGTCGTGCAGCCCCGTTTTGCGGATCGTCTCGTCGATTCGTTTCGCATACGGCTTCGAATCGTTGAACTTCAACGGGTCGACCGACCGCATGCCTTTGTCCATTTCCTTGAACGTGCCCTTGTCGAGCAGAATCCCGAAATATTCCTTGCTGCCGATCCGGAAATGATAGTTGCATTTGGCGCACGTCCACAGATTTTGCTCGAGGTGTTTCTTGTGAATGATCTCGCCGCACCCGCCGCATTTCGTCCACATACCGTCGGGCATGTCCTTTTTCTGACTTTCCGACGAAATGTTGACTTTCGACCGCTTGAACCATGCCATGGATCTCTCCCTAAGATGGCTGCCGCAACTCTGACTGTGCCCGCGGCTTGCGTGTCACGAATTCCTTCATATACGCCGGCTCGAACGTCACCGGGTCATCCGTCTTTCCCGATCGTAATCGTTCGGCCGCCGCTACAGCGACAACATCTCCCCTGCAAAACGGATGCAGGTCGATCGCCGCCCCTCCGGCAAAGGCCTCCGGACGGTCCGTCAGCATGCGTTGTCCTGCCGACAACCGCTGGGACACCTCCGCCAGGGTTTCCACTCCCCGCCATACTGCCACTCCTTGTCCGTCATACGTGCCAACGTACCAGTCCCCTTGCCGTGCATCCGCGGCGACGACGACGGGGCCTTCAACGACACCCGACGACCGCGCTGCCCTCGCGATCGCGTCAAAGGTCGGCACACCGAGCAGCGGCAAATCGAGCGCGTAGCACATGCCTTTGGCTGTGCTGACGCCGATGCGCAGTCCGGTGAAAGAGCCCGGACCGGACGACACGGCGATTCCGTGCAGGTCGTGCGGCGTGAGTCCGGCATCTTTTAGTACAAGGTCTGTCAGCGTCAATACTTTTTCGCTGTGTACACGGTCTTCGCGCAGGGATCGGTGAAAGGTCCGCTCATCGGAAACGATGCCCACGGAACAAACGTCTGTCGCCGTTTCGATGCCGAGGACATTCATGCGTCGACTCCGACGGGAACGATCTCCACCGTCCGCATATCCTGCGACGATCCTGCCGACAATCGAACGTCGTACCGGCGTGCGGGAAGAATCTCAGGAAAACGATCCGACCATTCGATCATGCTGATGCCGTCGCCGCCGATGAACTCTGCGGCGCCCAGGTCGTGGACCTCATCCGCGTACCGGATGCGATAGAGGTCGAAATGATACAACAATATTTCCCGGCCCTTGTCGTCCCGGCCGCCGTACCGGTTCATCAGCACATAGGTGGGACTGGCGACCGTTTCGCCCACAGCGAATCGCTCACAGACGCCTTTGACAAACTGGGTCTTGCCCGTTCCAAGCGCACCCGACAGTGCGACACAGTCGCCGCGCCGCAGATTGCGAGCAAAGGCGGCAGCGGCGGCGCGCGTTTCTTCCGCCGACCGCGTAATGATCCGCAGCGTCACTTCGCCTCGAGCTTGACGATGGGCAGGATCATCTCTTCCATCGATATGCCGCCGTGCTGAAAACTGTCGCGATATTGGCTGAGATACCGGTGGAAATCGGTTGGATAGACGAAATAGTAGTCTTCTTTGGCTAGGATGTAATTCGTTGTAACGCTCGTCCGTGGAAGCTTGAAATCGGAGGGGGTCTTGACAAATACGGCGTTCTTCTCGTCGACCTTGAGATTTCGGCCGTATTTGTACCGCAAGCTTGTCGAGGCTTCCTTATCGCCGACAACCTTGGAGCCGCGCATGCACCGTACGCTGCCGTGGTCGGTGGTCATGAGGATCGTGACGTTCTTCTGACGCGCCAGCGTTTGCAGCATCCCGAACAGTGACGAGTGCTGGAACCATGACCTTGTCAGTGAGCGGTACGCCGCTTCGTCAGGTGCGATCTCTTTTAAAAGGGGCGAATCGGACCTGCCGTGCGCCAGCATGTCGACGAAATTCACCACGACCGCCGTCAGTTTGCTTTGGGCATACGACGCGATATTACTCTCGAACTGCCGGCCGAATTCCGCTTCCACGATCTTGACGTATTTCGGTTCCGGCTTCAGGACGATCTTCCGGCGCTCCAGGAACTTCTCCAGCAACAGCGCCTCGTGGCGATTGCGGCTGTTCTCGTCATCTTCGCCCGCCTGCCAGATCTCGGGAAAACGCTTTTCCAGGTCCATTGGAAACAGTCCGCTGAAGATCGAGTTACGGGAATACGGAGTCGCCGTCGGCAGAATGCTGAAATAGTGGTCTCGCTGGAATGAAAAATAGTCGGTAAGAAACTCCTCCATCACCAGCCACTGGTCCAGCCGCATACAGTCGATGACGAAGAAGAATACAGAACGCCCCTTTCCCAGCTCCGGAACGACAAACTTGTCCAGGACGTCGGGCGAGAGGGGAATGGGACGCTTGTCGGACTCGATCCATGAGCGATACTTGCGCTCGACAAACTTGCTGAACTCGACGTTACATTCCCTCTTCTGGTCCAGCACCGTCTGTCGTAAACCCAGCTCCGGATGCCCGTCCAGCTCCATGTCCCAATTGGTCAGTCTGATGTAGAGGTCGATCCACTCCTGCTCGTCAAGCGGATTCATCAAGGAGATCGCGATGTTCTGAAGCTCTTTCGCGTAATCCCTCGACATAGCCTCCCCGGTGATCTTTTTTGATTCCAGTATCTTCTTGACCGCCATCAGGATCTGGCTGGGGTTGACCGGCTTCGTCAGGTAGTCCGTGATCTTCCCGCCGATCGCTTCCTCCATCAGACTTTCGGCCTCGTTCTTTGTCACCATGATCACCGGAAGGTTCGGCTCGGCGTCTTTGATCTCAGCAAGCGTCTGCAATCCCCCCTTGCCGGGCATCATTTCGTCCAGGAACACGAGGTCGTATCCCTTCTCCATCACGAGCTGAATCGCATCGTCGCCGTTCGTGGCAGTCTCCACCACGTAGCCCTTCTGTTCAAGCAGCCTCACGTGGGCCGTCAACATCTCAATCTCGTCGTCCACCCACAATATTCGCCGCTTGAATTGGGACACTATCAGTTTCTCCTGTCAAACTGTCGCCGCAAGTCGCTGAATCTAGGCATTAATGGAAAGGGATGCAATTACGAGGAGGAGCCTTTGGAGATTGTCAATTGTCAATTGTCGATTGTTAATTGTCAATCGTCAATCGACCATTCTATTGAATCGCGACATTAATATCCAACCCTCCTTCATTGATCGTCTGTCCGATCACTTGCGACCCGCCCGCGTCCGGCTTTGTTTTGGTGTGCCGGTAGTACAGTGACGCCGTCACACGCGCGGAGAGGATGTACCGAATTCTCGGTTCGATCGTCGTTCGCGTCGATCCGTCCAGCGTCGTTCCCTCCTTTTTAAAATTCTCTCTCAGGTTGAAGAGCTTCCTCTTGTTGCTTGACTGGGAATACGAAAACGTCATCTGAAGATCGTTCGACAGTGACAACCCGAACAACGGAAATTCGAAACCCTGCCGGGAATAGCTTCCCGAGATGCTCAATTCCTCCGTGCCGCTCTCCACTACGTTTTGAATTGTCGGGTTCAGGTCGAACGACGTCGACGTGGAGTACCGTATCGTCGCGCCGAGATTTCCTTTGATAAAGTCCTTGAAGCCGATGTTGAGACCGGCCAACGGAGTGAACGCATATGACACCGTTTCACCTTCCGTGACTTCTTCGCCCTGCAACGACATGCGCCATCGGCGCCGGAAGTTGGATGAGTAGGAATGGTCGAGGGCGACGCGGGATGCGAAGCTCTTAAACAGCGCCATTTTCTCAAGACCGTCCCAGCGAATGCTCCAATTCACGCGCGGAGCTATGGTTCCCAGGAGCCGGCTCAGAACCGGGAAGGCCTCGAGCCCCTCTTCGAAAGCGGCCGCGATCTTTGCCTCGTCGGGACGTCCGTCGCTGCGGTCAATACGGAGCCGCTCGAATCTCTTGTTGACGTCCTCGATGCTCGTTTTGAACAGCTTGAAAAACAACACCGGGGGCAACGAGAGGAACGACCGGTCGACATCCCCCGACATGCTCCGGCTGTTGATCTTCGATACGCCCAGGGAATCAACGGTGATGGATGTGCTCGTATTGTACGACCACCCGACATTCCAACTGAGGTCCACTTGCGCCCCTTCCCACAACGGCCGGGACGTGCGCATGGCGACCTTGTTCGCCTGACTGAACACATCCGTCAGGTTCGCAAGGCCGGGCCCGGACGCACGCGGCCCGCGATTCGTCGTCCCGCGGATGAAGGGAAACGACCCGGAGGTCCCGAGGACGACCTCCCCGTGAGGGTCGGAAGAAAGTCCGAGCTGATACAGGAGCGACGGCCCGTTATCGACAAGGGACGACTGAAGGAAGGGTATTCGATTAAACACGTTGCCGAATCCCGGACGCCCCAGGACTCCGCTGTTGGCGGATGAATTGCTCTGCGTGAACGTGATGTTCAATCGTTCGAAGTCGAAAATCGTCATTTTGAAGAAGATCCGCGTGATCTGATCGAGCGCTTGCAGCGGGCTTCGCTTGGCCGCAGAATCTCCCGGCGCGGGCGCCGTCTGTGTCGACCAGATCATATCCCCGAGCACTTTCACGTTGACGTCGAACCCGAATGTGAGCGCGCTCGACCAGGAAGCATTCCGGCCCAGCCGGCCGGCCTGCAGATTCCTCATCCAACTGTAGCGCACGTTGTACCTGAGCGACGGCACGAAGATCTTGTCGAGACTCAACACCTTCGGGACGATGGGCTTTGTGGCAACGTTCACGCTTTGGGAGTATTGAAGGTCTTCTCCGAAATTGACGAGCCGGTCGCTCAGGAATATGTCATTGAACATCTCCGAGAACGACCTTTGCAGTCCGAACCGGTCGGTCTCGAGATGGACCAGCGAGCTTGCCACCGTGAGCTGGTAATCGAGGCTCGGACTGAGCAATCCGTTCTCGATCAATTGCCACGAGAAAGACATGTCCCGCTGGGCTCCGAATTGGCGGTTCACGGGGCTGAGCTGGGTCTGGGCCCGTGCCTGACTTCGGCTCTGGCCCCGGTTGAACGACGAACTCAGCGTTACCTGGCGCGGCAGGTAATACACCTTCGTCCCTTTCCACGGAGACAACAGCGCGAAGTCGCCCGCCAAGCTGAACGGCTCGAGAAACGAGTTGGGGCTGAAGGGCAACTGATATCCAAAGCGGGCGTTCCATGCCCAGGACATGGCCGTCCGGATCGTCGGACTCCGGCGGGTGTTTTCTGTGAACGAGAAACCGAACGTCATGCGATTGATCGTTTCCGTCACCCACCATGCCGTGGAGGGAATGTTCAATCGTATAGCCGGCATCGCATACGACTCTGTGACGCTGAGGTCCTGCGATTGCGTGCGCAATGCCGCTCCGCTTACTGCCGGCTTCACCCGAGTCGTCGACGTATCCCGGTCGATCTGATGCGCCGCCTCTTCAACCAGAATATCGGTTCCGGGTAAATATCGCGGATCCTGAAGCGCCTCGACGTGCGAATAGCTGAACGAGAGCTGTGTGCCCGTCCACTTCTCCGGAAGGAATTTTTCCAGTTGAACAGATGCCGAGAGAGTCCAGTCCGAACGCTGGACCCGCGAGCCGAACCGCTCTTCAAGTCCGTGGAAGAACGGGTCCCGATTCTGCATGGAGAACGCGAGTGACGCGATGTCTGCGAATTTGAACTGAGTATCAAACCGGTATGCCCAGCCGGGCGTGTCGTCCACGTCCGTCAGACGCAATTCATTCACCCATACTTCGCCGTCGAGGAACGGCCGGCCCCCGGCCCGATTCTCAACACCGACGAGTATCTCTTTCACTCGGTTCAGCGTCGGCTCACCGCGGATCTGATACGTACTTCCCGGAGGGCCACCGGGCACCGGGAACCGCCGCGTAATCGCCCTCGCGCTGTCGCGGGCGAGTTTGATGGCCGTCAGGTCGCTAAACCTGATTGTAATATCGTTCGCAGTATTCCAATCGGGATGGACGGGCGCACGGTATTCATAGTAGTTCAACGAATCGGCGCCGAACCGGACGAACACCTCGGCGTCGTAGCTCGACGTGTCATTATAGACAAAGGTAAGCCCGGGTCGGGTTTCGCCGTGGACGAACATCTTCATCGCGCGATAGCTGAACAGGTCGAGCGGACGAGAGGCGAATCGCTTAATGGCCCTGCGATGTTCCCCGTCCGGCACGCCGGTGAGGATCAGGTTCAATGACTGCTCATTCCCCAGGATATTCTCGTCCGGACGCGTACGGTCCCGTTCACGACGTACGCCCGGCGGGATCGTGTACGACGGATTATCCTCATAATTGACCGTCGACACCTTGAACGTGGGGTCGTTCTTTACCAATTCTTCCCATTGATTGCCGATGAGATTGAACTCTGTCATCCTCACGAGAACGTCGGTTTCCGCGCCGTTAAGCCACACGCGAACCGCTTCGATGTTGGAAAACGACGGTGATCCGATCCTACGACGGTATTTGTTCAACGGGACCCGTACCTGATACCAACCGTTCAGACCCTGACCGACGACATACTTTTGAAAGTCCGGATGCGTGGTGTCGAGCGCGATGTCGTACTCGAAATACGAATTCACTCGGTCGATATTGTTGTTTGCGTTCAGGTCCTCCGTATCGGGATAGCGCGCGCCGACAAGGTCTTCGTGATTGTTTTCCGTGCCGTTGTATCCGATGAAGCGGATAGCCTCGGTTGTGTCAAGCACATGCTCGAGCACCGTGGAAATGCGGCGCCAGTTGTCCCCAGCCGGGTCGCCGTCGAACTGCGGATATTTGGCGACGAAGTCGGCATGATCGACCCGTTCTTGCGCATCGTTCCGCGCGTCGATACCGACGTCCTCGATCGACTGGTTCAGCGAATTGTTCGCGATCCCTCCTTCGAAATCCTCCGTGTTGAGATCGCGATTGGGGATCATATCTTCGCTGATGCTGCCGAGATTGATATGCATCATGCCGCCGGCCGGCGTTTCCGTCACGTTGACCCACATTTCCACGAACGCAATATTCTCGTCCACCAGGTTCGTAGCCGTCGTTCCCAGAATTCGTTGGATGCCTCCCCATGCTTTGGACGGTTCCCTCCGGAGCTTGTTTTCCAGATCCATCGAATAATTGTATGTTCCCCTTTCCCACGGGCGGAACAGGATGTTCATGACGGTCACCTGTTCGTTCTGACGGGAAACACTGCGGCGATTCCCCCAGATGTCCTGCACGAACACGTCGCTCTGACCAATGTTGAACCAGGCAGCTTGTCCTTTGTATTCCATTTTCACGGAATCGGGCAGGAGTTGACTTTCCACCGCGGGGTCGTTCGTGGCAATCGAAGAATCCGAACCGACCGGCGGAACATACTGATCGAGCCCCGGAATATAGTACGGCGGACTGATGTCCCTCCACGCCAAAGCTGCAATCCCGAGCGGTATTGACCGCTTCGCCCCTTCGAAGTCGTCGATGTAGGCTATCCCCATCCCGCCGTCTTGATCGATGGGACTCTTGCGCGTGTTCGGGTCGGGGGACATATACGCCGCTTCGCCACGGACGTTGACGCTCGACCCGGCAATCGTCTGTACGCCGGGGAGCCAGTTCAACGCCTTGGTTACGAACGGAAGGTCGAACTGTGTACCTCCGTCCATTCCAAAGATCGTATTGCTGATCGGCTCTTCGCCAAGTCGCACCTTGTCGCTCAGTGATTGTTGGTTGAGGTTCATCACCGTAAAGCCGAGGCTCGTGTTCCTGGCAAGGTCGAACTCGCCCCGAGCTCCCAACAACGATTTCGACGCGAGTTGGAAGAGATCGTTTGCCTCATACCGGATCTGGAGTGTTCGTCCCGGCACGAGGAGCGACTGATTCTTGATGACGACATTTCCCGTGATGTAATCTACCGTATAGTCGACGTTCGGCGTGGCCTTCTGGCCGTCGACAATAACTTCGACGCTTCCATCGACAATGTTGTACCCGAGCGGATAGCTCGACCTGGTCGACGGCGTGACGTTGCCGACAAACGAAAAGCGCCCCGATTTTTCGTCATTCATGGCGCCGTTGACCGTCGTATCATACACAGCGTCGATCGCGAATGAATCTGCCGCCGCTGTGGCGGCTGCGGGGGAAAGTCCACTGGCCTCAAGTTGCCTTCGGATCGACTCCGCTCGGAACGGCTCCAGCGTAGGGAAAATGACCTCTCCGCGCTGCTCATCGACAGTGTAAAAGGGAATGTAGTCGAACACTTCGTCCTGACCCTTTTGCTTATCCGACCCATATCGGTCGAGTCCAAACATTTCGAGCAGCGTAACGTTTTCGGGCAAGACGTTCACGACCGGAGGGCTCCCCGACAACTCGTACTGGACCTTGAAATCGAATCCCCTTTCCTTGATCCCCCTTCCACCAAGCGAATACCTGTTCTTCAGCAACAATCGCCAAGCCTCTTTGTGATCGGGCGAAGGCTTGAACTTCGGCTTCACGAGCTTCATGACCAGAAACTGCGACGAATCCCGGGATGCGAAATTGCCGATCTGTACGGGAGTCCCCGACCCTTGCCGCGTGTAGGCAACAACCATCGCCTGTTCGGCCGATAAAGAAGTGTTGAGTGTGATGATGCCCGCATTAGGGTTGTAGGTGAAATCCGTCTTCTCCGTCAATTGCTTGAACTTGCCGACAACTAATGCGCCGGGAATCTCGTTATATGTCCGCGAGCGTGCTGCAGGGTCATTCATGTTGGCGAGGACGCTGTCTTCGCTCATGAAAGCGATGATGTTCCTGTCGCCTGCGTTGAACGACGCCGTGCTTGTCACCCACACTTCGATCTCACGGATCTCCAGTTCGGTCCTGGCCACGCTGGGTATGCTCAAGAAGATGTTCTCGTACTCGCCTATGTACACGGTGTCGACGAAGTAATGGTCTTGCGAGTATTCGGACGGACGTCTGATGAATGGCGTCGGCTGGGCTCCCCCCGTGATCGTCAGGTCCTTGATCTGCCCCTTCTTTTGGGACGCGACGGTGGTAAGGCGCAGTGGACCGAATTGGAATTTGGCGAGAATGCCGAATAATGCCTGGCTGGGAGGAATGAACGACGACGACGTCGGCAGCGAAACGTTTCCCGCCTCAACGCTCTGCACAATCTCATCTTCGTATCCGGTGTATTTCACCTTCAGCTGGTTCTCGTATTCGAACGTACGCTGTGTGTTCCAGTCTGCGGAGATCTTCAGCTTGTCGCCGATCTCTCCCTTCAGCGTCACCTGCACTTCCTGGTTGAAATCGGGCTCATTCCGCGACTGGCCAAGCGGGCTGTTGGTGAATTGGTCGTTCGACGTGTTCCGGAATGCTGCGTGGATGTCGACCGCCCCGTTGATCTGCAGGCGGATGATGTTCGGGCCAAAAATGCTGAAGATGGGGTTTTTCGGCACGGGGATCTCAATGTTGGTGACCTTTCCAAATAATTCCCCCAGTCCCTCTTTCCGGATCCCAAGGCTCACGGTCGACTGTACCATGTCCTGCCAATTCTTGCGCAGGGCAAAGTCAAGGCGGACCTTTGTGTATTCCTCGAACGGAAGGATGATCGGCGCCCGGATGTCATGGGTGCCGATCATATAGCGGACGGTATACGCCATGCGCGTTGAGTCGAGAACCGTCTGCGTTCGCGTTTGGATGGGATTGCCGAGATACAGAGGATGCGGGGGCCGCAAGGCGCCCATCGCGTTAACAGCGTCGCGGCGTTCATTGCTGAACTGCTCAAGACGGGCAGAGGAGTCGCGGGGGACAGCCGCCGTCGTGTCCGCACGCCGCACGCCGAGCGTGTCGGGCGCGACTTGATCCTGCATCCTCGTCGACCTCAGTTGAAGCGCTCTGCGCCGGCGATTCATGACGCCGGACGTGGCCGGCCTGCCCGGCACGGTGTCCGTACGGGCCGACACTACCTGTTGCGCTGACGCGCCGAAGGGGCTCAATACGACGTCGCCAGGGGCTTCAGCAACAATGCCCGCCAGCGCAAGAAACGCTATCGTCAAGGTCCGATTCAAGAAAGCCCGATGGCTGTGCCGAGCACCAGGAGTACGTGCGCGCACGTCATTATTATATGTGATCGAAATGGATGGAGCTGAACGTCTGTACCAACCGTCGCTATGCGACTCCAAAGACGGCTGAGGCGCCCAGGAGCACGGGGAACGTCCCGTTCGGGGCCGGGAGCGGTGAGGGGGTGGGATTGCGGAGCGTGTCGGATGTCATACGTCGAGATTTCAAACGGTTAGCGAACTCATAGTAGGAAGAAAACGTGAGATGGTCAAGCATTCAAGGGGAAAGCCGGGCGATGCTCCATCCCGGGCCGATCCGTTCGTACCGGATACGGTCATGCAGCCGGCTTTCGCGTCCCTGCCAGAATTCCATGTTCACGGGTGCGATGCGGAATCCACCCCAAAAATCCGGCAGCGGTACATCCCCCGCACGGAATTCCTGTTCCCGTAATCGATACGCCTTTTCCAGTTCTTCCCGCGACCTCAGGAGAGCGCTCTGACGGGATGCCCATGCGGCGATCCGGCTTTCCCTCGGCCGCGTGACAAAATATGCCGCGCTCTCTTCGCGCGCAACATACGACGCTTGCCCTTCGATCCGCACCTGCCGTTCCAGCACATGCCAATAGAACACGAGCGCTGCGCGGGGATTGTTCTCCAGCTCATTCCCTTTTCGGCTCCCAAGATTCGTAAAGAAGACGAATCCCCGTTCATCGAATTCCTTGAGCAGTACGATCCGTGCCGAAGGAAGACCGTCGGCCGTGGCGGTTGCGAGCGTCATCGCGTTCACGTCGTCCTGGCCGGCTTTCTCCGCCTCGTCGAACCACGACTTGAATTGTTTGATCGGGTCGGGATCGACGTCCGTTTCCGACAACGCATGTCGCTGGTACTCTCTGCGCAGTGCCGCGAGCTTCGCCGCAGACGATGGCGCACCCGTTTTCATGAGGCGGGCTCGTCGATGACTTCGCGGATGCGGAGGAGGATCTTGTCCGGCACATACGGTTTCTGGATGAAATCTTTCGCGCCGGCGGCAAGCATGTCCGCTCGCAAGCCGTGGTCCAAGTACCCGCTGGCCAGTATCGACCGGACCTTCGGGTTGATCTCCTTCATTTTCTGGAACACCTCCCATCCGCCAAGCTTGGGTAACCCCATGTCGCTCAGCACCACGGCGATCTCCTTCATCCGGCTCTTATAGATCTTGAGCGCTTCCTCTCCGTCGGCCGCCGACAGCACCGTGTAACCGCTCGTTTCGAGAAGCACACGCAGCAGCTCCAGGAGCATCGGCTCATCCTCGATGATGAGAATGGTCTCCGTGCCGCCAGTCGCGGCTGTGGAAACGTCGGGGACAACGGGCGCGCTGAGGGGCTGTTCGGAAACGGGAAGGTACAGGAAGAAATCGGTACCCGACTTGACGTTCGATTCGACGTCGACAAAACCGTCATGTCCCCGGACGACGCCGTACACCACTGCAAGACCGAGCCCCGATCCCTTGCCGACCCCTTTCGTCGTAAAGAAGGGCTCAAAGATGCGCAGACGGGTCTCGGCGTTCATGCCCTCACCCTCGTCCGACACGGTGATCCGGATGTACCGTTCCGCTTCCGCTTCCGGGAACTTGGTACGCACGTACGAACCGGGGACAGATGAGGTCACAATGCGGAGAATGCCCCCGTGCGGCATGGCATCCCGCGCGTTCACGACGAGGTTGAGAAGCGCCTGGTGCAACTGCGTCACATCACCCAGGAACAGCGGCAAGCCGGCCTCGAGATGCTGTTCTACGCGAACGTTCTCGGGAATCGTCACGCCGGCGAGCTGGAGGACCTCCTCCACGGTCTTGTTGAGATCGAGCGGAGCAGCCTCCTGCTTGTCCTCGCGGGCGAAGGTCATCAGCTGGCGAACGATGCCTGCGCCCCGCTTTACTGCTGTTTCGATCGGCTCGAGGTATTTCTTGCCCTTCTCCACCAATAAGCTCTCACGTTTCAGCAAATCGGCATAGCCCCGGATGATCGCAAGCAGGTTGTTGAAATCATGGGCGACTCCGCCGGCGAGCGTACCGAGCGTTTCCATCTTCTGCGCTTCACGCAGCTGCTGTTCCAGGTTCTTTTGCTCGGTAATGTCGACCAGGAATCCTTGAATCTGGAGGATATCGCCCGCCGCGTCGAACGTCGCATGGACGTTTTCAACGACATGGATGAGCTTGCCGTCCTTCCGCCGCAGATCGACTTCGATCGTTTCCATACGCCCCTTTGTCCGAAGCCGGGCCATAAAAGCGGCGCGTGCGCTCGGATTCGGATAGAATGCATCGGCGTTGACCCGCATGATCTCGGCGACGTTCTCATATCCAAGGATGCGGGCGAATGCACTGTTGCAGGCAACGAGCGTCCCGTTCCGCTTGCTGATGAAATGGCCCGCCAGATCCTGGTCGAAGAAGTCCCGGTACCGCAGCTCGCTCTCGCGGAGCTGGAGCTCAGCTTCCTTCCGGTCCGTGATGTCCCGTTGCATACCCCACGCACGCAGGAGCATTCCACCCTCGACAATGCCGATGACATTGTGGAGGAAATACCTGTTCCGGCCCTTCGGGTCCGTCATGGTCGACTCAAAGTTCGACAAACGGTATCCGGCACGGACATAGATCCGCAGCGTCTCCATGCCCGTGGATTCGCTCATGTCGAACAGATCGGACATCCGGGCGCCAAGGATGTCTTCCGGACGCTCGTGGCCAAAGATCCGGGCCATCGCGTGGTTGCACTCCTTGAGATACGAACGGACAACGAGCTGTTTTACCTGTTCGTCAACCGGGAGCGTGACGAGCAACGGTTGTTCCAGCTCGAGACACCATATCCCTTCTGAGCTCTGCGTGATGAACGCTCGATACCGCTCTTCGCTCTTGCGAAGGTCTTCCTGCACCCGTTTGGCATCCGTGATGTCGCGAAGCGTTCCTTCGTAATACATGACGTCGCCGTTCGCTCGCCGGACGACCCGGGTATTCTCGAGGCACGTGATGATCCGCCCGTCCTTCCGCCGCAGACGAAGCTCAATGTTTCGCCGTTCGTCCTTCTGCTCCGTTTCCCGGAGCATCGGACCCCGTTCATTGGGGTCGGCATACAGGTCCCGCGCGATGTTGACCCGCAGCAGTTCTGCCTCCGAGTCGTACCCAAGGAGCTTCACCATTGCAGGGTTGACCATCAGCATGTCGCCGTTCGGCGTGCTTTGGTAGACGGCGTCGAACACATTTTCGACGAACGAACGGAATTTCTTCTCCGACGCCTTGAGCGCTTTTTCCGCCCGGCGCCGTTCCGTGACGTCGCGGAGGATCATGTGCACCGCTTCCATGCCGCTCCATCGGACGGGAACGGCCACTACTTCAGCATCGGCCATCGAGCCGTCGACGCATAACAGTCGCTCTTCGAGCATCGGAGATGAACCCCCGCCGTCGTGCATCGTACGGATGTATCTGCTGAGCGTCGGTTCGCTGTCCGCATGGACGAGCTCTTCGAACGTCATTCCGAGAAGCTGTTTTTTCCCGGGGGCCTTGAACAGCCGCACAGCCACGTCGTTCAGCATCGCAATGCGCCCCTCGACGAGGACGATCGTCGCTTCGGGCGACCGCTCTACAATTCGCCGGTACCGTTCTTCGCTTTCGCGAAGCTCCATCTGAACCGTGCGCCGGCCGCTCACATCGCGCGCGACAATGTGGATCTCTTTTCTCCCGGCTTCGTCCATCGCGCACTGACACACCATTTCGACGCGAACACGTTCTCCGTTCCTCCGAACGAGTTCCGCTTCTACGGACTTCGGACCTTCCCCATTCCGCACGTTATGACAGAAGTCGAGCATCCGCTTCCGATCCTCGGCGATCACGAGCTGCTCGAGCGTCATGCTCCGGAGCGCCGTTGAGTCGTACTCGAGCGCCTTTTCCGCGGCAAGGTTAACGGCGCGGAAATAGCCGGACTCGTCGAGTACGATCAGCAGATCGCCGGCGTGTTCGAAGAGCCTTTGGGCTGCGGTTTTATGATGGGTTGACACGTTCGGAGTACTGAGTTCGGAGTCCGTTAGGGCAACTCGGACTATTTGGGTCTTTTGATTGACAATGTAGTCTTCAAGCTTCGGAGTTTCTTGCTTGACATCGTCTGAACGCTCATCGCATGACCATGAAAAACCTTCAGAATATACCCTCCCAAGCGTCTAAAGGCAATTGAGTGGATTCGACTTCATTTGTTCCAAAGTTTCTGCAACTCGCCTTTGAAAAAGCCCGATGGGCTTCCCGTTTGCTAAGAGCCGGAGGATTTATCCTCCGTACCCCGCCATTTGCACCGCGTGTCGGCGGAATCCGAGTTGATTCTCGCCCACTTCTTCTGCTATTTACGTCATGATCATCTTCCGCCACATCCTCTCCCGGCATGTCGCTCCCTTCTTGTTCGCGCTGTTCGTCCTGATGTTCATCTTCCTCCTCCAATTTCTCGTCAAATCGCTCGACCAGCTCGCGGGCAAAGGGCTTGCACCCGCGGTTATTGCGGAGCTTATTGTTGTCTCCCTCGCGTGGATGGTCGTTCTCGCCGTGCCCATGGCAGTCCTTGTCGCAACTCTCATGGCGTTCGGCCAGCTCGCTTCGACCAACCAGATCACTGCCCTTCGTGCCAGCGGCATCAGTCTCTACCGCATGATCGCCCCCGTCTTCGCGGCATCCGCGGTCGTCTGCTGGCTCCTCGTGTTGTTCAACAACCATGTTCTCCCGGACGCCAACCACCGGACGAAAGTCCTGCTCAACGACATTTCCCGTAAGAAACCGACGATCAGCATCGTCCCCGGCATGTTCTCTCAATTGATGCCCGGGTACACGATCCTGGTGCGCAAGACGTTCGAGCAATCGAACGACCTGGAGGGGGTCACCGTCTTCAACTATTCCTCCCCCGCCGTCGCATCGACGATCACCGGAGAACGCGGAACGATCTCGTTCTCTCCAGACTATCGGAAGCTGATCATGGACCTCGCCAACGGTGAGATTCACGAGCAGGGCATTCGCGAGGGGAAGCAGTATCGGCGCATTCGCTTTGAGAAGCACCGAATCTCGATGGATGCTGAAGGTTTCGATTTTCATCGTTCGCAGGAAGGGACGTTCGACCGTGGGGACCGCGAGTTGAGCGCCGGCGCCATGCAGCAGATCGTCGACAGTCTCCGATCGCTTCAACGCGCATCGGAAGAGCGGACTGCTGCGCTCCTGCGCCGCACGGTGGAAGAATTGTACGCGCCGCCTGCGCCCCGGCCGGCGCAATCGCGTCCGCCGGGGACTGACGAAGCGTCGATGCGGGCGGGATTGCTTCGCTCCTCGTTGCTCAACGACGCAAACTATCGGACCTATATCGACCTCGAAGCGCGCAAGTTCGAGGTGGAGATCCACAAGAAATACGCGATCCCGTTCGCCTGCATCGTGTTCGTCCTCATCGGCGCTCCGCTGGGCATTATGGCCCGCCGCGGAACATTCGGCGCCGGCGCGAGCCTGAGTCTCGGGTTCTTCCTCTTGTACTGGACCTGCCTGATCCAGGGAGAACGCCTCGCCGACAGGGGCCTGCTCGAACCGTGGCTGGCCATGTGGATCGCGAACATCGTACTCGGAGTCCTCGGCGCGTATTTGACCTACCGAACAGCGCGGGAAAACGTAACGTTTGATCTGACGTGGACGCGGCGACTCGTGCCTAGGTCGTGGCGGAGCGCAGATGAAGTAGCGCAGACACAAGAGGATTTGCCGCAAAAAGGCGCATAAGGCGCAAAATCACATTCCATAATTCCATTATTCCATTGTTCTACCCTAAGTTGTCCGCTGAATGTCTCTCCTAGACCGCTACATCATCCGCCAATACATCGTCGCCGCGTTCTTCGGATTGCTCAGCTTTCTCTGCATCTTCCTCGTCATCGACCTGACGGAGAAGATCGACGACTTCCTCGATGCCGGCGTGCCGGTCAATATCATTCTGGAGTATTACGTCGTGTTCGCGCCGGAGATCCTGAAGCTCATGACCCCCGTGGCGATGCTGCTGGCCGCGCTGTTCGTCACAGGGCGGCTCGCGTCGCAGAACGAATTGGCGGCCATGAAGTCCAGCGGCATCAGCCTGTATCGACTGTTGTTCCCGTTTCTCGCCGTCGCGACGGTCGTTGCAGGGGTCTCGATCTGGCTGAACGGCTGGGTCGTTCCCTCCTCCAACCAGAAGAAGTTCTACATCGAACGGACATATCTGCGCAAAGGAGGGGACGTCGGGAGCAAGTTCAACATCTTCTTCCAGGTGGGACAAACGCGCGTCGTGTCCATGAACTACTTCGATACGCAGACTCGGACGGCCAGCCGTGTGAGCATTCTCGACTTCGCCGACACCAACCTGACCGTGTTGTATCACCGGTTCGACGCGTTCCAGATGCAGTGGCAGGCGGCATCGGATTCGCTCGCGGAGGGTTGGGTGCTCGTAAACGGCACGCACCGGGGAACTGTGGACCTGACGAACCCGGTCATTCAGTATCAGAGGATGTATGTGGGAAAACTGTCGCTCGTGCCGGACGACATCGAGAAGAAACAGCGAAAACCGGATGAGATGCAGTACGGAGAATTAAGAGAATTCATAGCGGGTCAGGTCGCCGCGGGGCAGGATGTGTCCCGCTGGCTGGTGGATTACCATGCAAAGCTGGCATTTCCGTTCGCGAGCGTCATTATGGTCCTGTTCGGCGTCCCGTTCGCGACCAGCCGTCCCCGTACGGGAACAGCCCTCGGCTTCGGCATCGCCGTGGCGGTGACGTTCATTTATCTGGCGTTCATGAAGATCAGCCAGGTATTCGGGTACAACGGCGACCTGAATCCGCTCCTGACGGCGTGGCTGGCGAACCTGATCTTTCTAGCGGCAGCTGTGGTAAATCTGGTGAGGGTGCAGAAGTAACTTCGCCAATGTCATTGCAGAAGCTATGCGCTCGGCGGAACGGATTGCGAATTCTCCGAGATTCAACCGTAGTTGCGAAATTGCGCTGAGTAGATCTCATTGAGCAGCCCGACTCAGCTGTTCCTGGGCCTACAATCTCCCCTCCTCATCTTTTGATATTCGCAGGAGGAGCGGGCAGGGGGAGGTGTGACGTAGATCTACAAGCTTTGCATGTGGAGGAATCATGGGTCTCTAATTCGAGCTCAGAGGCAAGATTTCAGTTTAGGAGACTTCATTCAGCAGCCTGATGCAGCTGTACACCAGCCCGCGACTTCCCCTCCTCTTCTATTGGACATTCGCTGGAGGAGGGGGCAAGGGGAGGTGTGACGTAGATCTACAAGCTTTACATGTGGAGGAATCATGGGTCTCTAATTTGAGCTCAGTGGCGAGATTTCAGTTTAGGAGACTTCATTCAGCAGCCCGATGCAGTTGTACACCAGCCCGCGACTTCCCCTCCTCTTCATTAGACATTCGCTGGAGGAGGGGGCAAGGGGAGGTGTGACGTAGATCTACAAGCTTTACATGGGGGGAACCATGGGCCTGTATTTCAACCGCAAGCAGCTGAAGAATCTTCGCAAAACACTGCGCAAGCGGGCCACCGGAGCCGAGAAAATCCTGTGGCAGTTTCTCAAGCGACGTCAAATAGAGGGATGCAAGTTTCGCAGACAACACGGGATTGGGAGGTATGTCGTCGACTTCTACTGCCCTGAACTTTCCCTTGTAATTGAAGTTGACGGTGCAAGCCACGACTCAGAGGAAGCCCACATGAGGGACGCAAGACGTCAACAAGAGATCGAGCAGCACGACATTACTGTCCTTCGAATACGGGACGAAGTGGTCAGGTACGATATCCATTCGGCCATAGAAAAGGTTCGCTCGGAGGTACTGCGGTTGAAGGGGAAACCTCCGTCCGCGTAGATCCACCTCCCCTGCCCCCTCCTTGGGAAGGAGGGGAAGGATGGAGCGAGGGTTGGGATGACGCGGTCTAGTTCACAGGGACATCTGTCAATCAGCACGATATTGCCAGGTTCATCGGCAATAATAATCCCTCCTCTTCGGTTGCTCGCTGGTAGCGGGGAACCATAATTCGAGGTTTTGAAATACCTCGCCTCGTTCACAGGGACATCTGGCAATCAGCATGATATTGCCAGGTTCATCGGCAATAATAATCCCTTCTCTTCGGTTGCTCGCTGGTAGCGGGGAACCATAATTCAAGGTTTTGAAATGCCTCGCCTCGTTCACAGGGACATCCTTCAGCCAGCCGATTTTGCATGCTTATCGGCAGTGCAGCCCGGCAGATCTTTGTTTGTAGCCTGACTTGGCTATGTAGTGAACACTATTAGGGCCCTACAAAGCAAAGGCCGGGCTCATCACCCGGCTTTCGCGTTTCAGTCTCAGAATTTCGCCAATCGCTTTCCGACCTGCCCGCCGAACGAACGACAGTGAGGCAGGCGGGTTGACTATTCTCTATTCACTATTCACCAACATCAGCTTCCTCAGTTTTACTTCAGCAACACGAGTTTCTTCATCGCGCTCATTCCGCCGCTCTCTAATCGTGCGAAATACATGCCCGACGGAATTCCCGCCGCGTTCCATTGCACGCGATTGACGCGTCCCGCCTCCGCCATGCCGTCGAAGAGGGTTGTAATCTCCCGTCCCAAAACGTCGTAGACCTTGAGCACGGCCCGGTCGGATGCACCGAGCGTAAAGTTGATCGTCGTAGAAGGATTGAACGGATTCGGATACGCGTCGTTGAGCGTGAATTCCTTCGGCGCCGCACCGATTTCCACTTCCGCCTCACGATAGTATGTGTAGGCGCCGCTGCGATCGATCTGCTTGATGCGATAGGCGTAACGTCCCGGAGCGAGCCCGCCGTCCGTGTACGAGTAGGAGCGCTCCGAGGTGCTTGTGCCGGCGCCGGGAATGAAGGCGAGCCGTTCCCATTGCGGCGTGTTGAGTGCGGATTGCGGATTGACCGAGCGGCGTTCGACCTCGAAGCCCGCGTTGTCGACTTCCGTTTTGGTAGACCAAGACAAGAATACGCCGGACATCATGGGAGAAGCGTCGAAATTCGTGAATTGGACCGGCAATCCGCCGTTCGCCCAGGCAGTGGAAACCCGAATGGCGTCTACCTCGATTTCAGGTGAGTTGCTGCCGGACACTTGATTAAGTGTTACCGCACCGAGCGAAGCAGCATCTACTGTGTCGTCCACAGCACTAGCGGTTACCGTTGGGGAATTCTCACCGCCTGCGTCTAGTGTCGGGTCGATATAGAATCTCACAACATCGTTGGTGTCTGAGCCCGGATTGAAAGTGTACTTGATTGCCAAGAGATAGGTGGTTCCCGTCGAATACAATGTGTCCGAATAGGTAGGCGTCCCACTAGTCCATTTGCTTACACCGAATGACAAATTCCCAAAAAATGTCGTTTTGACATACATTGCGGCGCGGAGACTGCTAGCGGCGGAAGGCGACGATGGAGCGAGAGTGAGGAAATAGCTTCCTCCCGTTGCCGCCTGATTAACGGAGACTATGCAGGATACGAAAACATCATTCGCTGATTGAGATGGAAAATTGTAATACACGTCTTCTGCACTGTTGACGTTGTCAAGCAATGCCTTGACGCCAATTGCACTGGAGTATCCAGAGTACGCCAATGAAGATCCCAGAGTCTTTATGGGAAATGATCCAGCATTTGCAAATGCCGTCCAACCGTTGCTTGTGAGGTTTGAATTGGACGTATAATTAAAATGCTCAACGAATATTCCAAGCATCACATCGATGACGCCGGTGGTGTCGTTCGTCAAACCGCCCGTATTTGTCGTGGCAAGGTGAACAGTATCTTC
>MHAK01000011.1 GCA_001802945.1 Ignavibacteria bacterium RIFCSPLOWO2_12_FULL_56_21 | reverse complement strand
ACCGGAAATGCCCTCCGAACGCTCAATCGCTGGTCGGATGCCTCAAGGTCGGACGCATGATCAAGCGCATCAAAGACCTGCTCAAGCGACTGCTCATCCGGAGCGGTATCTCTCAGGCCGACATCTCCGAAGAGGAGCTCAAGCTTGTGATAGATGCGGGCACGCTCAGCGGAGCGATCGACAAGACTGAACATGAACTGATCCGGAGCCTTCTGGAATTCTCCGACATCACCGTCAAAGAGATCATGGTGCCGCGGCCCGATATCGTAGCAGTTGACATTGCCTTCCCTCCGGAGCAATTGATACACAAAGTGATCGAGGAGGGATATTCACGAATGCCGGTCTATCGGGGAACGCTCGACACGATCTCAGGCGTCATCTACACGAAGGATCTGTTAAGCCTCCTGGAGCACCGAAACCTCATCATTCTCGAAGACATTATCCGGCCGCCGTTGTTCGTCCCGGAGTCGAAGAAAATCAGCGAACTTCTCCGGGAATTCCAGGCTCACAAAGTACACATGGGTATCGTCGTCGATGAATTCGGCGGGACAGAGGGGTTGGTGACCATGGAAGATATCATTGAAGAGATTGTCGGCGAGATCCATGACGAATATGACGAAGTACAACGCGGGCCTGTGACCACATCCGGTGGAAAGACGTATGTCGAGGGGACGATCAAGGTCGGGCTCTTCAATGAACAGTTCCAGGCCGACATCCCCGAGACCGCAGACTACGAAACGCTCGCCGGATTTCTGCAAAAAGCCTCAGGCAGACTTCCGGAAACGAACGACGAGATTCGGTATGGCGATTTTGTATTCACGATCGTGAGTAAGACGGCCAGACGCATCCGCCAGGTGCGCGTAGCACGTCAACCCCGTACGGATGCGGAACAGGAACAAGTTTCGTGAATACACTGGTGAATATTCTCCGCAGCAAGCGGTTGGAGATCGACGAGCTGCGCAGGTCGAAACGCGTCGACGAATTGGAGCGGGCGGCGATTGAGGCGAGCTCCGTCCGGGGATTCGCCACGGCGTTGCGAAAGGGGTCGCGCACGATTATAGCCGAGATCAAGCGTGCTTCTCCATCCAGGGGGGTCATAGCCGATGACATATCCATCCCGGTGATAGCCCAAGAGTACGCTGCTGGCGGGGCGGCGGCGTTATCTGTCCTCACCGATTCCCCCTTCTTTGGCGGAAGTGATCAGGACCTGCGTGCAGCACGAGGGTCGTGTTCGCTCCCCGTTTTGCGGAAGGATTTTGTGCTGGACGAACGACAGGTTGTGGAATCGAGGGCGATGGGAGCGGATGCTATCCTGCTGATTGTGCGCATTCTCAACGATGCTGAATTGCACAGACTTTTCGAAGCTGCAAAGAAGTGGAATATGGACATTTTGGTCGAAACGCATACGGAACAGGAGATCGAACGGGCTAACCGACTAGGGGCCTCGATCATTGGCATCAACAACAGGGACCTGGAGAGTTTTAAGGTGGATTTGAGCAAGGCGGAGCGAATGCGGTCGCTTATCAGGGTTGACGCGATAGCGGTGGCAGAAAGCGGCATTCGAAACACCACAGATGCCCATCGAATGTTTGCGGCCGGATTCGACGCACTGCTTGTAGGTGAAGGGATCGTCCGGTCGGGAGACCGGGCCCAGACTATCCGAACTATGCGAAACCCGGACCATGCAGGAACTCTTCATTAAGATCTGCGGAATAACGAACCTCGACGATGCTCGTTTGGCGTCGGAACTTGGCGCGAACGCAGTCGGGTTCATATTCCACAAAGGAAGCGAGCGGTATATATCGCCAGAGCACGCCGTGGAAATAGCGCGTCAACTTCCGGAGCATCTTTCGAAGATCGGCGTGTTCGTCCATGCCGACTCCCGAGAGATTGTGGACACAGCCCGTTTGGTCAGCCTGAGCGCTGTTCAGCTGACGGGGGACGAAGGGCCGGATGATCTCGTCGACTATGAATTCAACATCATCAAGGTCTTCCGGGTCCGTCCCGGTTTTGACGTGGAAACCATGCAGAACTACCTTGTGGATGCCTTCCTGCTGGACACGTATAAAGAAGGCGCATATGGCGGAACGGGGAAAACATTCGATTGGAATGTCGCGGTGCAGGCAAAACGGTACGGACGAATCATACTCTCGGGAGGGCTGGACCCGGACAATATTGAGCCTGCGGTGAAGTTTGTGCGGCCATACGGGGTGGATGTGAGTAGCGGCGTCGAAATGCACCCGGGGAAAAAACATCCGGCGAAGTTGCGAGACTTCATTTCCCGCGCCCGTAACGCGTATCTCTCGGTTGAACCGCAATGAGTCCGACAACTCCGGATAGATATCTCGGAAATGTGCCCGACGTTGACGGCCATTTTGGCCGCTTTGGCGGACGATATATTCCCGAAACGCTGATCCCGGCGGCCGAAGAGCTCACACGCGAATATCTGAAAGCCCGCAATGACCCCGATTTCCAAAAGGAGCTCGCCTCCTGCCTGCGCACATACGCAGGAAGGCCGACGCCGCTGTTCCTGGCTGAGCGTTATGGAAAAGAAGCGGGCGGACTTCGGGTGTACCTGAAGCGCGAAGACCTCTGTCACACCGGCGCCCACAAGATCAACAATACTATTGGACAGATCCTGCTGGCCAAGCGGATGGGAAAAACACGCGTCATTGCAGAGACTGGAGCGGGGCAGCACGGTGTTGCCACTGCCTCCGTGTGTGCGTTGTTCGGCCTCCCGTGCGTTGTGTATATGGGGGAAGAGGACATGCGCCGCCAGGCGCCAAATGTCGCGCGCATGCAATTGCTGGGCGCGGAAGTTCGGAGTGTCACGACCGGCAGCAGAACGCTCAAAGACGCAACGAGCGAAGCGATCAGGGACTGGGTTACGAATGTGAGCGACACGTTCTATATCATCGGCTCTGTTGTCGGCATGCATCCGTATCCGATGATGGTGCGTGATTTTCAGAGCGTTATCGGAAAAGAGACGCGCGACCAGATCCTGGAGGCGGAAGGGAAACTGCCCGATGTGATCGTGGCCTGTGTCGGCGGCGGCTCGAACGCCATGGGGATATTCTATCCATTTCTCGAGGAACACGACCGGATCCGGCTCGTCGGCGTCGAAGCGGCAGGGGAAGGACTCGCGTCGGGTCGGCACGCTGCGTCGTTGACGCTCGGCACGCCGGGAGTCCTCCATGGAGCGATGCAATATCTCCTGCAGGACGAGAACGGGCAAGTGCAGATCGCACATTCCATCTCTGCCGGTCTCGACTATCCCGGCGTAGGACCGGAACATTCGTACCTGAAGGAAAAGGGATTTGTGGAGTACACTTCGGTGACAGACGACGAGGCTCTGGCCGGACTCACCGCACTGTCCAGGCAGGAAGGCATCATTCCGGCACTGGAATCAGCACATGCACTTGCGTGGGTCATGAGAGAAGGGAAGAAAAGAACCCTGACCGGCACCGTTATCATCAACCTTTCGGGACGAGGGGACAAGGATCTGGCGACTGTGGCCGACGCTCTTCGGCTGAAGTGACATTTCCCCCCATGGCGAACATACTCCTGATGATCGACGAAGCGACCGTTGGGGGCGGTCAACAGCACGTCTACCTGCTTTCAAGCGGACTCTCGGTCCGTGGTCATCGAGTTTTCGTCGCCTGCCCTCCTGCCGGTTTTCTCCCCGAACGACTTTCCCGCATTCCCGTTTCTCACATCGCAATGCAGCTGAGTAAGGGGATTTCTTGGTCGAGTATGAACGAGACGCTTCGCGTTGTGCGGTCCGTGAAGCCCGACATTGTTCATACGCACGGGGGGTTTGCTGGAGTATACGGACGCCTCGCCGCAAGGAACGCGGGCGTGCGGGGTGTTGTCCATACGTACCACGGACTGCACTATCTCCATTTTCGGAACGTGTTCAAGCGAACTGCATTCAGGGCGGCTGATCGTGCGCTTGTATCGCGAACTGACGCCACGATCTGCGTGTCGGAGAGCGATGCGGAACTAGCACTCAGAGCGCGCGTCGCACTGCGCGCGCGAAATCACGTCATTCTTAACGGCATCGACGTCGCAGAGTATTCGCAGCGGGCCGCGTTAGCCCGTTCGTCCCGGTCGTCGCAGGAGAAATTGATCGTCGGAACGGTCGGCAGATTGCACGTGCAAAAAGGTCATGTTCATTTCCTGGATGCCGCAGCGGCAGTTCTTCGAGAACGGCCGGATGTGGAATTCTGGATCGCAGGCGATGGGCCGCAGCATGATTCGCTTGTTGCGCACGCTCGCGCCTTGGAAATTGCCGACAGCGTCCGATTTCTTGGAACTCGATTGGATATCCCGGAACTTTTGGCTCAAATGGACCTGTTCGTGCTTCCATCTCTTTGGGAAGGGCTTCCACTCGTCGTATTGGAGGCTATGGCCTCGGGCTGCCCGATCGTGAGTACAGCCGTCGACGGGGTAATGACTGTGATCGAAGATTCCCAAAGTGGGTTGCTCGTTCCGCCCGCAAACAGGGACGCACTATCTTCCGCCATACTACGCGCTCTCGAAGACGAGTCACTTCGCAAGGATTTGGTCGAACATGCCTACACGACGGTGCATGACCGCTTTGACAAGGAGAGAATGGTTACTGCAACTGAAGGGGTCTATGCTGAGATACTAAATGACACCGTTCCAACGAGTCCTGAGAGGCCCGCGAATGAATAGTGAATCGGGCGGGCCTGGGAACGATCTTGGACCTGAGTCCACTGCTCGTCGGATCCTGCGAAACTCCATCTGGCATTCCTTCGGGTGGGGATTCATGATTCTTCTCAACTTCTTTTCCGTTCCGTTCATCATTAGCGAGCTTGGACCTTCCTCATACGGTATTTTTGTGCTCGCGATAAGCATTGCCGCTCCCATGGGACTTTTGGACTTCGGCATGACCGATGCGACGGTGAAGTATCTTTCAGAAAGTCTTGGAAAAGATGACCGCGCCGGGGCAGCACGATATGCCGCCAGTGGAATGTTCTTCAATATTGCTGTCGGGATTGTCGGTACAGGACTGGTTGTCGCGATAGCTCCGTTCCTCGTCCGGTCTGTGTTCGACATACCGCTGATCGATCATGATGAAGCGATCGGAGCGATGCGATTGTCGGCAATTCTATGGATGGCGGCGCAGATCCGTCAAACACCGACGGGAGTGATGACAGCGTTCAAACGATTCGACCTCCTCAATGTCGGCTCATCGCTTATGCAAGCCGTCATTCTGTTGTGCGGTCTTGCGGCTCTTTGGTCCGGCGGTGGATTGACAGGATTTGTCGGTGCGCAGGCGGGAGCCTCTGTAGCAGCGACAGGCGTCTGGATCGCGTTGAGCATGAAGGTCTCGGGAGGCATTTCGTTGATTCCGGCATTCGAGCGCGCCTCCTTACGGCAGACGACGACATTCGGTTTCTGGCAAATGTTGAACATGCTGGGCAGCATCCTCTCGCAGCAATCGCTGCGCTGGCTCCTGGGCATTCTCCTGAATGTCACGAGCATCGGATTCTATAATGTGTGTCAGCAGCTGGTCAACACCTTGTATATGATCGCGTACAGGATCGGTCAGGTGTTGTTCCCGGAGGTCAGCGCTCTGGTTGGAAAGGGAGAGGGAAAGAAGGCGGCCGAGATCGTGGTACATGCAACGTGGCTGGTCTCCGTCGCAGCCGGTGCGATGTTTGTCCCTGTTGCCATCTTTGCGCAGGATCTCCTTCGCCTCTGGGTCGGAGGCGAGATTTCGAACGTGGCAGCGGAAACACTCCGCATCATGTGCATCGGTTCATTCATCGGTTGTCTCTTTGCCGCCCCGAGCTTCTATCTTCTTGGTACCGAGCGGGGGAGATGGCTTGCAGGCATGTCGATGATGAATGGAGCGATTGTCGTCGTTGCAAGCGCATTGTTGGTCCCGCCTCTGGGGCTCAGCGGCGCGGCAATCGCATATGCTGGAGGAACTCTCGTCCATGCCGTTATCCTGATAGCCATGTGGCGAACAGTCTTCCGTGCATGGATCCCCGGGCGGTCGTACTTTTCGGCCGCTTTCGGTGGATTGTTTCTTTCAACGATCCTCGGCGGCGCCGGATCTCTTGCACGAAATGCGTGGATGGGACCGTCATCCTGGGGAGAGCTGACATTGTGGGGAGGTGCTGCTGCGGCCGTAACCGCTTTCTGTATTCTGTCGATCGGACATTTCCTTCCCGGAGGTTCTGATCGCACTCGCTCGGTCCTGAGTCTTGTACGATCCATACGTTCGACGAAGTCCGTCGAAGCTTCGGAATAGGTGTACAAAAGCAATGTCTGCGTATACATGGATGAGATCACGAATCGGAGCGGTCGTTTTCGCCTCCCACATGCTTATACGGGGAGAGCGGCCGAGGAATATCGTGGAATGGTTCCGATCCTTGCGTCCGAACTACTTGCTGGAGCGCCCTTCGCCATGGATAACGTTCGGAGCGATCGATTTTCTCGAGGAGTACATCCGTCCGGGGATGAACGTATTTGAATATGGAAGCGGCGGATCGACGTTTTACTGGCTTCGCTATAAGACTTCCTTGATCTCCGTCGAGCATGACCCGATGTGGTATGAGATCGTGCACAAAAAGCTCGCTCCTGACAACTCAGTGGAGTACCGGTTGTCTCCGCCGATGCGTCGCAGCGAATCCGACAAGAACTCGGATCCTTCAGACCCTGCAGCTTACGCTTCGGAAGCGGTCGAATTCACCGGTTACACATTTGAGGAGTATGTCCGCCAGATCGACACGGTTACGGACGGATCGCTGGATATTGTACTTGTTGACGGACGTTCGCGGCCTTCGTGCATCGTCCATGCTGCGCCCAAGGTGAGAAGAGGAGGGATACTCATTCTCGATAATGCCGAACGTCCTTACTATGTGTCCCGCATTGGATCGCATCTCGAGAATTTCCGGCCGCATCAATTCAGCGGAATGACACCATGCAATCGGTGGATTTCGCAGACCAATATCTATCTTCGCGAATCCTGAACACGCCCATGCGTATTGTTGTCATCTCGGATTGGTTCGCAGAAAAAATGGGCTATGCGGAGAACCTGTTGCCGGAGGCGCTGGCCCGTCAAGGCGCAGAAGTGCACGTGGTCACGTCAGACCTCCAACCGGATTTCCCGAACTACCGAGAGACCTATGAGCCCTTCCTTGGTCCCCGCAAACAAGCCGTCGGCAGGAAAGAGCTCAACGGGTTCGTGTTGCATCGGCTGCCACATGGATCGGAGTTGCAGGGGATCTCCCTCCGGGGCTTGGGGAACGTTCTTCGTGAGATCCGACCCGACATCGTGCAGACTTTCGTTATCCCATCTTTCAGTACGTATCAGGCGGTGTTCTGGAAGCCGACGCTCGGCTACCGATTATTCCTGGAAGAGCATATGCATCGTTCGGTCTTTCGTCCCGGACTGAAAGGTAGGATGTTCTTCAGTATATTCCGGTGGACTGCCGGTAAGATCATCGGTGCGGCCAGTGAACAGTGTTTTCCGATCGCTCCCGATGTCGCGGAAATCGCGACACATGTCTACGGATATCCTGCCGGCAAGATCACGCTCTGTCCGCTCGGAGTCGACACTGACCTCTTCCATCCTGTCGGAACCGAGACGGACAGATCATCTCGCGCGGCCGCGAGGCAACGGCTCGGTTTTCTAGATGACGATATCGTCTGTGTCTATTCCGGCCGATTCCATCCGGACAAAGACCCCCGATGCCTTTCAGTGGCCGTCGAAATGTTGCACCGGAAGGACAAGCGATTCAAGTCTCTGATCATCGGCTCTGGAACACAGGCCGAGGTCGAGGAGATCGGCGGTCGAGAGGGCTGCGTAGTGCATCCGTTCGTCCCGGCCCGCCAGCTTCCGGACCTGTATCGTGCCTGCGAGATCGGAGTTTGGCCGCGTCAAGAGTCGACAAGCCAGCTCGACGCTGCCGCCTGCGGCCTCCCGATCATCATCAGCGACAACGTTCAGGCGAGTGAACGGATCGATGGAAACGGGTTGACATACCGTGAAGGTGATGCGAACAGTCTTGCCGACCGGATCGCATCGTTGGCAGACGCGGCGATACGTCGACGAATGGGCGAGGCTGGAGCGCGAAGAATGCGGGACCTGTTCAGCTGGGACGCGATCGCCAAACAACGGTTAAATGAATATCAGCGCTGACGTCATGAGCCAAAACCGGACTTCTCCCTCCTGGAAGTCAAGACTGTCGCAGTGGCTACCGCCGGTCATACTGTTGCGGTATCGACGATGGCGCACGAAGTTTCGATGGGAAGGACCGTTTTCGTCGTGGGAAGACGCAAGCGCTCATGCAACCGGATACTCGGATCCTCGGATCCTTGAGCGTTTGCTGGAGTCCGCGCGGGCTGTGAGCACGGGGGCCGCGACATACGAGCGCGATGGTGTCCTGTTCCACCGGACCGAGTATTCATGGCCGGTAGTGGCAGGTCTCATGAAGGCGGCCGCGACAGATCGGAAAGCACTTTCTGTCATGGACATCGGCGGATCGTTGGGGACAAGTTACGTCCAAAACAGGAGATTCCTGGAAGACTACAAGCGTCTGCGATGGAGCGTCGTCGAACAGCCGCATATTGCACAGGCGGGGAAGGCCGAGTTCGAGGATGGTCGACTCCATTTCTATGACTCCATTGAGGCTTGCCTGAAGAAGGAACGGCCGAATGTTGTACTTCTCTCAAGCGTTCTTTCGTACCTTGCTGATCCATACGCGCTGATCCGCAGAATTCAGGAGTTCGGCCCTGCATGGATCATCGTTGATCTTACTCTGGTCCACGACGGTGATAAGGACAAGGTCATGGTGCAGCACGTGGCCAAATCTATTTACGAAGCCAGCTATCCGTGTTGGTTGTTTTCTTACGACGCATTGGACTCAGCATTGAGGCGATCGTATACGTTGGTTGAGGCATTTGAACCGTTCACTGACCCCGTCTTTTCTTTTGGCGTGCAATCGCTTCGGTTCCAAGGATTCATTCTTCGCCGGTCTTCGCGATGATCGAACGCCTGCTCGGACGTCCAGAGGTCGAACTTCAGCCCCCCGTACTCGTCGACATTGGCGCATCCGGTCACATTCATCCGATCTGGGCCCCCATCGCCAGATATTCCGTCTGCATTGCATTCGATGCCGATGATCGGGAACTTGCAGCCACCCGTTCTGAATCATCGGGATTTCTTCGCCGGCACGTGATCCACTCCGTCGTGAGTTCGTCACGCAAACCGATGACGAAGTTCTATCTCACGCATTCCCCCTTTTGTTCAAGTACGCTCGTTCCGGACTCATCCGCACTTTCTGAATGGGCTTTTGCGGATTCGTTCAAAGTCGAACGGGTCGCTCAGGTGCGATCTCGCATGTTGGCGCACGTTCTCGAAGAGCTTGGATTAGAAAACGTCGACTGGTTCAAGACTGATGCACAGGGTATTGACGTACGGCTCTTTCAGAGCCTGCCCGTTTCCATTCGTCGGAAAGTGCTCGTTGCAGATTTTGAACCGGGCATTATGGATGCATACGCAGGCGAGGACAAGCTTCATGAGCTCATGAAAGGCATGGAACGATCCGGCTTTTGGATGAGCGACCTCGATATCCGAGGGTCACAGCGGATACGACTGAAAGATGTGGAGGGACGATTGTCCCGTTTTCACCTTCGCTATCTTCATCATCTCGTGAAGACATCGCCGGGATGGGGTGAAGTGTCTTACATGAATTCCTTCGGGACGCTGAAGATGTTCTCGCTCCGCGACATGCTCGTCGCGTGTACTTTTGCGATCGTCAAGGGGCAATATGGATTCGTGATCCGCCTTGCCGGACTCGGAAGAGAACGGTTCGGCGACCCGTTGTTCGAAGAAGTCGAACGGTACGCCGTCAGGAAGATCCGGTACGCAATTGCCGGGTTGCCGTTTATGGCCGCGCGCAAGCTGATCGAACGCTTACTTGCCCGACTGAGGTGATCGCGGAATGCTCTCTTTCTGCACCCTTTTTGACAGCAACTATCTGTCGCGGGGACTTGCAATGTATGAATCGCTCCGCGCCACCGGCGTTGATTTCCATTTGTATGTGTTCCCGTTTGATGAGCGTTCACGTAGGATCATAGAACGCCTGCACCTCGAACATGTGACTGTAGTTCCTTTATCGGAATTCGAAGATCCGGAATTGCTGAAGGTCAAAGGGACGCGGACGGCGGGAGAATACTGTTGGACCAGCACCTCGTCGACGATCCTCTACGTTCTGGAAAGGTTCGCAGTGCCGCATTGCACGTATGTCGATGCCGACGTGATGTTCACTGCGTCGCCGGCGACAGTGTTGGAGGAACTGGGACAGAATTCGGTGCTCATCACGGAGCATGGGTACAGCGCTTCCTACACGCATCTTGTGCAATTAAGCGGACTGTACTGCGTTCAGTTCATCACATTTCGCAACGATGAACGAGGTCTGCAGGTTCTCCGCTGGTGGCGCGAGAGATGCATCGAATGGTGTTACGCACGAGAAGAGGATGGCAAGTTCGGGGACCAGAAGTATCTAGACGACTGGACGACGCGCTTCAAAGGAGTCCATGTCTTGCGTCATCCTGGCGGGGCTTTGGCTCCCTGGAACATTGCCAGATTCGACGTTGAAAGAGTTGACGGGGGCCTCACAATACGCGAGAAGGCGACTTCGCAGTCCTATCCAATTGTCGTCTATCACTTTCACTACTTGCGATTCTATCCGGGAGGTAAGGTGGATCTTGGAGATTATCGGCTTGCAAAGCCGGTTCTGGAAGAGTTGTACCTTCCGTATCTCCGGAGCCTTGAAAAGGCAAAGGAGAGGATTCTGAATGTGGAATCCGGTTTTGACCCTCATGGGCCCAGACCGTTTCCTTCGGGTTTTGATGAATGGCAGATCAGAATGAAACGTCGTCTCAAACTTCAATACAACGTTACTGCACTGGACCGACTTCTGCCTGTTCGACCGCACTGACATGGCAAAGCTCATCAACCTCAAAACGTTTTGCGATCCCCGGGGAAACCTGACGGTCATCGAACGGGTGTTGCCGTTCGAGATCAAGCGGATCTTCTATATTTATGGCGTTGACAGTTCGGTGCGTGGACGGCATCGTCACCGGAAGACCGTGCAGGCTGCGATCTGCCTCCTCGGCCGCTGTACGATCTACAACCATACTGGGAAGAGTGAGGAGATATTTCTGCTGGATTCTCCCGATAAGTGCTTGTTGCTCGAACCCGGAGATTGGCACAAGATGTATGATTTTTCCCCCGATGCGATCCTGATGGTGCTTGCGTCGGAGTACTTCGATCCTGCAGACTACATTCACGAGGAGTACCCGCGGTGATCGAATACGAGAATCTGGCACTAGCGAACAAGCCATACCTCAATGAATTTCGCGAGGCGTTCAACGACGTGCTGAAACGGGGCTGGTTTATTCTAGGAACGCACGTCCAATCGTTCGAAAAGAAGTTCGCAGCGTTCGTCGGTTCGCGTGCTTGCGTGGGAGTTGCTTCTGGATTGGATGCATTGACGCTCTCCCTCCGAGCATATCGATTCGGTCGGGGTTCCGAGGTGATCGTGCCTTCGAACACATATATCGCGACGATCTTGTCGATCGTGGAGAACGGACTCCGGCCGGTACTGGTCGAGCCCGACCCAGCCACCTGCAATATCGATCCCACGCGCATTGAAGATGCAGTAACATCGAAGACCTGTGCGATCATGGTGGTCCATTTGTACGGAAAACCATGCGACATGGATCCGATCATGGAGATCGCGCAGAGAAAAGGGCTCCGGGTGATCGAGGATTGCGCCCAATCGCACGGCGCTCTTTACAGGGGCCGACAGACCGGTACCTTCGGTGATGCGGGCGCCTTCAGCTTCTATCCGACGAAGAACCTCGGAGGGCTCGGAGATGGGGGAGCGGTAACGACGAACGATCCTGTCTTTGAAGCAACCATCCGCAAAACGCGCAATTACGGCTCGGAGAAGAAATACCATAGTGAGGTCCTCGGCGTGAATTCACGGCTTGACGAGCTCCAGGCGGCTTTCCTGGAAGTCAAGTTGCAGCATCTTCACGAGATCACGGCACACAAGCGTTCACTGGCGGAGCTTTACCTTCGCAATCTGAAGAGCGACTTCCGGCTTCCGGCAGTCCATAAGGACTATGTCGATGTCTATCACATTTTCAATGTGCGGCATCCTCGGCGCGACGCCCTGCGTGATCATTTGACACGTGGAGGCATAGGCACGGAGATCCACTATCCCGTGCCGCCGCATCGGCAGACTGCAATGAAAGGGATCTGCGACCAGGGATCCTATCCAATCTCCGATGACATCCATTCCACTACTCTGAGTCTGCCGATCTCTTTGTGTCACACTCCAGACGATGTGTTGAAGGTCATTGAACGAATGAACGCGTTCTGATGAAGACCTCCGGGGTCAGGCGTAAGGGACAACAAGGCCGTGCGCGAAAACCTCTCGTTTCCGTCATTACCGTCTGCCGGAATGCGGCAACGACCGTCGAGCGCACGGTGCGAAGCGTCCTGGCCCAATCCTACAAACCCCTGGAGTACATCATTGTCGATGGCGGCTCCACGGATGGCACGTTGGACATCATTCGCCGGAATCGGCGCAAGATCGCAAGAATCGTGAGCGAACCGGATCGGGGGATCAGTGATGCTTTTAACAAAGGGATCCGATTGTCGCGTGGCGCCTACGTTCACCTACTCAATGCGGACGACTGGATGGAGCCCGATACGATCTCCAGAGGTGTTGAGGCGCTGGAGCTCATGAGCGATCGGTCGTTTGCCTATGGCGATCTAGTGGAAGAGAACCCGCACACAGGACACATCCATGTCCTCCACGGCGATCCGCGATACGGCCGATGGATCCGCTATGTCATGGGCCCGCTGAATCATCCAACGATCCTCGTGCGCAAATCCCTGTACGACCGGTACGGGACGTTCGATGAACGATGGAGCATTGCGATGGACTATGATTTCCTCCTTCGGGTTCATCGCGCAGGTGAGAAAGGGTTGTATGTTCCCGGACTTCGTGTGCACATGACGACCGGAGGATTTGCAACGCGCGAAGCGCTTCGATCATTCAGGGAGGTCAGGGACATTTCCATACGGCACGGATTCCCGGCTTGGCTAGCTTTTGGATATCAGGGACTTCGCATTCTGAAACAATTCATCTATCGTTTGGTCGGGCTCAGGTAGTCGATCATGCGCATTGGAATTCTCGGTGGAAGTTTTGACCCTCCTCACGTGGTTCATTTGATCATTGCGCTCCATGCACAGAGGCAGCTGAAACTTGACAAGCTCTATCTTATTCCGGCTGCAATTCCGCCTCACCGCCGACCGAAAACGGTCAGCTCTCCGGGACACCGACTTGGCATGACACGGCTTCTCGTCAGGGGAATCCCGGGGATGAACGTCCTGGACTTGGAAATCCGTCGCGGAGGTCGATCGTATACTGTCGATACGCTTCGGGCGATGCGCCGGCGCCATCCGCGCGCGTCGATGTTTTTCCTGGTGGGCTCGGATAACTACCGCTTGTTGAATACCTGGAAAGACCCTGACATCATCCGGCAGCTCGCAGTGATCACAGTATATCCCCGGGGCGGCATTCGTCCTGTCACCCGCAAACTCGACAAGCGCGACCGCATATTGCGGGGAGGTCCGCATGTCATGTCATCGACGGAGATCCGAAGACTGGCAGCCGCATCGAAAAGCATCGAGGGTCTTGTGACGCGGGGAGTTGAGAGGTATATACATCGCAATTGTGTCTATGCGGCACAACGTCCACGAGGGACGGCGCGATGACTTTCAACGACATACACCGGATCGTTGGTGTCGACCATCACGATCCTTTCGTTGTGTTGGGCGTTCATCCAGTGGTGCACGGAAATTCTTCCGGCGTCATCGTCCGGGCGTTTCTTCCGGAGGCTGTGAAGGTTCGCGTGATCCCTGCCCCGAAGGGAATGCGTACAAAAGTGATGACGAAGATCAGCAGGGAGGGAATGTTTGAAGCGGTCTTTATGAGAAGGAAAGAGGTCTTTACTTACAGGCTCGCTATCGAGTGGCCGGGAGGAAGTACGGAAGAACGTGAAGATCCGTACCGCTTTTTGCCTGTCGTTTCAGAGGAGGATAGATATCTCTTTAACGCCGGGGATCATCGTCGGGTGTACGAAAAGCTCGGAGCGCACGTCCGCACTCTCGACGGCATTCTTGGCGTGCATTTTGCGGTGTGGGCTCCGAGCGCCCGCAGTGTCAGCGTACTGGGCGATTTCAATGGCTGGGATGGACGATATCATCAGATGAGGGTATTGGGCTCTTCAGGGATCTGGGAGATATTCATTCCGGGAGTGAAAGAAGGGGCGCTCTATAAGTTTCAGATCAAGTCCACAGACGGAACGTTGCTGGAAAAAACGGACCCGTATGCCAGAGCCATGGAACACCGGCCTTCGACCGCTTCGATCGTCGTTTCCCTCGATGGATTCGACTGGAACGACGCCGGATGGCTGAAAGAACGATCGACAACCGACTTGTCAGTCAAACCCGTGAGCGTCTATGAGGTCCATCTCGGATCCTGGATGAGGAATGTGCACGACGGATATCGATGGCACACCTACCGCGAAGCGGCACATCTCTTGGTGGACTACGTCAAGGCGCGCGGGTTCACGCATGTGGAACTGATGCCCATCATGGAGCATCCGTTTGACGGTTCATGGGGATATCAGGTCAGCGGTTATTTCGCACCGACCTCGCGGTTTGGCAGTCCCGAAGACTTCATGTATTTCGTCAATCATTGCCACGAAAACGGCATCGGCGTGATCCTGGACTGGGTCCCGGCTCATTTTCCAAAGGACGCCCACGCGCTGGGATGGTTCGATGGAACGCATGTGTACGAACATGCAGACCCGCGAAAGGGGGAACACCAGGACTGGGGGACGTTGATCTTTAATTACGGGCGTAATGAGGTCCGGAATTTTCTCCTGAGCAACGCTGTCTTTTGGATAGACAAGTATCATGTCGATGGGCTCCGCATTGATGCAGTAGCGTCGATGATCTACCTGGATTATTCGAGGAAAGCGGGCGAATGGCTGCCCAATCCGTACGGAGGGCGAGAGAACCTTGAAGCGATCGATTTCTTGAAGCATATGAACAGCGTTGTGCATCAATACTATCCCGGCGTTCTCACGATCGCGGAAGAGTCGACGGCGTGGCCTCAGGTGACGGGACCGGTTAGCAACGGCGGTCTTGGATTCAGCATGAAATGGAATATGGGATGGATGCACGACACTCTTCAGTACTTCGGGTTGAATCCGGTGCATCGCTCCCATCATCAGGGCAGTCTGACATTTGCACTGCTCTACGCATTTTCGGAGAGATTTGTCCTTCCCTTCTCGCACGACGAGGTTGTTCACGGGAAACGATCGCTGCTCTCAAAGATGCCGGGAGACGAATGGCAGCAATTCGCCAATTTGCGAGCCCTCTACGCGCTCATGTTCGGATTCCCGGGGAAAAAACTCATGTTTATGGGCTGTGAATTCGGACAGAAGGCGGAGTGGAACCACGACCGCCAGCTTGAATGGGAAGTCCTGCAATACGCCGTTCATTCCGGGATGCAGAAATGTGTTGATGACCTGAACCGGCTCCACCGATCCGAACCTTCGCTGCATGAGGTCGATTTCTCGTATCACGGGTTTGAATGGATCGACTTCCACGACGCGGCGAACAGCGTCATTTCCTTCATCCGTTGGTCGGCCGAGCACCTGGAACATGTTGTCGTTGTCTGCAATTTTACTCCCGTGCCTCGACACGGATATCGGATTGGAGTTCCAAAAGCCGTGCAGTACGTGGAAATCCTGAATACCGATTCTTCGTTGTACGGAGGCAGCAACGTAGGGAATGCCGGAATCGTTCGAACCGAAGCGACGCCGGCCCACGGTCGTCCACAGTCTCTGGTCCTCACTCTGCCGCCGGTCGCAGTGCTGTATCTTAAACCTGTCGGCTGACGATGAATTGTACCTTGCTCTGGAATCGCTTCACCGATTTTCGTATCTTCACTCAGAAGTAAGCATGTCCACGCCCCCGTAGCTCAGCTGGATAGAGCAAAGGTTTCCTAAACCTTAGGTCGGCCGTTCGAATCGGCTCGGGGGTACTGATTGTAGGACTATTGCGGATTGTCGATTTCGGATTGCGTCCCCTCGACTCGTCCGCCTGCCCCTCGACTACGCTCGGGGCGACGGCGGACTCGCTCGGGGTAAAATTGCCGATTGTGGATGAGCTCACCCTCCCCGTTCACAGACATCGGAAGTCGCTTTTCTATTGTCGACCTTCGACTGGTCCGACCCTTCGGGTGACTCAGGGTCGCACTGAGCGTAGTCGAAGTGCGACGACGCTCACCAGGACTTCGCTCAGGTTAAAATTCACCATTTACCCCTCCAGCAACATTCATGAGAGTATCAAAGGCTTTTCTACCTACCGTAAAAGAGATCCCTGCAGACGCGACAATTCCCAGCCACCAGCTTATGCTCAGGGCGGGGATGATGCGTCAATTGACGGCCGGGGTCTATGCATATCTCCCCATGATGTACAAGGCGATGATGAAGGCCATGCAGATCATCCGGGAAGAAATGAACGCGATCGGAGGTCAGGAATTCCACCTTCCTGCCCTTAATCCCGAGTCGCTCTGGGTCCAAACGGGTCGGCGTAATATCCCGAACTTCATTCTGAGCATCAAAGAGCGCGACCTCGTGCTCGCACCAACGCACGAAGAAGTGATCGGTTGGATCGCGTCGATGCATATCCAGTCGTACAAAGACCTGCCGCAGACGTGGTATCAGATTCAGACCAAGTTTCGCAACGAACCTCGTCCGCGGTCAGGCGTGCTGCGCGGCAGGCAGTTTACGATGAAGGATTCGTACAGCCTCGATCGTACGTGGGAGGATCTGGACAAGAGTTACGACGCCCATGCCGAAGCGTATAGGAACATCTTTACACGTTGCGGACTGAAGTTCTTCGTCGTTGGAGCCTCGAGCGGCGCCATGGGGGGAACGGGTTCGCAGGAGTTCATGGTTGAGGCCGAACACGGTGAAGACACCGTCGGAATGTGTGACGGTTGCGGATATGCTGCGAACATGGAGATTGCGACGTCGGGGATCAGTCCAGCGGGGAAAGGCAACGACAAGCCCAAACCCGTTGAGATCCAAACCCCCGGGGTCAAAACCATTGACGACTTGGCAGCATTCCTGAAGGTCCCGCACGAACGGCTTGCAAAATCGCGAGTCTATATTCAGGGCAAGAAACCGGTCCTTGTCCTGACCGTGGGGAACGATCAGGTGAACGAATCGAAGCTAGGCGCGGCGCTCGGAAACGGAGAGTTCCACGCCGCAGACCCGGAAACACTCCTCAGACTTACGGGGGCCGATGCTGGTTCGATCGGTCCGATCGGATTCAATGGAAGGATCATCGCCGACAAGCGCCTCGAAGGCGCTTCCGGACTGATCAGCGGGGCCAACAAGAATGACTATCATCTGGGGGGGATTGACCTTCTGCGGGACGTCCAGGGTGTTGAATACAAAGATGTACGGACGATAGAGAATGGAGAACCGTGCGCAACATGCGGCAAGCCCCTGCGGATTGCGAATGCCATCGAGCTCGGCCACATTTTCAAACTCGGCACAAAATATTCGGATGCGTTGAACATCCGCTATCTCGATGAGAACGGTCAGTCGCAGGTGGTGATCATGGGGTCGTACGGCATTGGAGTCGAGCGGATCATCGCCTGCGCTCTGGAGCAAAGCCACGACGCCAACGGCATCATTTGGCCGGCCGCGCTTGCGCCCTACGATGCGCATGTCGTCGCGGTGAACATGAACAACAAAGAGATCGTTCTCGCCGCAAACCAAGTCTACAATGCGCTCAAAGCCGCTGGAGTGGTGGCCCTCCTGGACGACAGGGCGACCGTTTCACCCGGGTTTAAGTTCAAGGACGCCGACCTGCTCGGAATGCCCATCCAGGTGATCGTCGGTGAAAAAGGTCTGAAGAACGGTCAACTCGAGCTCAAGATCCGCCGAACCGGCGAACGAATCATGGTCCCGGTTTCCGAGGCAGCTTCAAAAGTCAAAGAACTAGTGAGTGCACTTTAGGACAATGATCAACGTTTGAAAAGATACCCACGAAGGGACACGAATATGTAGTGATAAAATTGCATCACACGAATAACATATACTATTCGTGTCCTTCGTCTTTTCTTCGTGTACATTCGTGGGCATTCTTTTAGTTACGCTTCTCTATTGAGACTTCTTTTCGATGCTCTTTCATGCCTGACTTCGTCCACCTCCATAATCACACCCACTACAGCCTTCTTGACGGCGCCGCGACCGTAGAGGGGCTCGTGAAGGCTGCCGTGGCGAATAAGATGCCGGCTGTCGCAATCTCCGACCACGGGGTCATGTTCGGCGCAATAGAGTTCTACAAAAAAGCGACAAAAGCGGGGATCAAGCCGATCATCGGCTGCGAGGCGTATATCGTTACACGTGGAACTCGGTTCGACAAGTCAGGTACGACCGAACGTGGAGGAGGCGGACAGGGGCGCTACCACCACATCCTGTTGCTGGCCAAGAACGAAAAGGGATATCGGAATCTCATCAAACTTTGCACGCTCGGCCATACGGAAGGGTATTACTACAAGCCTCGGATCGACGTCGAGCTCATCAACCGGTACCATGAGGGAATTGTTTGCACTTCGGCTTGTCCCGGAGGGATCGTCGGTGCACATCTGAAAGAGGGACGGTACGACGACGCCCGCGAATACGCTTCCATCTATAATGACATCTTCGGCGAAGATTTCTACATCGAGATCCAGAATCACGGTATGGAAGTCGAGGTTCCGATCCTCAGGGACGCACCTCGTCTCGCCAAAGAACTCGGCATACAGCTGGTTGCGACAAACGACTGTCATTACATCGCTGCCGACCATGCCATTCCTCACAATATCATGCTCGCTATTCCGGAAGCGACCTCGACGTTCGCCCCCGACATCAACGAGCTTCGGTACGGCTCCGATCAGCTGTACTTCAAGTCGGCCGAGGAAATGCACCGATTGTTCAAGGATCAGCCGGAGGCTCTTCGCTCGACCATGGAAATTGCGGAAAAGTGCAGCCTCGAGCTGGATTTGAAGACCAATCATATGCCTGCATTCCCGATACCGGATGAGTCTGGTGTCAAGAATCCCGATGAATATTTTGAGAAACTGGTCCGCGAAGGAATGCAACGACGATATGGGACAGTGGCGCCAGAAATTGAAGATCGGTTGAACCTGGAGATCTCCACGATCCGTCGGATGGGATATTCAGGTTATTTCCTGATCGTGCAGGATTTTATTGCGAAGGCACGGTCGATGGGTGTGCACGTGGGACCCGGGCGAGGCAGCGCCGCAGGAAGTATCGTTTCGTATGCATTGGGCATAACGAGCGTTGACCCTCTGCAGTACGGCCTTCTGTTTGAGCGATTCCTGAACCCGGAGCGCATCAGCATGCCCGATATCGACATCGATTTCGCGGACGATAAACGGGACAAGGTCATCGAATACGTCCGGGCGAAATACGGTGAGAACTCCGTCTCCCAAATCATCACCTTCGGCACACTCTCTTCGCGTGCCGTCCTCAAGGACGTCGGTCGCGTGTTGGGCATACCCCTCAGCACGATCGATTCGATTACGAAACAGATCCCCGTTATTCAGGGAAAAGTGACGCCGATCGAAGAGGCGTTGGAAACGATCCCAGACCTGAAATGGGTGAAGGAAAGTCCCGACGAGAAGATCAAGCTCCTCATCAAAACTGCGAAGGTCCTGGAGGGAATGAACAGGAACGTCTCCACGCACGCCGCGGGCGTTGTCATTGCCCCGTCGGAGATCAGCGACTATGTGCCGATGTACAAGACGCCCCAGACCGATCTCATGACGCAGTACAACATGAAAGACCTGGAGGACGCCGGACTTCTGAAGATGGACTTCCTCGGTCTGCGGACCCTGACAGTGCTGGACCATGCCGTTGAGATGGTCAAGACGAACTTCAACGTCGACCTGGACCTCGACAGACTTCCGCATCCCGACCAGAAAACGTTCGAGCTCTTCGGCAAGGGCCAAACTGTCGCGATCTTCCAGTTTGAAAGCTCCGGCATGCAGGATTATCTGCGGAAATTGAAGCCGACGACGATTCATGATCTTGTGGCGATGAACGCGTTATATCGACCCGGACCGATGGAGAACATCCCCGACTTCATCGACCGCAAACACGGCCGGCAGCAGATCACGTATGCTCATCCGAAGCTGGAAGCGATCCTTGCCGAAACCTACGGCGTCATCGTTTACCAAGAGCAAGTCATGCGCATCGCGAGCGAAATTGCGGGGTTCTCATTGGCCCAAGCCGACCTTCTTCGTCGTGCCATGGGCAAGAAGGACAAAAAGCTCATGGGGGACCAGAAAGCGAAATTCGTCGATAGCGCTGTGAAGCACGGGACGGATACGAAGACCGCCGGCGACATCTACGACCTCATCGAAAAATTCGCCTCCTACGGGTTCAACAAATCGCACTCCGTGGCGTATTCGGTGCTCGCCTACCAAACCGCGTATCTTAAGGCACATTATCCCGCGGAATACATGGCCGCCACGATGTCATCGGAAATGGGGAACACTGACAAGATCGTCCTGCTCATCGACGACTGCCGCAAGCTCGGCATCAGCGTGCTGCCGCCCGATGTGAATGAGAGCGGCGTGCACTTCGTGGTCACTCCGAAGGGGATTCGCTTCGGCATGAGCGCTGTCAAGGGTGTCGGCGTGTCCGCCGTTGAGCATATCGTGCGCGCTCGCAGCGAGGGAGGGCGTTTCCAGGATATCTTCGATTTCTGTGCCCGTGTCGATCTGCGCCTCAACAACAAGAGGACGATCGAGGCCCTCGTGCAATCGGGCGCATTCGATTCACTCCATGAAAACCGGGCGCAACTTTTCGCGAACGTCGAAGGCGCGATCGGCTACGGTCAGGGAAGGCAGGAACAAAAGGGAAAGGGGCAGTCGAACCTTTTTGACGGCGGGGCAATGCAAGTCCAGGCAAGGCCCGCAATGCGCGAAGTTCATCCGTGGGGAGAGCAGGAGCAACTCCATCGCGAAAAGTCTGTCCTCGGCTTTTACGTTTCCGGCCATCCTCTGATGAAGTATGCGGACGAGATCGAAGGGTTCGCGTCGGCAATGCTGGGATCTCCGGAATCGGTCCGGCCGAATTCCACGGTCCGCGTGTTCGGCATTGTGACGGACGTAAAGAAGAAGATCGACAAACGCGGCAATACGATGGCGTTCATTACTATCGAGGATTTCAGCGGGAAAGCGGAATGCATCGTCTTCTCCGACCCGTTCCAAAAATACGGAAAGCTTCTTGAGCCGGGGTCGATCGTCATGGTCATTGGCAGAAACGACGGCAGCGACGAAGCCATCAAGGTCATCGTCAATGAAGTCATCGCCATCGATGACGTCCGCAAGCGCTTCGCGAAAAGTGTTATGGTGAATCTCAACCTCGACACGACGTCCGAAAGCTCAGTCCATGAGCTCGCCGTTCTTCTGGAACGTCATACGGGCTCGTGTCCCTGTTATCTCAACGTCGTAGGTGGCGGCTCAGACAAGAATTCTCTATATTTGGCGAGGAAATTCACTATCAATCCGAACCCGCAGTTTACATCGGCAGTGCGCCAGTTGCTTGGCCCCGGTTCGGTGCGGCTGCAGGGATGATCTGCAAGGAGAACGTATGAAACCAGTGGAAGTGACGGACGCGAACTTTGACACTGAAGTCCTGAAATCAGACAAACCCGTGTTGGTCGATTTTTGGGCGGTGTGGTGCGGTCCGTGCAAAATGATAGCCCCCGCCGTCGAGGAGATCGCGAAGGAATACGACGGCAAGCTGAAGGTTGGCAAGCTCGACGTCGACAACAACCAACAAGTGTCGATGAAATTCGGCATACGGAGCATTCCTACGCTTTTGATCTTCAAGAGCGGACGCGTCGTGGACCAGCTGGTCGGCGCGGTCCCCAAGAGGACGCTTGTGGAAAAGATTACAAAGCACCTGAACTGACGACGGTCATCGACGATGCGAGACGGTTCGCCGAATGTGCGAACGTCTCGCATTCGTATTTCTGACGGAAACCTTGGTGTAAGACAAACCGCGAATTCACCCGCCAAAAGATGAAGCATAGCGGGCAAGCGCGAATGAACGCTAATGTGAAGTTATATCTTTCAACGATGTTCTATTGTCTATTCACGATTCACTATTTACCAAATCCTTATTCGCGTCCATTCGTGTTAATTCGCGGTTGATTTCTTATCTAACATCTCTTCGACATTACACCCATAGCACTCACATCGCCCTTGACAACCTACCCGAAACGCACACATACCTGCGGAGATCTTCGTGCATCGCATGTGGGCCAAAGTGTCACCCTGACCGGATGGGTCCAGACCCGGCGCGACCACGGGGGACTCATCTTCATCGACCTCCGAGATCGCTACGGTCTGACGCAGATCGTATTTCGCCCGCAGATCACGCACCAGACATTCGAAGCCGCAAAATCGCTGCGATCGGAGTTCGTTGTGTCGGTGACGGGCAAAGTTGCCGCGCGTCCACAGGACATGCTCAATGCTTCGCTTCCGACCGGGAGTATCGAGCTCGAAGTGCAGATGATGGACATACTCACAAAGGCCGATACGCCCCCGTTCGCGATCGACGACGATGCGGCAATCAATGAGGACATTCGACTGAAATACCGGTATCTCGACCTCCGGCGGCCGAAGATGCAACGGAATCTTATGCTGAGGCACCGGGCGGCGCAGATCGTCCGGTCGTATTACGATCGGAATGGATTCATTGAAGTCGAAACGCCGGTCCTTATGAAAAGTACGCCCGAAGGAGCCCGCGATTTTCTCGTTCCGAGCAGGTTCCAACCGGGAAAGTTCTATGCGTTGCCGCAGTCACCCCAAACGTATAAGCAGATCCTGATGGTCGCGGGGTTCGACCGTTACGTTCAGATCGTGAAATGCTTCCGGGATGAGGACCAGCGGGCCGATCGACAACTGGAATTCACGCAGATCGATGTGGAAATGTCGTTCGCGGACGAAGACGATATTGTTGTCATGACCGAAGGCTGCATCGTGGAGCTGTTCCATGAAATCCTCGCGGTCGATCTCAAACCTCCGTTCCGCCGGATGACGTACACAGAAGCGATGGAACAGTACGGGAGCGATAAACCGGACCTGAGATTCGGGCTGGAGCTCGCAGTCGTCTCCAGCGCAGTGCGCGACAGCGGATTTCGTGTGTTCAGCGATACGGTCAAAGGCGGCGGCGTTGTTGCAGCCCTGCGGATTCCCGAACAGGCTGAGATGACCCGAAACCAGATAGACATGCTCACAGACCGGGCGAAGGCGTTAGGTGTGGGAGGACTCGTGTGGGCCCGCGTTCGCCCCGACCAGGTCGAGTGCAGCATCTCGAAGTTCCTCGGTCCCGAAGGCACTCAAGCGCTTGTCAAGGCGGCAGGAGCATCGCCAGGAGACCTGGTCCTTGTTGTCTCGGGTCAATGGCAAAAGGCTTTGACGATCCTCGGCACTCTGCGCCTCGAGATCGCGGAGCGTTTGAAGCTGATCTCCGATGGCAGTTGGGAATTCCTGTGGGTCACAGATTTCCCCCTTCTCGAAATGAGCGAGGAGGAGAAGCGGTACGTCGCAGTGCATCATCCGTTCACGGCGCCGAAGCCGGAGGACGTTCGACTACTCGAAACCGAGCCGTTAAAGGCGCGTGCACGAGCATATGACCTCGTCCTGAACGGGAATGAGGTTGCGGGGGGCAGCATTCGGATATTCGATTCAACACTTCAGAGCAAGATGTTCTCCCTGCTTGGTATTGGTGCTGAAGAAGCGCGTGCGAAATTCGGATTCATGCTCGATGCGTTCAAGTACGGCGCGCCGCCCCATGGCGGCATCGCGTACGGCTTCGACAGGCTGATCATGCTCATGACCGGTTGCACGTCGATCCGGGACGTCATCGCATTCCCAAAGACGAGCGGCGGACTTTCACTCATGGATGAATCCCCGTCCACGGTCGACGAACAGCAATTGAAAGAACTCCATGTGCGCATTACGCCTTCATAGTACTCGCGCATCCTTCGGGTGTTTCGCGTTCGCAGTTTTTGTCGGGACTATGTCGTCATTCGCACAAGATGGCGAGTCTTCGATCACGCCGCTTCGTTTGGCTCAAAGCGGAACGGTTGACGTCAGATATGGACCTGAGATGTTGGAGGTTGATGGACGGGCTATGTTGTCGCAATGGATGTCTGCTGATGGGTCCATTACGACCGACGGATTGAGGGCTGGAATCTCCGTATATCCGGTTTCCCTTATTTTCGCCCAGTTGTGGGCAGGTCAGGGACGATCGCATATTCAAGCCACGGATGTTGCGCCGTTTGAGCCCGACTACTTTGCAGGGTGGCGCGTTGGTGCCAGAATGCCTTTGGGTCGGTCTCGCTTCCATCTTTCAATAGCATTCGGAAACGGGTGGACAGTTCAGGAACGATACAACACGAATTCTGGTCTTTTCCCCGCCGGCCATGACGCGACGCCTCATTATGTTCGTCGCGTAGAAAGCGGGATGACCTTCACTGGCGGAGTTGGTGTCCATTTCTGACCCGCCGTTCATGGCTGTAAACAAGCACATCGAAATTCTACAATCCGTGGTCCTTGTTCGACATTCACTCTCCCGGCGTCTGGTACTATGAAGTCTTCCATCCGAATTGCTTCCGGCCAAGGATTCTGGGGAGATTTGCCGTCGGCACCGATCGATCAGGTCACGAAAGGACCCATCGACTACATGATGATGGATTTCCTGGCCGAAGTGACAATGTCGATTCTGCAAAAGCAGAAACGGAAAGACCCGAATCTCGGGTATGCAAAAGACCTCCTGCCGTTATTCGAAACAATCCTTCCAACTATAGTTGAAAAGAACATCAAGGTCATTACAAACGGAGGTGGAGTCAATCCCGCCGCGTGCAGCCGTGCGATCTTGGAGATCGCCCGCCGGCGGGGAATGAAGGGGATCAAGATCGGCATCGTGCTCGGAGACGATATTCTGGAACGACTGGACGAACTGTCCGCCGACGGAACAGGCTTGAAAAACATGGAAACGGGTGAACCGCTCTCCACCGTTCGGGATCGCATCCAGAGCGCAAACGTCTATTTTGGCGCGTGGCCCGTGGTCGAAGCGCTCCGGAAGGGGGCGAATATCGTCATTACCGGACGCACGACCGACACCGGGCTCACACTCGCCCCGATGATCCATGAATTTGGCTGGCAGCGGAGTGATTGGAACCTTCTCGCAGCCGGTACAATCGCGGGACACATTCTGGAATGCGGCGGTCAGTCGAGCGGCGGTAACTTTCTTGGGGATTGGAGGTCGGTACCGGATCTTGCAGGAATCGGTTTTCCTATTGCAGAGGCGTATCCCGACGGCACGGTAGTCATCACGAAGCACGAAAACACTGGCGGATTGGTGTCCGCGGCGACGGTGAAAGAACAATTGCTGTACGAGATCGGAGATCCGAAAAACTATGTCACTCCCGATTGCATTGCCGATTTTACGTCCATCCGTGTTCTTGAAGAAGGCCGCAATCGCGTGAAGGTCGCGGGCATACAAGGGCGGCCAGCGACGGAGTTGTACAAAGTGTCCATGTCCTATCTCGACGGATTCGTTTCCTTCGGTACGCTGACGTATGCGTGGCCCGATGCCCTCGAAAAGGCAAGGGCGGCGGATGGGATTCTTCGCAAGCGTCTTGCGAACGCAGGTTTGCGCTTCGATGAAATGAGGACGGAATTCCTTGGACACGATTCGAGCCACAGCCATCTTTCGTCCGGGCGCGAGCCGGACGAGGTGGTCATGCGCGTTGGCGTTCGCGGTCAGTCTTACAAAGATGTGGAGAGATTTGGGAAGGAAATTGCCCCTTTGATTCTCACGGGCCCGCCGTCTGTTACAGGCTTTGCAGGAGGTCGTCCAAAACCGAGCGAGGTGATATCCTATTGGCCCGCCCTCATCCGGAAATCTGCAGTCACACCGAGCGTAGAGGTTGTTGATGCATAATGGCACGCATTAAACTCTTTGATATTTGCCACGGTCGTTCAGGGGACAAGGGAGACACGGCCAACGTGGGGATCATCGCCCGTCGGGCGGAAGTGTATCCCTTCCTGCAACAGTATCTGACGGCGGAGCGAGTGGCGAAATATTTCGGCGGAATGATCGGCGGCTCTGTGGAGCGATACGAACTCCCCAACCTTTGGGCGCTCAATTTTCTGCTCCACAATGCGCTGGGCGGAGGCGGTACGAAGTCCTTAAAGAACGATGCGCAGGGCAAAACCCTTGCGGCGGCGCTCCTTCGAATGGAGGTGGAGGTCCCCAAAGGTTTAGAATCGGTCCTGCAAGGCAAGAAACCGCGTCGCACAACACCGAAGAATGTACACAGAAGGCGCATTGCGAAAGACAGAAGCCGCATATCCAAGGGCGGTCGCAGGAAACGATGATCTCAGACCTGACATCCAAAGTTGAAGACATGCGTAAGCGCGTGGAGGCCCTGCGTGGGTTTCTGGACGTCGACCGGCTCGCTCGTGAGGTCCTGGAACTCGAATCCAAAACCACCGGACCCGATTTCTGGAATGACAACATCGCGGCCCAAAAAGTCATCGCGTCCATCAACGAACGGAAGGTTTGGCTTGATTCCTGGAATATGCTGGACAAAGAGTCGAGAGACGCCGTGGAACTTCTCGAACTCGCCGAGGAAAGCAAGGACGAAGCGGTCGCGATCGACCTGGAAAACGAGATAGCAGAGCTTGGGATAAGACTCGCCGGTCTCGAGGTCCGGAACATGTTGCGGGGTCCGGATGACGAAAAGAACGCCATCCTGACAATCCATTCGGGGGCCGGTGGCACTGAAGCCCAGGACTGGGCTGAAATGCTGCTTCGAATGTACAGCCGTTGGAGCGAGCGCAACGGGTTCAAAATTGCGTTGGCGGACATGCAAGACGGCGAAGGAGCCGGCATAAAGAGCGCAACGATTGAGGTCATTGGCAAGTATGCCTACGGCTATTTAAAGGCGGAAATTGGCGTGCATCGGTTGGTACGCATCTCACCGTTCGATGCGAACGCGCGCCGTCACACTTCGTTCGCATCGGTCTTTGTTTATCCGGAAATAGAAGAGGACATCGTCATAGAGGTCAATCCCGCGGACCTCAAGATCGATACGTATCGAGCCGGAGGGAAGGGGGGACAGAACGTCAACAAGGTGGAAACGGCTGTCCGCATTACGCACATCCCCAGCGGGATCGTCGTTGCCTGCCAGCAGGAGCGCTCGCAGTTCCAGAACCGCGAACGCGCGATGAAAATGCTGAAATCCCGGCTGTATCAGCAGAGACGGGAAGAGGAAGAGGCGCGGCTGGCCTCCGTGGAAAGCACGAAGAAAAAGATCGAATGGGGAAGTCAGATAAGGTCGTACACGTTCCAGCCGTATCAGTTGGTGAAGGACCACAGAACCGGAACGGAGAAAGGGGACGTCCAATCGGTCATGGATGGATCGATCGACGATTTCATCAAGGCGTATCTCATGGAATTCGCGGCCCAGAAGTAAGATGCTCGCCCAGCGACGCCGGCGCAATGCCATTCACTTCTTCATCGCCCTCCGCCACCTTTCGTCGCGGAACAACAAGGGATTTCTCTCATTCATTACGCTCATCGCAATGGCGGGCGTGATGTTGGGCGTCGCAAGCCTCATCATCACGCTTTCCATCCTTAACGGCTTCGAGCAGACAATCCACAATAACGTCGTCAGCTTCACGGCCCACCTTCAGCTCTTCGGATTCCAGAATCAAACGCTCCCCGAACCGGAATCGGTTGTTCGGACGATCCAGGAACGATATCCGGAGGTCATGGCCATTGCCCCGTATGTTTCGCGCGAGGGAATGGCCCGTTCCGAGGAAAATGTCGAAGGCATTCTTGTCAAGGGCGTCGACCCGGAGCAGGACATTTCTGCCGCACGGAGTCGGCTTGTCGACGGCGCATACGATCTCGCAGAGCGACAGAGCGGGTTGCAGTCAGTCATCATCGGCAGGCGACTCGCCGAAAAGCTCGAGGTCGGCGTCGGCGACCGCATCCTTCTGTATGGACTGGGCGGATCGACAATCTCACTCTCCCAGACACGTGTGTTGCAGGTGACCGTGCGGGGATTGTATGAAACGGGGATGGCGGAGTATGACGGGTCAATCGTGTATATTCATCTCCGCAACGCACAGAGACTTTTTCAGATTGGACGAACGGTTTCAGGTTTCGATATTCTTGTGCACGACACGAGAACATTAGAGAAGCTCGCGCGAGATATTCCGGAGCAGCTTGGATATCCCTTTTACGCCCGGACGATGTACCAACAGTACAGGAACCTCTTTACGTGGATCGAACTCCAGAAGAAGCCGATCCCCATCATTCTTGGATTGATCATCATCGTCGCGACTGTCAATATCGTGGGCACTCTACTGATGATGGTCATGGAAAAGGCACAGGAAATTGGCACTCTCCGGACTCTTGGCATGAGCAAACGGACGGTTGTCCGCATATTCCAGTGGAAGGGGATCATGATCGGGGTGGTGGGAACTCTTCTCGGTGACGCCATCGCGTTTGTGCTGTGTTGGCTGGAGTTGCGGTATCACTTCTTTCCCCTCCCTTCGGGAGTCTATTTCATGACGCATGTTCCGATCGATATGTCCGTTTGGGACTTTGGCCTGGTGAGTACCCTTGCACTTGTCATGTGTTTTGCCGCTTCCATCTTCCCGGCCCGGATGGCTGCCGGTCTCGATCCCATACGCACACTGAGGTTTTCCTGATGCGCTACGAGACTCTCCTGGCGCTCCGGTATATGCGTTCACGGCGCTCGTTCGGTTTCGTGACGCTAATATCGGTGATCTCCGTCGCAGGCATCACAACAGGCGTGGCGGCGTTGATCATCGTGCTTTCCGTGTTCAACGGTTTTGGAAGCCTGGTGACCTCGATCCTTGTCTCGTTCGACCCGCACGTCCGTATCGAATCCGTCGGTCGTAGGCCGGTGGAAGCATACGACACACTTCTGACGCTGGTCGGGCAGAGAGAAGACGTGAAAGGCGTTTCCCCGTTTGTGGCGGGAAAAGCTCTCGTCCTTGCCGGGAATTCCATGCGGGTGGTGACGATCAAGGGTGTCGACGTGAACACGGTCTCTGCCGTTTCAGGGCTTCAGGACAAGATTGTCATAGGCGATATGAAGCTGGATGACGGACGAGGAGGCGGCATACTGCTCGGACTCAATCTCGCCGACAGGCTGGGGGTTGTCGTCGGGGACACGTTGGCGATCGTGAGTCCGTCCTCCGTTGCCCCGGCCGTGGCGCAATTCGGCATGCCACTGATCCGCCGGTTTCATGTCAAAGGGATGTACGAATCCAACAACAAAGACTACGATTCCTTCTATGCATTCGTGGAATTGAAGGATGCCCAGTCCTTGTTTCAAACCGGCGGGGCAATCGACGGATATGAAGTTCGTCTCGCTTCCATCAATCGCTCTGAACATCTCCAGGGGTGGGTTGAAGATGAATTTGCAGACAGATTCAGGGCGCTGACGTGGCACGATCTGCATCGAGAGTTGTATACGGTCATGCAAGTTGAACGGTGGGCGGCGTATATCATCGTTTCGCTGATTGTCGCCGTCGCATCGTTCAATCTGCTTGGCTCGCTGACGATGACCGTCATCGAAAAGACCCGCGACATCGGCATTCTCAAAGCTATGGGGGCAACGGACGATAGTATTGCCAGGGTCTTCCGCTCTCAGGGATTCTTCGTGGGGATCCTGGGAACAACGCTTGGCATATCGATCGGACTGACCGTGGTCTGGCTCCAGGATGTGTATCATCTGTTTCCGTTGGACCCAACAGTGTATATCATCGCCGCGCTTCCCGTGGAAATACGGTGGTATGACATTGTTGTCGTCGCCGGTGCCGCCATTGGGCTGTCTGTGCTGGCATCTCGCTCTCCTGCCCGCAGAGCGGCTGGGCTCGTCCCGGTGGAGGCGATCCGATGGGAATGATCAAGCGGCCGGTTCTTCTGAGAACCGAAAATCTCTGGAAGGAATACAGGACCGGCAAGGACCTTTCACTGCAGGTCCTGAAGGGCGCTGATTTGGAGGTCCGGAAAGGGGAAATCATAGCCGTGGTCGGTCCTTCCGGCTGCGGCAAAAGCACGCTGTTGCACATTCTGGGTGCTCTGGACAGACCGACGCTGGGGAGGGTCTTCCTCGAGGAGCGGGACATCTTTGCGATGCCTGAGGAACAGCTGGTGAAGTTCAGGAACACAACGATGGGGTTTGTGTTTCAATTTCACCATTTGTTGCCCGAGTTTACGGCGCTCGAAAACGTCTGCATGCCGGCAATGATCAAAGGGGAAACATTCGGCCGTGCGCGGACTCGTGGGGAGAGGCTTTTGGAAGAGGTCGGACTTTCGGACAGGTCGGATCACCGGCCGAATGAGCTGTCGGGTGGCGAACAACAGCGCGTGGCCGTTGCGCGTGCACTGATGAACGAGCCGCGGCTCGTGCTTGCGGACGAACCATCCGGGAATCTTGACGAGGAAAGCGGCCTCCATCTGCACAAGCTTCTCTCACAGCTTTCGGAGGACCGCGGATTGACGATCGTCGTCGCTACACACAACAGCGACCTGATGAAACGTGCGACACGTGTCACTCGTCTGCAGGAAGGAAAGCTGACACACGTCAGACATCGCGAGGCTTGACAAACGCTGAATTTCGGGCTACCTTTGAACCGACTAAGACAACAGAGACTCCCCTGACTGTTGTCTGCAGTACGGTCGGCCCAGCGTACCCCCCGACGCTGGGCTTTTTTTCTCCGATGAGCTCAGACAAAAATGAACCGCATTTGCGCTTATTGCGGCTCAATTCATTAGAGTGACAGGAATACGACAATGGCAAAAGCAGAAACACGCAACGTTCCCCGCAGAAAAGTCCAGGCAGAGTCCTTGCCCTTCACACAAAGGAATTACCAGATCCTCGGGGCAGGTTTGCTGTTGATCGTTATGGGTTATGTTGCGCTCGGACAGGAGCCATGGGACGGAACGGTCCCTCTCGTCGTGGCGCCGATTCTTTTGGTGCTCGGATATTGCGTTGTGATTCCGCTCGGCATTCTTTATCGGGCGAAGGCGGAAGCGGTGGAGACAACGTCAAATCCTGCTGAAAAGCCCGCGCAATAAAATCCTCAGTTACACAAGGGACCACGAAGGACCACGAAGATTGAGCGAAGATGCACGAAGGGATAATTGGATCTCTTTTCGCTTTATGAACATTCATCCGGTCTCCGTAGAATTTCAAATCCCGTTTTTTAAGCCTCCCCGTAGGGGCGGTACAGTTTGTAGCCAAGCCATGCAAATCATATCGAAAGCCCCGGAGGAGCGACCTGTTCATTCAACCGTTCGTCATTCGTCAAATATTGTTCGTCAATCCCTCCGTCACAATTTTTGCATTCGTTGAAATTCAGCGGTTTTTCCGCTATATTTGTGTTGGAATTTCGAGCGCGTAGCTCAGGGGTAGAGCATCTGCCTTTTAAGCAGAGGGTCGGTGGTTCGAGCCCACCCGCGCTCACGATTCCAAAATGTAAGTTGCACATTGCATGTTGGAAGAGGCAGGGGAAGAGCCCGAATTCTCGGTAACAAGAAATGGGTCAATTGACCAGAATGATCATGTATCCAAGCCTCCGGGATTCCGGGGGCTTTGTTGCTTAAGAAAGGAATGAGAAATGTCCCAGTCAGAAATCCTCATGAAAATCTCAGCCGCAATCGCCCAGACTGAGCATGATCAGGATCGAACGCGCCTACAGAACAAGGTCCTGGAAATTGCCAAAGTCCATATCGGAAAAGAGCGAAAAAATATAGTCGCCATCATGGAAGACTGGATTCGGAAACCTCAAAGAACGCGCACGTCCGTTGCGCTCTCGGTTGCCATTGACCTGAACCTCTTTGAACTAAAAGAGTCCATTGAGTATATGGTGGGTCATATGCAGGCGGTCGAAGGAACCATGACCCGACTGATGCTCGAAGAGCTCGCACGGGAGGCATTGAAGAGATTCTCAGGGTCGTAAGCTTTCCATCCGTAAATCCCCCGCCAAACGTTCCCGCAAAAAGGGCGCAAAGCTGCTGTCTCAAAAGTGAGAATCCTCATTCGCATTTGCGTGACCTGTATTCCTAAGAGCACTTCTCTTTTGTCCTGAACTTCTCTACCTTTGCATACGCCCAGGCTCTCCCACACGAGCCTCCTAGGTTTCTTCGCTTTTAGGAATCCCCCCGTATGTCGATGAGCCGCGGCATTGTACTGGACTCGTCAACATAACTGCCTTCCTCACTCCTCATTCCGATGTACGTGAGAATACTCACGTTGCCAGTCAACCGCACTACTGCACCGGCGTCAAAGCCGGGAAGGAGACTGCAATGAAAAGAACGATCGCGTTCTTTCTTTCCTTCATCACGTGGGTATCTGCCGGCCTGTCACAACCCACCGTCAACGTCACATTCATCGCCAACACTTCGACCGTACCAGATACGCTGAGCGCGGAGTCCTTCGTCCAAATACGAGGCAGTATCCCGGACTTCGGTCAGTGGACTTCGGTGTCTCCCGCCATGCTGGCAAATGTCGGCGGGGACTATTGGGTGGGCACATTCCCGCTTCTGGTGGGGGACACGATCGAGTTCAAGTTCTTTACCCACCCCGCGAATCCTCTGCCGGTTGGTCAGGAGAATACGGGTTGGGAGTCGAACGTCACACCCGAAGGGGGATTACCAACATTCAATAGAGTACTCATCGTTGGTGTCAACGACACCACTCTGCCGATCCAGTTCGTCAACGGATGGGCCGACGGAGTTCCGCAATACTGGAGACCGTACGCCGAGTCGGAAAATGTCGAAGTCCTGTTCAGGGTGAACATGTCGGACAACGCGGCATTCGACAGGAATACGCAATACGTGGGGGTCAGGGGAGGAACTCCTCCGCTCGACTGGGGTGTGACAAATCTCCTCCTGACTCGTGAGAATTCTCACTCGAACAACTCGATGACCTATGACGGTACCAACTTTTGGTCGGGCGTTGCCACTTTTCCTTTATCTGCCTTTGCAACCCAGGTCGAGTACAAATTCGTGATCTTGGATGCACCTTACGCCAGCGCGAACATCGTTGCATGGGAAGTCAATATCCAGCCCGCGCCGGACGTTATTCCCGACGCGAACACGAACAGGTTCATTCCTGCGCGTGCGGATCAAGGTGACACGACGCTCTCCTGGAAATACTGGG
>MHAK01000010.1 GCA_001802945.1 Ignavibacteria bacterium RIFCSPLOWO2_12_FULL_56_21 | reverse complement strand
TGTCCGCCTTCTGTGTGGCGGGAGTCGAGGGACCTCGGGCGTGGCCGGGGTGGTCCAAATCTTTTCTCCACCGCTTTCACGATTCTTCTTCACTTGCCTCTTGTACCTAGAGCCACATCGTAGTTGCGCGAAATCACTATTTACCTGCGCCGCCAGTAACGCGTGCCGCCTTCAGGATCTCTTCGTCCAACGGAGTCGGCGCATCAGCTTTCGGGTACATGTGTCTCAGGAGATTCGTGACGTTTTGGGAGTACAGGCGGCTGGCGTCGACGGGGGCGGATGCGGGAAGATTCACCGCGCCGATAATCGTCACACCGTTCACGACCACAATCTTTCCCGCCTTCGTCAATTCGCAATTTCCACCGGTCTCGGCGGCAAGGTCGACGATAACCGAGCCGCGAGCCATTGAGCGGACCATAGCTGAGGTGATCAACACAGGAGCCTTTTTGCCGAAGATCTGAGCGGTCGTGATAACGGCGTGAACTTTCGGCAGAACGCGGGCGATCGCCTCCTGTTCGGCTCTGAGGAATGCCGCCGTTTGTTCGGCGGCGTATCCCCCCGTTGTCTCGACCTTCTCATCGGGAAGCTTCATCTCAACGAACGATGCCCCGAGACTTTGCACTTGTTCCCGCACGGCCGGTCGCGGGTCAAAGGCTTCGACCTTTGCACCCAATCGCCGCGCCGTTGCGATAGCTTGTAATCCGGCAACGCCGGCTCCAAGGATCAGCACCGTCCCCGGAGGGACCGTTCCGGCCGCTGTCATCAGGAGCGGAAACATCTTCCCGACCATTTCAGCCGCCATGAGCACGGCTCGGTAGCCTGCGACGGTCGCCATCGACGAAAGGGCGTCCATTCCCTGCGCCCGACTGATGCGAGGAATGAATTCCATGGCGTAGGCGACGATGTTGCGCTTTGCAAGCAGTTTTATCAGGGAAGCATTCGCCGAGGGAGCAAGGAAGCCGATAAATGTTGTGCGCGGCCGCAGCTTCAGCACTTCAGAGGAAGACGGTGGCTGGACTTTGACGATCAGGTTCGCGCTCTTATAGAGAGCAACGATGGAGACCACCTTCGCTCCGGCCGTACGGTAGTCGACGTCTGCAAAGCCGGCGGCCTCACCGGCTCCGGATTGCACGAGCACGGTGTGTTTGTCGCGTATCAGGTGAACGACATTCGCCGGAACTAGGGCGACGCGCGTTTCACCCGTCGCAGTCTCTCTGGGTACGCCTATTACGGGCATAACATCTCCGATGTGGAGTGCGGCGGAAGGGAGGGCAAGTTAGGAGAAAGAGTGCGGAAGTTCAAAGAGAAAAACAGAAAAAAGCAAAGGACAAAAAGAAATGAAAAAGAAAAGGGAAAATAGAAAGTGTGATATCAGGCTGAAACGGTCGAGGACTTTCCGCGGACCTAGAAGCCTCAATGACGCAGCTCTAATCCGGAACCCAAAAGGCCCAAATTCTGTGACGCTACCGATCAGTTCCCGAATACACTTCCAACTCTCCCGCGTACGTCGCGGCACGAATGAACATCCGGACCGCCATGAATAGCTGCTGAAGAAGAACGAGCAGGAGAATCGACCAGTATCCGTTCTGCGGGAATGCGCTTTCGAAAAATCCGTATAACCCCATTGCAGCGAACGTCAGAAGAGCAAACAACATCGCCAGGCTGAAGGTCGTCCAAAACCGCCGGACTGCGAAGATGACACCGGAGCCAAAAGCTGCGAGGGCGCTCAACCTACTCTCCGCAACAATGCGGACTTTCGCGTAATCGGCGCTGATCGTGAAGAAGACGAGCACGAGGAAGACAAAGGCGTTGCGAACCATATACAAGATGAACGGAGTCGTTTCCGACGGCGAGTTCTCCGTCCACGAGGGAATACCGCGATTGAGCCAGTCGACTACTCCGACGAAGAAGAGATAATTGAGAATAAGGGATACAACCGCCAAGCGGAAGAACGGTCCGAAGGAGATCATTCCGGACGAAAGAAATTCGGCGATAGTAGGCGGATACTCTCCGCGAAATGCCGAGATGAAACCTGCGCTGAGAATGCAGCCGACGACCACATACAGAAGTCCCAGCCATGAAACAAAACCCATTCTCGTCCACTGCAGTTCAAAATCCGTGATCATGCCCTTGAGAAACATCCCCAGGGGTCTCACGATCCCGCCCGACATGACGACCTCGCTGTGACGGAGGAACGGAGCGTATCCGAGGATCGAATAGTCCAGCATCGTCACGATCTCGCTCGTTTCGTTGTCCGTCTTGAATGTCTGCACCCAGTTCTCGTCCATCCTCTCGAGCAGTGGTTCCTCCATGACGGTCCCCCGGATGGCGCCATCGAGCTTCTGAAGCATCGGAACCGCGAGGATAAGGCCGAACGCAAGGTTCACCAACCACGCAAAAAGCACGATGCGCGGCATATGGAACGCGCGAACAAGACCGGTGCGGAACGCGGAGAATGCGATCACGAGACGGCTCCTTTCTGGCCGGAGGGGACTCCGAGCAGGACATGTTTGTAGCGCTGATAGGCGTAGGACACTCCGAGCAGGATGACGCCGAGAGCGACGAATGAGACGATACGATACAGCGTCTCGAGGAACGAAAGGTCATACAGGAAGATCTTGAGGATCGTTATGCCGAACAGTACAATGGCCATGACCCGAAAGCCGCGGCTGGCCCGCAAGAATCCGAACACCATGAGCGTGACTGAATACACCAGCCATATGCCCGAAACGGACAGTTGCTGCTGGTCTCTCAGGGCGTCAACGGTCGCTTGTCGCAAGCTGACGTCGTCCGTCGAGCCGATCAAAACAATGCTCCGCTCGAACACGTCGCGCGTCTCTCCGGTGAGCAGTGAAAAGACTGTCACGGCTGCGCCGATCGATGCGATCGCATAGCCTTCTTTCCACGCTCCTTGGTCGTGCTGATGGAAGGCGAATGTACGGCCGACGTACGCAGACAACAGCGCAGTCAGGACAAGTATCCCAGTTCGCATGTTGAGCAAGGGTACATGAATGTCGGGAAGGACCACGGCAAAGCCGCGAAGTATCGCAGTGATGACGCCGACACCCAGTACGACGATTCCGACGATCCAAACAGGGCGGAAACGAAGGCGCAACCCCGTCCAAACGAACGCGGTTCCCGTGATCGCCCAGGTTGCCGCGAGGATGAGGACCGAGTGAAACCAGCGTTGCGTCATTTCGTCCCCTACCAGACTCAGCCGCCAAACACGCAGAACGTCGTTGACTTCCACCGTGATCAGAAGGGCCAGACAGGATACACCGATCGAGAGAAACGTGCTGCGCATCGGCGTCGAAGCCTCACCGGTGACAAGGGAGCGCCAGGCGGCAAAAGAGGCGATAATGACGACGGCAAATCCCAGCGTGCGATCATTGAACACCGGTGAGAAAGCTTCGATATCGGCCGTCATGAGTCCGCCGCGGACTCCCACCAATTCTAACACGGCCAAACAGAGCACCACGAGCGAAACGATATTGAGGTGAACATATTTCCAGCGGGTCGCCGACCATGCCGCCGCAGCGGACAATACCGACCAGCTTATCACGAGAGAAAAATCCGAGTAGACCAGCGAGCACCCGAACAAGGCCAGAGCCGCGGAGACTGTCGACTGAATCTTTGCGTATCTGCCGTCGGCGGGCGGACGGAGGAATACGACGGCAAGAACATAGACCGCCGCCATGCCGACCATGGTCCAACCGGCTCCAGCCTCCGATTCCTCAGAAAGAACAACAGCGACTGCAATGCATCCCATCGCCGCATTCAGCAATGAGACGATAATCCGGGGTGCGTCGAACGACCGGCCGAATCGATGCAACGCAGTATCTGTTGCGACAAACGCGCCCCAAAAGACCATGACAAAAAACATGGTCAACGTCATAGCGTCGACATCATATTCCTCCACGTGCCAGACAAAATACACGATCCAGACTCCCGCCAGAGTGAGAACCTCGAGCAGGACCCATTCCGGCTTTCGAACGACAAGTCCGAGGAGTGCGACTGTCAACAGCGCTATGTACGTGAAGAGACCAATCTCATTAGGTGAACCCGTGTTCAACATCCAGGGTGTAAGAAAACCTCCCGCCCATCCCAGAACGCCGACGGCAATTGCGTTGTAGTACACAGCTTGGGAAAGCGACAGCGCTGTAACGACGGACATGAGTATGAACGCGACCCACTGCGGCACGAGCGCGTAGTAGTTGAACGACGAGTAGACGCTTACATAGAGGATGGCAATGCCCGCCCCGACCAATCCCTGCGAGAAAACCGCAAATCCCCTGCGATGCGTTTGGTATGCTCCGGCGAGACAGAGTATTCCCGATACACCGCCGATGGCCACGCGCACGCCTTCGGAGATCCAATTGTTGTCGAAAGCGTACTTGAGGAATAATCCGACACCGATAATGAGGGCGAAGGCTCCGATGCGGTTGAGCAGCTTCCCGCCGACAAATGCCTCCCACTCTTCGCGGGTACGAGAAGGGGGAAAGGCGGGGGCTGGAGCAGAAACGGGGACAGGGACGGGGACGGATGAAGAAGAGACGGATGCAGGCGATGACTTTGTCGGTTGTTTAGCCTTCTTCGACGGTTCAGGCAACTGCACCTGCAGACCGCTCACCGAGCGCTCGAGGACGTCGAGACGGAATTCGAGGTCCGTGACTCGGCGCTGAAGAGTAGTGGCGCGAACGATGAAGAAGACAAGGGCGCCCAGGAGGAAGAGCGGAAGCAAAAAAAGTCCAAGATAGAGCATGTTGTAAATTCTGATTACCGAGAGGCATTCAAGGCATTTGGAACGGCTTCCGTCACCCCTCGACTACGCTCGGGGTGACGATAGAACGATGTGACGCTCAAGTATGCAAATATCCATCTACCTATTTTTTCTTCGCGACCTGGTGTCTTCGTGGCCAACCTTTCTTCACTGCCAGTACGAAGCCAAATCAAAATAACTTTGCACCCAGAACAAGAATTTCGCCCCATATTTCCTCGCCGCAAGGGATGGTTCGGAGACACCCACCACTTTGCTGTTATTGTTCCAATTCACATCCATCAACAACTTTTTGTCCGGATCGACCTCGGCGGACCGAACGGAAGCATTACCCGTGTACGTGAACTTCTTCCATCGATACTTCCCGTCCCAGGATTCGCGTAATTCCTTTCCATCCTCAAAGATCACACGAACGTCGACTGGAGCAATCGCTCCCCCGTCGCGCTTGATGACCACCTCCGACACGAATTTTCCCTCTGAGGGAACGGGTGAGAGCGAATCTCTGCCGTTCCAGTCGAATCGGCCTGCGGGCTCGGGCATTCTGGTGTTGGTGATAGCTTCGACCTTATAGTCGAACAAGTCCGAGGAGAACCATGTGTTGTCGAAGAACCAGGTCAAGTCCTTTCCGCTCATCTCGTTGACCACGGAGATGAAATCCCGGCTCGTGGGATGTTTGAACCGGAAACGGTGATGATATGTGCGCATGACGCGATACATCGTTTCCTCGCCGAGATACCGCTCCAATGTATGGAGGGACATGGCCGGCTTGGTGTAGGAATTCGTTCCGTAGGTCTGGTAGTAGTCCCAGCCGCGCCGTGCCATGACGTCGTAGTTCCCCCACCTGCGCAATTCAAGATTGCCCGTGGCCATACGGATGACCGGGACCTCTTCGAACGCGTGCGGAATACCCACATACGACGAGGCTCCCGGCCCGCCGAAGAATGAGCGCGTGGCCCGCCAAGTGCTGATGGCCGAGCCGTCGTCCCATCCCCGCAGGAGTACTCGGTCCTGCGAATACGTGTTGAAGCCTTCGTCAAGCCACGCCTCTTCAAATTCGTTGTTGCCGATCAGTCCGTACCAGAATTGATGGCCAAATTCGTGAACGGTCACGCTCTCAGGGCTTGGAGATCTTTTCGATGCGAACAGCGAAGCTCCGCCGGTAAACAATGTCGGGTACTCCATACCACCGGAACGACTGCCATTGGCGGGGTCGACAACCGTGACGCAGTCGTACGGATACTCGCCGTACCATTCGCCGTAATATCTCAGCGCTTTAAATGTCGCATCGAAATACCGTTCAGCGAGCGGCGTATGATGAGGCTGGAGGACGAGGATTACTGTGACGTCGCGGAGAGCATGATGACGATCCGGGTGTTCTCCGGCTTCGGGCACGGCATGGGAGAAGGTGCGCTTTTCGATCACGAGTTCGGGAGATGCGAGCCAGGCGAAATCATGGACGTCGGCTTGAACGAAGCGATGCGTTGTCGTCCCATGATCGTTTCTCTGTACTTCTTTCGGAATCCCTCCGGTCGCGCCGATGAGATAATCGGACGGCAGTGTAATGCGAACATCGTACACGCCGTAGTCGGCGAAAAATTCTGTGTTCGCATGGAATTGATGGCAGTTCCATGCGCCGTTCGACCAGACGCCGATCTTGGGGAACCACTGCGCGAAGAAGTGATACGTCCGGATCTTCCCGGTCCGCGATATCGGAGCCGGCTGCTTGGTCTCAAATTCGATCCGCATTCGCATCACTTCACCGGGACGCACCGCACGCGGCGACACAACCTGAAAGACCGTTTGGTCTTCAGCATTAATATCGTCGGGCTGGATGTACGTGAAGGTGCTTGTGATGTCGACCTCACGCGTACGTTCAAGCAACGTCACGCGGCGCACATTCGTGTAGCCATAATCATCCGGGCTCATTTCCCCCCGGTAAAAGTTCCACCCATTCTCTTTCGCGTACGTGCTACGATTGTTCTTCCAGGCATTGTGATAGAGGTGGAAGGGGAACGTGGTCTGCGGAAGTCCGGTGGTGTTCTTCCATTCAAGCACTTCGGTCCCGGATACGACCGCTCGGTCAGGATCCAATCGTACATCTATACTGTAATTCGCGATGCGGTCACTCTGTCGTGGCAATACGAGCGATTCGTCCCATTGGGGAGATCCTTGCTGAATTCTCGCGACTGTCGCTGATATACTTGGTGTTTGCGGGGGGCGGGATTGAGGCGATCCAACGAAAGCCCCAACAAGAACAACAATCCCGAGAAGGAGGATGAATTCTACGGCTGCTGTCGCACGAGCCATGACCGGTTCTCCGTGAGCTTGTTGAGGAGGCGAAACATAGGGAAAGTGACCCTGAATTCAAAGACACGAAAATCCGTCGGAAAACATGAACTGACGGCGGTTTTCCGATTTTGAGAACAGAATAGGCAATTTTTAACTTGACACAAGACTTCCAACTAGGTAACCTCTTGCTGTCTGACATCATACATCTTACAACTTCAATGTCCGTCTTCCAGACCATCGCCAAGCCGTCGCAACTCAGCAAGCTTGTAGAAGAGCAGATCGAAGAAGCGATACGCCAGAGAAAATATCAGCCGGGTTCGAAACTGCCGACGGAACTCATGCTGTGCTCTCAGTTCGGCGTCAGTCGAACAGCCGTACGCGAGGCATTACGCATGCTGAGCGCCCGGGGGCTGATCACTATCACGAAGGGGAAGGGAATGTATGTCCGGAAGATCTCTGCGGACACCGTGACGAATCCGATGCATCTGTACCTGCAGATGACGTACGACCGGAGTCATGTGCTCGACATCGTTCACGCGCGACAGATCATCGAACCGCCGATTGCTGCGATGGCCGCGATTAACCACACGGATGAGGACGCCAAGCGGCTGGAAAAGGATCTGAACGATCTGAAGGAGTGCAACTCGGATTATCCTCACTTGGCCGCCCTCGACATGACATTTCATTTGGACATTGCGAAAGCATCTGAGAATCCGATCATTCCCCTCATTCTCGACCCGATCCACCGTCTGCTGCCCCAGATCAAGTCGTCCGTCTATGCGAGTGTCGAAGATGCCAAAGAATCGGCAGTCATCTGGCACTCGAAGATACTCGAGGCAATACTGAACAAGGACGCGGACGGAGCGCGCACTGCGATGACCGAACACCTCAAGATCGCCGAGGAACATGCGCGACGCATGCTCAAGGCGCAGAAAACACAAAGCAAGTAGGCATTCTTTCACATCTGATCGCGTACGTTGAACAAGGCGACACAGATTTCTACCTCCAACGGCGCCAAGAAATCTTTGAGCTAAACCTGTATGACATGTGACAGCGGACAAAGCAAGCACCAATTGACAATCCACAAATACCAAATAAGCATCAAGTTTTCGTTTGGAAGCATTTGGATTTTATTTGTGATTTGCTAATTGAAATTTGGTATTTCTTTTATGAAGACCCGGCTCATCATATCAACGCTTGTAACGGCTGCAATTTGTGCGTGGCCAGCCGTAGCTCAGGACCGAAAATTGTTTCCTGCGGACGTCGTACCGCGTAACCGGTTGATCACCACCGGTGAACTCTTCAACCTGCTGGAATTGAGCTCACCCCAGATGAAACCGATCACCGACGCCCTTCACGCCTACGACACCACCCGCGCGCTTCACCTCTTTGTTCAACACATTCGCACCCGCACAGCTCCCCGGTACTTCTTCGACCCCGCAACCGTCCCCTCCCGCGCCCGCACCTACGCTCAACAGTTTCCGGATGACGACTCGTACGCGGAAGAAACCGTTGAAGACTTCATGAAGAAGTACGGTACAAACGTCGATTGGCGCGTTCCGGGAAAAGACCTTGAGGGCACACCGCACACTCCGAACACCGTCCGCTTCCTCGCACGGCAACTCTACGGGGAGAATTTCGGTTCACTCTATTATATCAAGGGAAAGGACCGGCGCTACCCCGATTTTCAGATGGGGCAATGGCGCGATTTTATACGGGACGTCGAAGCCGGGGCGGTCGAAACCGGTGGAAATGACGTCTTTGAGCGGTTTTACGGTGGCCACCGGGTTCGAAACTGGATGATGTTCCACCAGCTTCTGCTCGGGTCCGAGGTGCTGACGGATGACGATCAGGTGTTTATTATAAAGAGCTTTCTGCTGCATGGAGCCCGGATCGTCGACAACTGCAAGAAATTCAACTGGGGGAACCATCAGCTTGTCGGACTCTGCGCCCTGTATGAAATGACGCTGATGTATCCGGAATTCCCCGTCATGCGCCAGTGGAACGGTCATGTGTTCAAGCTTGTCTTGGAACACCTTGACAAAGAGGTCAAGGATGACGGGTTCCAATTCGAGCGCGCCTCCCATTACTTCAAGCTCGACATCTTCAATTACTTCCGCGCATTCCGCATTGCGGAGGTCAACGGCATTGTGATACCCGCGTGGGCGCGCGAACGCTTTCGCAGGATGTTCCACGCCATCCTGGCAGTGCTCATGCCCAACGGGGCGATGCCGCCGTTGCAGGACGCGCAGGACACATACATCGGTAGCCGGAACATCGACGAAGCGCGCAAGTCACTCGGCGTTTCGGAAACGGCGAATTCGGCAGAACTGGTCGATCCTCCGGAAGGTCCATTCCTCGCGCTCGGTGCGTATCTCTACCGAGACCCGCAGCTAAAGTACTTCGGTTCCCGCACGCTTCACGCTGGGTTTTCCTGGTTCCTGCCTGAAGATGCCCAAACCGTGTATGCATCGCTCGCCTCGACTGCGCCGACATTCACATCCACGGCACTAGTCTCAAGCGGATATTACGTCATGCGCGGGGGCTGGAGCGCGAACAATCCGTACATGATCGTCGACGGCGGACTCGCCCAATTCAAACCGGACCATACACACGGTGGCGTGCTCGGTCTCATCGCGTTTGCGAACGGTGCCATGATTCTTCCGAACTATCGGGTAAGATACAGCTCTCCATCGTACCCGTTCATGAAAAATTCGTTCGTCAAGAACGTGGCCCTCGCCGACAGTATACTGCAGGGACGCGGCTGGATCGGCAACGCCGCACAAACAGGGTTCGGCAAATGGGCCTGGCTCCCGACGCCGACTGTTCTCCAATGGACGACGGGTGACAGCACCGATCGATTCATGGCCTCGCATAACGGTTTCGATACTGTGGGCGTCGCATACACACGGGAGATCCTCTTTGTCAAACCGGCCTTCTGGGTCGTTCGCGATAGATTCACGGCCGGCAACGGCGCGCATTCGGCGCAACAGTTCTGGCAGGGAAAATTTGAGACTGTGGAGCCCGGACATGTGCGGTCGGTGCAAGGTCCGGCTCGATTGGACATCATTCAGGTTTCCCGCGAATCGTTGACCGCGATCGCAGGGGGCGGGAACGAGACGGAGTCGATCGTGTTTCACGCCGCACCGGCGAAGCAGCACGAATTCGTTTCCGTGCTGATCCCCTCTTCATCGGCGAAACCGGCTGAGTTCTCCGTGCGGAAGTCCGGCGCGGAAGCGGCAGAAATTTCTTTTGAAGACAGGACGTACACGATTTCGTTCAGTTCACATGAACCGATACAAGTGAGGTGGTGACATGATGCAAACACGTCAAAGAAGCCTCATCCGGATCACAGCAGCACTCTGCCTCGTATTCGCTCTTTCGGCTGCGGTGTTGTCCCAGGAGACCGGAAAGATCGCCGGGAAGGTGCACATTCGATCGACCGGTGAGCCGCTGATTGGAGCAGTCGTGGTTGTCAAGGGCACACAACTGGGCGCATCGACCGACATCGACGGGAACTATTTCATTTTGAACATCCTGCCGGGCGAGTACGAGATCAGCGCGAGCTTCCTTGGATATCAGAAGGTTACGCAGAGCGGTGTTGTGGTGAACATTAATCGGACGACGACGCTTGACTTCTCCTTGCAGGAACAGACGGTGGACATCGGCGAGGAAGTGGTCGTTGTGGCAACACGGCCGGATGTCCAGCGCGAAAAAACATCGACAAGTGAGATCGTGC
>MHAK01000009.1:11984-13009 GCA_001802945.1 Ignavibacteria bacterium RIFCSPLOWO2_12_FULL_56_21 | reverse complement strand
TATACAGTTGCACCCTTTGTTTATGGGCGTTTTGCTGCGAGGCCGGCCGTGCGTGGCGGTCAAGTGTTCACTGCTGTTTGTGCCTCGAGAATTGTGAACTACTGAGACAGCGAGGAGAGGACTTCGGACTTCAAAGGCGGGATATCCTGCTGAACTGTTAGCCAAACGGTTGCGACATCGACACCGAAATAGTCATGAATCAATTTGTCTCGCATCCGGGCAATGTCTTGCCAAGGAATATTCGGATGAGCTGTTCTGAATGGTGCAGAAAGACGTTTGACCGCCTCCCCAATGATCTCGAGCTGCCGAATCACACCATCTTGAATGAGCGTATTGCGCTTAAAATCGGCCTCAGTGAGATCTTTGCTATACAGTTCGATGCGGTTCATCGCGTCCCGGACGTGTTCAAGGTAAACTCGATCGTCACGAGGCATAGACAATCTGACGTTCTCGAAGGATTCGATCTCGAAGATAGGGGCTCAGTGCCTCTTCTGTTTGAAGATCGACGGTTCGTCCCAACAAAGTGGACAGTTCCCGTTCCAGCGCAACCAGCGTGAGCAAACTCACCCGGTTTGAGAAGGCGACAAGCATATCTAGGTCGCTATCTCCTCTGGCTTCTCCACGGGCAAACGAGCCAAACACAGCCAACGACCGGACGCCGTACTTAGCGCACAGTGGCTCAACTTTCGATATTTGATTGGGAAGCGGTGTCATTTCGCACAGTCGACCAGAATCTCCACGACAAATGTACCGAATCAGCACTTGACTTGCCAACATCCGCCACGCACGGCCGGCTTGAGGTCCAAGTTACTCGCAGCAAAACGCCGGGTGGTTGGTGCAACTGTATAACCCGTCGCTCCCCGACTAGAAGCGTGTCGGGGCAAGCAAATCCGTCCCCAACGAAGTTGGGGACGAGATCTCGTCTCGACTGCCGGTGGCAGTCGAGACGGACTGACGGAACAATCAGCGGTACAAACTACATTGCGGGAGAAAATCTGTGGTTCGTGTAGTACTAACAGTAAAGT
>MHAK01000009.1:0-11970 GCA_001802945.1 Ignavibacteria bacterium RIFCSPLOWO2_12_FULL_56_21 | reverse complement strand
TCACGCCGCAGTCCCGCTGTACGGGATCCTCGTTCCGCCAACGAACTTGCTTCGCAAGTTCGGGCGGAACGGGATTTAGCTCCGGCCGTTAGGCCGCGCCGCGTGGAGGTCTACCGAGTAGAGTGGGCTTTCAACCAGGAGGCGAGCGCGGGTTTTTTGACTTTGCCGTCGGCAACAGCCATCATTATCTCGAAAGCCTCTTCTTCATTCGCAGTCAACTCGTAACCGTTCTGCGACAGGAAAAGGACCATGACGACGAAGGCTACCCGTTTGTTGCCGTCGATGAATGGATGGTTAGAGCAGAGATGAAATCCGTAAGCAGAGGCTTTTTCGAACACCGTGCGGTGAACAAACTTCCCGCCGTACGTCATCCGAGGTTGGGAAAGCGCAGATGACAACAAGCCGGCATCACGAATCCCCGGCTTTCCGCCATAGCGTTGCAGCAGATCCCGGTGGAGAATCGGTACGATTTCCTCCGGCACAAATTTGGTCGACATTACTTGGCCAAGGCCTTCAGGGTGTTCCGATATTTGCGATTGACCTTGCCATAGGCTTCAGCCCACTCAGAGAATTTCGGGTTGAAGGGGCTGAGCATGATACCATCCTCGGTTTCGAGAAGATGGAGTTCATCACCTTCAGTGAGATGATAGTTGTCGACCACGGTCTTGGGGAGCGTAATCCCGAGGCTGTTGCCGACGCGTCGAACGGCAGTCTTGAGCATGTGGACCTCCTTGAGAGCTAATTATAACAACAGTATTACTGAAAAGCAACACCCGGCGCGGCCTAACCCGTCGCTCCCGCCAAAAAGATGGCGGGCAGGCCCGCCAAAAGGTGAAGCAAGGCGGGTAAACAAACGGACGGAACTGTAAGTGGTACAAGCGTCCGAGCAAAATGAAATCTCAACCGATTGTAGTGCAACTAACAACCAGGTCCCGCCGCAGTCCGACCGTTAGGCGGCGGAAACCGTCTTTCAGAAACTAATTGTCAAAAGGAATGGATCCTAGAATAAGAAAATCTATCTTGAGATTTGGGGGGTGCATGCTCATGGCTCTTGGCATATTGCATCTCGCAGTTACGCCCTTCATTTCACAGTTAATCGCTGACAATGTAACCGAGGCAGTTGCCGTTCGGCTTACTCCACCGATGCTTCTTAATCACGTCGCTGTGGGAATACTTTTACTCCCGTTGGGATTTATGACTTTCTATGCAGCACCGTCAGCTGTAGCTGGCGAAAAGTGGGCAGTGATTATCACCCGAGTTTTGGCCGTAACGATAGCGGCACTGCCTGTTGTACTCTTTATGCTGATGGGTACTCGATATTTTGGCGCTATCCCTTTCATTGTTGCAACAGCAATTGTCTGTATTGCAGCATTAGCGCTTCTTGCGGCTGCTTTTGGGCCCAAAAATCCGCCCGCCGCCTAACCCATCGCTCCCGCCAAAAAGATGGTAGGCAGGCAGTTAGGCGGCGTGGTCGAGACGTTTTTGTGCGTCGTACAAATCGCAGTTCATTTGGAGGTTCATCCAATACTGAGAAGTCGTCTTCAGTACCCGGGAAAGCAGAATTGCAGTCTCAGGACTCATATCCCGCTTCCCGTTGATGAGTGTATTGACCCGCTGAATGGGGACACCCATGCGGCGCGCCAGCTCCAACTGGCTCATGCCCATCGGCTTTAGATAAAGCTCCAGGAGGATCTCTCCAGGATGGGTCGGACGGCGGTTTTTGGGAATCATACTGTGCTCCTTAATGATAATCGGTGATTTCAACAACGGCATATGTGCAAGTGTTAACTTCACGCCGCCTGCCCGCCTAACCCGTCGTTACGCCGCGGCGATTCAATCATAGCGTAGCTTGCGGCGGTTCTCTGAACACGACCATTAATCTTACACTACCACATGAAACTCGGTATCATCATTCAGACCAACAACCCCGAACAAGCATGGAATGCTCTACGGTTCGCAAACACCAGTCTCGTCCGTGGACATGAAGTGAAAATCTTTCTCATGAGTGCTGGAGTCGAGATCGAATCTATCACGCATGAAAAGTACAACGCCCGGCAGCAACTCGAATCGTTTGTTCAGCACAATGGCACAGTCTTGGCATGCGGCACGTGCATTCAGGCCCGCAAGCAAGGCAGTTCCGAAATATGTCCCATTTCCAACATGAATGATTGCGTTGAGATGGTCGAGTGGGCTGATCGAATGGTCACGTTTTGACTGAAGAAATCCCCAAACCGCCGTAAGCCGCACAAAGCTATGTATCGCCAGCGGCCTAACCCGTCGCTCCCCGACCAGATGCATGTCGGGGCAGGCCCGCCACGCGATGAAGCATGGCGGATAAACTTACCCTCCGCCACATGAGTTCTCTTGTGGCAGGCGGGGCTCCGGCCGTTAGGTGGCCCCCCCTTGAATGGCTGAGGAACCCCCGAACAAGGGCAGCTTTTGGCGTATCAACCCCAGGGCTGCGAACGGCATCCAACCGGGAAGCCTCCTGTCCAACCCGTTCGAGAATCAGCACTATGAAACCGATATCGATACTCTCCTTTCCCGTTTTGTGTGTGCTCGCCACAGGCTCTCAGCCCGCGCGCTCCACATCGCCCGAATCCGACGATCGCCAACCCGCCCCGACGGTGCAACGAGCTCAGCCGAAGATCGCGTTTTCCTCAAAACGTGATGGAAATTGGGAGATCTACGTGATGGACGCCGATGGGCGCCAACAGACGCGGTTAACGACCAGCCCCAGCCAAGATCGGTTTCCGGTCTGGTCGCCAAATGGCCGGCAGATTGTTTTCGGATCCGAGCGTGCCGGACAGTGGGAACTCTGGGTGATGGAATCCGACGGCAGCCGCCTTATGCTCCTCACCACGGGCATCGTGGCCAAGGGACCTCGCAGTTGGTCCCCTGATGGCGCGCAGATTGTCTTCGAATCAGACCGCGATGCAAATCGAGAAATTTACAGCATCCGCGCAGACGGCACCCGCCTCGCTCGACTCACTCACAACCCCGCCGAGGACTACAGCCCCCGCTGGTCACCAGATGGCACTAAAATCGCATTTGTCTCGTCGCGCGACGGCAATCGTGAGATCTATCTGATGCAGGCGGATGGCGGTCATCCGACCCGGCTTTCGAACCATCCGGCTCCTGATGGTAGTCCGGCCTGGTCACCGGACAGCAAGCGGATCGCATTTACATCGTCGCGAGATGGCAATCGCGAGATCTATCTCATGGATGCCGACGGCGAACATCTCACTCGGCTCACGTCCGATCCGGCAGAGGATGACCTCCCCCTCTGGTCGCCCGATGGAACTCGCATCGCCTTCCGGTCGGTGCGTGGAGAGAACTACGACATTGAGGTAGTGCAGGTGGATGGACATCGCCGCACGCGACTCACGGCTACTCCGGAGTACGATGGGTCGTTCACGTGGTCCCCTGACGGAATGCGACTCGCCTGCATCTCCGCTCGCAATGGCTATGATGCCATTTACGTACTCTCGCCCGACTCAGCCGCTCCAATCCGCCTCACTACCCAGCAGTCATTGGATCCGCGATGGTCACCGTGATAGCTCTCCCCCTTTTTCTCCCGAGGGCCATGCCTATGTACTTCCAGGGCTCATGGCCACCGCCACATGGGTGCAACCTAACCAGTCGCACACGCTGATGGAGCAACGTGGGGTGGGTTTCCGACGCGCAAGAGCAGAGAATTGGCTAGTCTTAGAAGCCGACGCGGTGCAGAGTTTAGGCAGTGATTTTGGGAGTACTGAAAATGAGAATGTTCGCTCGGCGGGCTATTCTTCACGCAGAGAGGGATTCACGGACCACAACCAACCCGAAGTCTTATCTACATCCTGATGCGCAAAGGTGAAGAGAAGTGTACTTTGCAGCAATGTGTGACAACACAAGTCCACCTATTGCAGCATGAGGAAGCCGGTATGACTTGCCCGCAAGTGAGAACGGCACGTAATAACGAGAGGTGGATATGACCACACCTGCGAGAGCAATGAAGGTCTGTATCATCGGCGCATCGGGTAAGCTCGGTCAGTACATGGTGCAACACGCGCTCGATCGGGGCTATGAAGTGGTTGGCGTGTGCCGTGAGCAGAGCGTCGGGAAGCTCGACGCGTTCAAGGGGCGCATTACAATCATTCCGGGGAGGACGAACGACCGAGCGGTTATCAAGAAGGCGGTCGCGGGTTGCGATGGGGTACTCACGGTGTTGGTCCCATGGGGGGTCCACCAGTACTCATCGGGAACAGTTCAGGCTGTGCTCGACTATGCAGATCCAGGCGCACGGCTCGTGTTCTCGTGCGGGTGGCACATTACCCGCGACGGCAAGGACGTTTACTCGCGGACCTTCACGTGGTTCGTCAGCGCGTTTGCCTGGCTTGGCCGACTTCTTCGCGCCGTGGACATCAACGATCAAGTGGAAGCCTGCCGGCGGATATTTGCGAGTAACGCCCGGTGGACCGTCGTGCGCGGAAGCAGCCTCGAAGAGGGCGAGAGCCAGGGCCTGCCCGTCTGGAGTCGGCACGTGGGCGACCCAATCCTGAAAAGCGATATCACGCGCCGCGTGGACTTTGCCCTTTTCATGGTAGCGGCCCTCGAGAATGACGAGCTGATCCACGAGGCCCCGGCAATAGTCGGCTGCCAGACACCCTCTGCGCTTGCAGCTAGGCCCGCATTGCTCTAACTTTCAGCCGTAACGTTGCTTCGTTGTGACAGCATGCTTTGGAGGTTACTATGGCTCAATTTATCTGCAAGATCGGCAACCGGAACATTGACCCGACACAGCTTGCTGATTCTCCGCTCAAAACGTCGTTCGAAAAGATGAGATCCCGCCTGGATCGCGAGATTGGATCGTTCACCTGCACGAGACATAAGCGCGGCCCGTTAGTAACGTTGAATGCAGAACGGGACGAGGCAGTGATGGCCGGATTCGGAAGCTGTTGCGACGAGCTGAACGATCGGGTCTTGTCTGCAATGAACCGGCTTGGATTCGACACCGGCTCTTGGTCGCACAAGACAACGGTCAAGTATACGACCACATAATCCCCCATAACCCGTCGGTTTAACCTTGACGAGTCCGGGCCTGCAATGCAACGACATTCAAACACGTGAGGAAACGCATCATGATGCAGTCTAAGCTCAGCAGGAGTGCGCTTTGCTTCCCAGCCCTTTTTCTGGTCTTAGCATGGCTGTCGATGCAGATGGCAGCCCAAGACGCCCATAAGACGTGGCGCCTCGACTACTTCCACACCGGCGGACCGGGACTCGAAGCGTTTAGCCTCGACCGCGTCGTCGTAGAGCCGCTGGCATGGCCTGGGCATCCCTCCGGGAATATCGAGCCGCGCGAAACCGGGGTTTACCGGTTCGAGATCCGTGACACGTCGAATCACCTGCTCCTTTTCTCCCGCGGCTACAGTTCGATTTTTGGCGAATGGACGTCGACCTTAGAAGCGGGCGACTTCAATCGGACGTTCCATGAATCGCTCCGATTTCCCGCCCCGGCCGGTCCGGTTGAAGTCGTCATCAACAAACGGGATCCCAAAGGAATATTCCATCAGGTCTGGCGTACCGTCGTCGATCCGAAAAGCATATTCATCGACCGTGCCTCGCCACCGAAACAGGCGGTCGTCGAAATCGAGCGCAACGGTGATCCTTCGGAGAAAGTCGACATTCTTCTGTTGGGGGACGGATACACGGCAAAAGAACGAGGGAAGTTCGTCAAGGATGCCCGGCGATTGACGGAAACGCTTTTTCGGACTGAGCCGTTCAAGAGCCGGCGAAAAGATATCAATGTTTGGGCACTATGTCCCCCCTCCGCTGAATCCGGGGTCTCGCGTCCCTCCACCGGCGTGTATCGGACAACGCCAATCGGCGCCACGTACGACGTCTTCGGGTCCGAACGATATGTGCTGACCATGGAGAACCGGGCGATGCGCGAGATCGCCTGCTGGGCGCCGTATGAGTTCGTGGAGATTCTCGTCAACAACGAGACCTACGGCGGAGGCGGCATCTATAATCTATTCTCGACTGTCGCCGCGGGCAACGATTGGGCGAACTACATTTTCGTCCACGAATTTGGACATCATATGGCGGGACTTGCCGACGAGTACTACACTTCGCCGGTCGCGTATCAGCCTCCGTCGGAGATCGTCGAGCCGTGGGAGCCCAACGTGACGGCGACAACCGAGAGGGGCATGATCAAATGGAAGGATCTCATCGGGGCAACGACGCCGCTCCCGACACCGTGGCCGAAGGAAGAGTTCGAGACTTTTTCACGGGGAATTCAGGAACGCCGGCGCCAGATCCGGGCGGAGCGAAGGCCCGAATCGGTCATGTCAGCCTTGTTTCGCGAGGAGCAGGAGCATGAAATGAAGTTGTTCGGTGCAGCTCCCTTTGCAAGCGCCATCGGGGCGTTTCAGGGAGCGAACTATGACGCCAAGGCGTTTTATCGGCCGCAGGTCGATTGCATCATGTTTACGAGAAATGAAGTGCCGTTTTGCGCGGCCTGCAACAGGGCATTGAGTGAAGTGATGGACTGGGTAACTGGGAAAAAGGCGAGGTAGTTCGAATCGGTTACTGGATTTGCGTTGGCAAAGCGGATGGCGCCGAGCGTGCCTTACTACATATCCTTCGCAGGTCGACTCTTTGCGTACTTCCTGAGCGCCTGCATCACCGATCGCATGTCTTTGGGCAGCGGCGCTTCCAACGTCATTTCTTCACCACTTGCAGGATGCCGAAACGTGAGCAAGTACGCGTGCAGTGCGGTTCGTTCCAGCAGTGGTTTCTCCGGCTCTTCCCCCTCCTTGTATCCGCGTTTGATGGCCGAAAGCTTGAATGGGACTCCATCGCCGTACATGCCGTCCCCCACGATCGGCATGCCCGACTGAGCCAAATGGACACGGATCTGGTGCGTTCGGCCCGTCTTCGGCCTTGCCTCCACCGAGACAAATCCGTCAAACCGTTCAAGAACACGATACGACGTAATCGAATCCTTACCGTTCTTCATGTCGGGACGCATTTTCCCCCGCACGTGGGAATGTTCGGACAATGGCATATCGATGATTCCTTCGTCCGCCTCCGCTTCGCCCTTGCAGACCGCATGGTAGACCTTGGACGTTGACCGCGCTTCAAATTGGGCGTTCAGCGATGCATGCGCGTCCTTCGTTTTCGCGAGTACGATCACTCCGCTCGTTTCCCGATCCAGCCGATGGACGACATACATCTCCGGCTCGGCCGACGTCAGAAGTCCGATCAGGTTCGCTTTGGCTTCGTCGTATCTGTCGGGCAGTACGAGAAGCCCCGAGGGCTTGTTGAGCGCGAGGATGTGGCCGTCTTCGATCAGAACCCCGACGCCCAGCGAGCGAAGTTGATACGCGGTGAGCCGTTGCATGGGGACAAGATACGGCTTTTTTCGAGTGCGTTGAATGTCGATGCGTATTCGTGTATATTCGTGGGCCGCAGGAAAACAAAAAGGATTCGACGAATGGACACGATTGTCCTTGCAGGGCGTTGAGCACGAAGAAACACGAATGCAATCCTGATATCTTGAAATTCTGCTATCGATTCTCAACCTAGTCCTATGCCTCCCGACAAAGACCTCCAATCGCTTCAAGAAGCCCGTGACCTCGTGGAGCGGGCAAAAGAGGCACAGAAGGCATTCCGCTTGTTCACGCAGGATCAGGTGGACGCTGTCGTCAAGGCAATGGTCGACGCGGGCTTCTCGGCCGCCGAGCGGCTTGGACGGCTTGCCCACGAAGAAACGGGATTCGGTAAACCGGAAGATAAACGGAAGAAGAACGAATTCGCCACGAAACGGGTGTGGGAGTCGATCAAAGACCTGAAGACGGTCGGCGTTATCAACGAAGACAAAGAGAAGCGCATCATCGAGATTGCCGAACCGATGGGAGTCGTGGCCGCGTTGATTCCCTCCACCAACCCGACCTCGACAGTGATGTTCAAGGCGATCATTTCTGTGAAGGGGAGGAACGGTTTTGTCGCCAGCCCGCATCCCCGTGCCGCCAAGTGTACTTGCGAAGCGGCGCACGTGGTGGCACAGGCTGCAGAAGCCGCGGGGGCCCCGCCGGGGCTTGTCAACTGCATGTCCATCCCGACGGTCGAGGGGACGAACGAGCTGATGCGGCACAAGAAGACCGCGGTCATCCTGGCGACCGGCTCAAACCCGATGGTCCGGGCGGCATACAGCGCCGGCAAGCCTGCCTACGGCGTCGGATCGGGCAACGTGCCGTCGTTCATTGAACGAACGGCGAACGTGCCGAAAGCGGTCGCCGATATCGTCTCCGGGAAGGTGTTCGATTGGGGCGTGTTGTGTTCAGCGGAATCGGGAGTCATCGTCGATGCTCCGATCAAAGAGCAAGCGATCGCGGAATTCAAGAAGCGAAAAGCGTATTTCCTTTCGCCGCACGAGACCGAGCGGTTGAGTGCGACAATGTTCGATCCACGAGGCGCAATCAATCCCGACGTCGTCGGAAAGCCGCCGCAATTCATCGCCCAAAAGGCCGGATTCGAGGTTCCTTCTGATACTTCGTGCCTGATCGCCGAAGTACCCAACATCGGAAAAGAATACCCGCTTTCCCGCGAAAAACTCTCGCCAGTCCTCTCGATGGTCACGGTCAACGGCTGGCGCGAGGGTTGCGAACGATGCATCCAGATGCTCGAATTCGGGGGCATTGGACATTCGATGGTGATCCATTCGTCCGACTCCGAGGTGATCCTGAAGTTCGGACTCGAAAAGCCGGCGTTCCGCATCCTGGTGAATACGCAGGCGGCGCTTGGGGCAGTCGGGTACACGAATGAGCTCCTCCCCTCGATGACTCTTGGACCGGGAACGTTTGGCGGCTCTATCGTTTCCGAAAACGTCTCCGCAAAGCACCTCATCAACATCAAACGACTTGCGTTCGAGACGCGGCCGATCAATCCGCCTGAGCAGTTCCTTGGCAAGAACGTCCACACGCAAGCCAAAGGAGTTCCATCAACACACGCTCGCGCCATCGCACCAACGGGCAAATCGTGGCTCGATGAGATCGACGAACGCATCCGACTCAAGGCGGGGAACGCCCCTGTCGCTGCTTCACCTTCTACGAGCGCTCCGGCGCAGTCACCGGCTCCAACCGTCCCTGCTCCGGCCACAACTACGTATGGCACGGGGATCACGGAAGAGCAGGTTCAGAAGATTCTGAAGGACTTTGGGATGTCGAAAAGCGGGAAGACGTGAGAAGTAAATTGTGAGATGTGAATCGACATCGGAATGATCTCTCGCCTCCGGCCACTTCCTCCATCCTTCTACCTCCGCCCCGTTTTGCAGGTTGCCCCCTCGCTTCTTGGAAAACTTCTTGTTCGCCGCATCGGCCGGAAGATCCTTATCGGACGCATTGTTGAGGTCGAAGCGTATCGGCAGGACGATCCAGCCTCACATTCCTACAAAGGAAGGACTCAGCGGAACGAAGTGATGTTCCGCGCGGGGGGACTTTTGTATGTGTATTTCACGTATGGAATGCATTTCTGCACGAATGTTGTCACCGGTCCGGAAGGGCGGGCTGAGGCGGTGTTGCTGAGAGCCGTTGAACCCTTGCTGGGAATCGAGGAAATGGCGATTCGGCGGTATGGACGTCGGGCTGTTCGCTCACAGAAAGAATTGCTGCAGCTCGCAAGCGGACCAGCCCGGCTCTGTCAGGCGTTTGACATTGGGAGGAAGGAAAACGGTGTAACTTTGGAAGGACCGGATATCTTTATCGCTGACGATGGCAGACCTTCACCCCGGAAGATCAGGTCCCGGCGAATTGGCATTACGAATGGGAAAGAGAAGTTGTGGAGGTGGATTGTGAATCAGAGCGAGTGGATATCGAGGCCCCAGACAGCAAGGTCGGAGAAGAGCTAAGATGAAAGATTAAAGAGTCTCCACGAAGAACACGAAGAGTGAAGGGAAGGCAATGATGGTTAAGGATTTATTGGTCAAAAACTCTCGCGTTCTTCTGCGGCTAATGCTTCTTCACACGCCCTCCTTTGTTCTTTATTCTTACTCCTTTTTCCTCTTCTCCCGGCCTCTCCCCCAAAGTTGCATTGAGAAACGCCCCAGTATACGATCTCGCGTTGAGTGCCACGTCTTCCGGAGTCCCCACCGCGACGATCTGTCCCCCTTTGTCCCCTCCTTCGGGTCCGAGATCGACGATCCAGTCGGACGTCTTGATGACGTCGAGATTGTGCTCGATGACGATGACCGTGTTCCCCTTGTCGACAAGCTTGTTGAGGACGTCCAAGAGCATCCGGATGTCTTCGAAGTGGAGGCCCGTCGTCGGCTCATCGAGGATGTAGAGCGTTTTCCCCGTCCCAACTTTTGTCAGTTCCGTCGCGAGTTTCACCCGTTGCGCCTCCCCCCCTGACAACGTCGTCGCCTGCTGTCCAAGCCGTATGTAGCCCAGTCCCACGTCGAGCAATGTTTTTACGTGCCTGTGGATGCGCGGGAGGTCCTGGAACAATGCCGAGGACTCTTCCACGGTCATATCGAGAACGTCGGCGATCGACTTTCCTTTGAAGCGGACTTCGAGCGTTTCCCGGTTATAACGCTTGCCGTTGCACACATCGCACAGCACGTACACGTCGGGCAGAAAATTCATTTCAATCTTCTTCACGCCGTCCCCTTCGCAATTCTCACACCGTCCACCCTTCACGTTGAACGAGAACCGTCCCGCCTTGTAACCGCGGATAGCCGACTCGGGAAGCTGCGTAAAGAGGTCCCGAATGAGCGTGAATACGCCGGTGTACGTCGCCGGATTGGACCGGGGCGTTCGTCCGATCGGCGTTTGATCGATATCGATCACTTTGTCGATGTGCTTGAGGCCGTCGATCGATGCGAACGGGAGCGGCACAACGCGAGATTCATAAAGTTCGCGGGAGAGGATCGGATACAGCGTTTCGTTGATGAGCGTCGATTTCCCCGAGCCGCTGACGCCGGTAATGCACACAAGCGTGCCCAGCGGCAGTTTCAAGTCCACTTTCTGCAGGTTATTGCCCTGAGCCCCTTTTAGGGTCAGGTATTTTCCAGAGCCCGTGCGCCGGTCGTCCGGAATGGGAATCGACCTGGAGCCCCGTAAGTACTCCGCAGTAAGGGAGTCCGGAAATCCGTTCCCTCCGGCATTCGTTACTCTGTTGACCCGCTTCATCTTCCCCGAGTTTTCCAGCAGGTCCTCCACAGTTCCCGACGTCACAACGTGTCCGCCATGCTCTCCTGCTCCCGGGCCAAGGTCGACGACGTAGTCCGCGCTCTCGATCATCTCCTTGTCATGCTCGACGACGATCACCGTGTTGCCAAGGTCTCGCAGCGATTTGAGCGACTTGATGAGCTTGATATTGTCCCGTTGATGCAGGCCGATGCTCGGCTCGTCCAGAATGTAGAGCACGCCGACAAGCTGCGTGCCGATCTGCGTTGCCAGTCGAATGCGCTGACCTTCGCCGCCGGAGAGGCTTCGGGCCGAGCGTTCGAGCGACAGGTATTCCAACCCGACATTCAAAAGGAAATCGAGCCTCTGGACGATCTCTTTGAGCACTTGCCGGGCGATTTCCGTCTGCCGCGGCGTCAGCGTTATGTGGCCGAACAGATCGCGCGCATCGAAGATCGATTTCCGGACCACGTCGTGGATGTTCCATCGTTCTCCGGTCGCGGCATCTACAAGCCGGACGGCGAGACTTTCCTTGCGCAATCGTCCGCCGCCGCATTCTTTGCATACGCTCGTCGTCATGAACGATTCGACCCAGTCCCGGATCTGATTCGACGTTGTTTCGTTGTAATATCGCTTGAGCATCGACATCAAACCTTCGAACCGGTGTTTGTACGTCACGCTCCGGCCCGAAGCCTGCGCATACTCCACGTCCAGCTTTTCCTTCCCCGTGCCGTTGAGGAGCGCCTCTTTCGCGGCGGCGGTGATCTTGTTGAGCGGCGTGTCAAAGTCGAACCCG
>MHAK01000008.1 GCA_001802945.1 Ignavibacteria bacterium RIFCSPLOWO2_12_FULL_56_21 | reverse complement strand
AGATGAAAGCTGCGTTGGGCAAGGTGCCCGTATTCGACACGACGTTCCAGCGGGCGAAGCGCGTTGTCGAAGCGGCGCTTGCGCGTCCGATGGATGTTCCGCGTCCGGTCGATGCCGGAGGCGTGACGCATCAGCGGCACAAGGAAAACTACACGGAGATGCATCTTGCCGGCATTCTGTATGCGGTGACGGGGGAGGTCCGGTATGCGCAATTCATACGGGACATGCTGATGAAATACGTGGACCTCTGGCCGACCCTGCCGAAACATCCGATGGCCGCGAGCGAATCATACGGCCGGCTGTTCTGGCAGTCGCTGAACGAGACCGTATGGATGGTCCATGCGACGCAGGCGTACGACTGCATATATGATTGGCTTCCGGCGTCGGACAGGTCCGCTATCGAAGGGAAGCTCTTCAGGCCATTGGCAGAGTACTTCATCCGCGAGCACACATCGGAATTCGACCGGATCCATAATCACGGCACATGGATCGACGCAGCCGTGGCGATGGCCGGCTATACCCTGAACGACCGGGATCTCGTCGACAAAGCGCTGTACGGGTCGAAAAAAGACAAGAAAGCCGGGTTTCTCCGTCAGATGGAGTTGCTATTTTCGCCCGACGGTTTTTACACGGAAGGACCGTATTACGTCCGCTACGCCATCATGCCGTTCATGGTGCTGGCGCAGGTCATTGAAAACAACGAACCATCGCTGAAGATCTTCGAGTTTCACGACCAGATCCTGCGGAAGGCGCTCTATTCCGGCCTGCAGTTGTCCTACACAAACGGAGCATTCATACCCATCAACGATGCGCTGAAGGAAAAATCCTTCCTCTCCCCCGAACTCATCATCGCGACCAACATAGTGTATGATCGGTACGGTGCGGATCCCGGTCTGCTGTGGGTGGCGCAGAAACACGGCGAAGTATTGTTGAACGGAGCCGGTCTGTCTGTCGCCAAGGCGCTTCGGAGTTCGTCCTCCATTCCGGCCTTCCAGTACGCCAGTGTTGAATATTCGGACGGCGGGGACGGGAACGAGGGAGGCGTTGGAGTTCTGCGGTATGGACCGGTGATCGATCAGTCGCTCGTCTTGATGAAATACACCGGCCATGGTTTGTCGCACGGGCACTACGACAAACTTTCGCTGCTGTACTATGATCAAGGGACCGAGATCCTGCAGGACTACGGAGCGGCCCGCTTCATCAATGTGGAGCCGAAATACGGCGGGCGATATTTGCCCGAAACAAAAACCTGGACGCGCCAAACGATCGCACACAACACGGTGACGGTCGACGAACAGTCGCAGTATGAAGGAAAAGAATCGGTCTCTGAACGACATCATGCGGACAAACATTACTTTTCCACGGCAGATCCGTCATTGCAGGTAATGAGCGCATCGGTGAAGGAAGCATCTCCGGGTGTTGCAATGCAACGGACGGTCGCGCTCGTTCCCGACAGCCGATTCGCCCATCCTCTTATCATCGACGTCATTCGGGTTGTCTCTTCCCGTGAACACCAGTACGACCTGCCCTATTATTATCTCGGTCATCTGCTCGACGCGAACATTCCGACGACATCACATTCAGAACAACAACAGTCGCTCGGCAGCAGGAACGGGTACGAACACCTGTGGCTCGAAGCCGAAGGCAACGCCTCCGGTCCCGTGCGCGTATCGTGGTTGAACGGAAACCGCTATTACTCGTTGATTGCAGCGGCAGACAGTGGCACGAAGGTACTCTTCACGCGGATTGGAGCGGGTGACCCGAATTTCAACCTGCGGCATGAGCCGGGCGTCATATTCCGGCGAAAGGGCGCTTCAACCGTTTTCGCAACCGTGCTTGAGCCGCACGGCTTGTTCGACGGAACGAAGGAATTCTCCATCGGAGCACGCCCGACGGTCGCGTCGGTCCATGTGCTCGCGTCGACGGATGAAGGAACGGTCGTCGACATCGAAGGGAAAGACGGGTTCCATTGGACATTCATGACGACCAACAAGTCTGCATCGGATTCAGCGGAGCACGAGATATCTGCCGGCGGTAAAACTTGGCACTGGAAAGGCAATTATGAATTGGACAAGAACGAGGGAAGGCGTTAGCCGATTGGTTACCTGGTTAAAGGCGGAGTGCGCCACGCGCCTTGCGGTGTGCGATGATTGAACCAACTCAAAGGAACATCACATGTCCATGACCGAAAAAACATTTGTCCTCGGAGAGAAGATCAAGTGGGAAAATGTGGGCGAAGGCGTTCAGCGAAGGATCCTTGGCTATGACGACCAGTTGATGATGATCGCCGTGCAATTCCAGAAAGGATCGATAGGGTACGTTCACAAACACCCTCACCGCCAGGTGACATACATCGAGTCCGGCTCATTTGAGGTCAAGATCGGGAAGGATACGCAGACCCTGAGAAAAGGGGACTGCTACTTCATACCTCCGAACATCGAGCATGGAGTCGTGGCGTTGGAAGAGAGTTCGCTGGTCGATGTGTTCACGCCCTGCCGGGAAGATATCCTGGCCGCGAAAAAATCCAAGGCCAAGTGACCGACATGGCCAAACGGCATGTGCCGGGACTTCGCTGGTGGATCATCGGTTTGATCGCAACGGCTACGGTCATCAACTACATCGACCGGACGTCGCTCGCGGTCATGTGGCCCGACATTTCGAAAGAGCTTGATCTGTCCAAGGACCAGTACGCGACGATCGTCGCTTCGTTTATGATCGCCTATGCATTGGGACAGGCGTTATCGGGACGGTTGTTCGACTGGGTCGGGACCCGCATGGGATTCGTGCTCTCCATTTTCGTTTGGTCTGTTTCCTGCGGACTTCACGGGATCGCCCGTGGCATAGCAAGCTTTTCGTTCTTTCGCTCCATGCTCGGCTTGAGCGAGGCGGGCAACTGGCCCGGAGCCACAAAAGCGAGCGCAGAATGGTTTCCCATCAAAGAGCGCGCGTTTGCACAGGGCATTTTCAACGCCGGCGCCTCGCTTGGTGCCGTCATGTCTGCCCCGCTGATCGCCTTCCTGTATCTCTGGCTCGGCTGGAAGGCCACCTTCGTCGTCGTGGCTGCACTCGGCATTGTCTGGATCATTCCCTGGTGGTTCCTCAACAAGGCCGAGCCCGGACGTCACCCGTGGATCTCGGACGACGAACGAGAGCACATACTCGCGGGACAAAAAACGAATGCATCCCCTGAAAGCGAACGGATCATTCCGGTAAAGGAGCTGATCTCGTACCGGCAAAGCTGGTCGGTCATCGTCTCCCGGTTCTTTGTCGACCCCATATGGTGGATGTTTGTCAACTGGCTTCCAATCTATTTGGCAGAACAATTCGGGTTCGACATCAAACAGATCGGATTGTTTGCGTGGATGCCATATCTGGGCGCTGCGATCGGAAGTCTCTCGGGGGGCTGGATGTCCGGATTCCTGATGAGCCGCGGCTGGTCGGTGGATAAGGCGCGCAAGCGGGCGATCGTTGTCGGCGGGTGCATCACGTTCCCTGCTTTCATATTGGCGGCGATGGCGACAACGCCTCTGATGGCAGTTCTATTGATAGCCGTTGTGCTTGGCGGATTCCAAATGATGATCAACAACATCCAGACGTTGCCGAGCGATTATTTCTCGGGTAAGTCTGTCGGATCGCTGGCCGGTTTGGGCGGCATGAGCGCGGTCGTCGGCACGCTGGTGTTCAGCACCTGGCTGATCCCTGCGATAAGCTCGGTGAGCTATATTCCCGTCTTTCTGATGGGTGCGGCGCTGGTGCCGCTGGGCGTTGGAGCGGTCTATTATTTTGGCGGAACCATACAACGCGTGGACCTGCAGGCAGCGAACGCACAAAAGTGAACGCGTGAAAAATCTCTTCGACCTCGGCGGCAAGGCCGCCATCGTGACCGGAGCAAGCACCGGGCTCGGCGCCGCAATGACATTGGCCCTTGCTCAAGCGGGAGCCGATGTGCTCTTGGTCGACCACAACGAACGTTTGGAGACTGCACAACAAGTCCGTGCCGTGGGACGCAAGGCGGTCACGATGACCGCAGACCTGGCGAATGCGGGAGTTTCAGCTTCGATCGTCGAGCGAGCCGTGCACGAATTCGGGAAGGTAGATATCCTCGTCAACAATGCAGGAACGATTCGCCGTACCCCGGCCCTCGATTTCAGCGAAAAGGATTGGGACGAAGTGATGAACCTGAATGCCAAGAGTCTGTTCTTTCTGTCACAGGCTGCGGCACGGGACATGGTGAAGCGCAAAGCCGGCAAGATCATCAATGTGGCGTCCCTCCTTTCGTTTCAGGGCGGGATCACCGTTCCGTCGTACGCGGCGAGTAAAGGCGCAGTTGCCCAGGTAACCAAGGCGCTGGCGAATGAATGGGCGGCACGCGGACTGAACGTCAACGCAATTGCTCCCGGGTATATGGTGACAAAGAATACGGAGAAACTTCGGTCCGACGAGACACGCAACAGGCAGATCACAGAACGCATTCCCGCGGGACGCTGGGGAATGCCGGAGGACATTCAAGGGACGGTTGTGTTCCTCGCTTCATCCGCATCGGATTATGTGAATGGACATGTGTTGGTGGTGGATGGGGGGTGGCTTGCTCGGTAAGTCTGATGAGTTGGAATATTGGAATGGTGGAATGGTGGAATGGTGGAATATTGGAATGGAAGTGCGTAATGGGGGATGCGGATGAATGGCTGATATGAGTCACATAAAGGCACAGAGAAGACGAACGACCGGCCTGACGAGGAGATGGTACCTCATTCCGAAGACCTGTGAATGGCTTGTGCTTTGCTGGGGACTTCTACTTTTCCGTTCCGCGCCGGTATTCGGGCAGGCTATCCTGAACGCCGACGGACCGGGGAATACGTACGAGCTGATCAATAGCGTCCTCGCTCCGTCCGGCGGCGATGTCGTCGAGAACCCCGAGTGCGTCCATCCGGAATTCGGCAGACACATCGCCGAGGTCTGGGATGCGGACCTCGGTCAGTATGTATTCGAATTTTATAGCCACGTCACGCCGGACAACGATCGGTGCATCAACTTCGACCGTCAACGGATCGAGATCAAGACCTACGACCAGTCGCCCGATTCACTCCTCGGTACAATCGGAGAGACGTTCACATACACGTGGAAATTCCGGCTTCCAACGGGATTCCAGCCGTCACCGAATTTCACGCACCTCCATCAGATCAAAGCGGTCGGTGGAAATGATGGCAATCCGCTCTTCACCCTCACCGCTCGGAAGGGGAGCCCCAACAAGCTCGAACTCATTCACGACAACACGACGAAGGTGGCGATCGTCAATCTCTTGTCGTTCGAAGGAACCTGGGTGGAGTGCGCCGAAGTGATGACGGTCGGGTCGTCGGGTTCGTACACAATGACAATCCGCAACGTGATCACCGGTGACACGATTTTGTCTTACACGAATGGCAACATCATGACGATCCGTTCGGACAACGACTTCATACGTCCGAAATGGGGGATCTACCGAAGCTTGCTTTCCTCGTCCGACCTCCGGGATGAGGCGGTAAGGTTCGCTGGATTCTCCATCAAAGAAGAGCCGGCCCCGCTTCCTGTTTCGGTCGTCGACAAGGAAGCGCTCGTCGGCATCGTTCCAACAGCATACGAGCTCAGCGCATATCCGAATCCGTTCAACCCGGCAACGACGATCGTCTTCACGCTTCCGGTCGAGACCGAAGTGTCGGTCGATGTATGTGATTTGCTCGGGCGGACGGTGGCGCGCGTTGTCGACGAGATACGTCCAGCGGGAGAATATCGCGTTGTCTGGGATGCAACCCAGCACGCTTCCGGGATCTATTTTGTGCGGTTGGTAGCCCCCAACGGAGGATATGCTCGGAAGATTGTGATGATGAAGTAGAGGCAGAAAGCAAAGGTCAGAAGTCAGAGATCAGAGATCAGAGATCAGAGATCAGAGATCAGAGATCAGAGATCAGAAAGCAGTGCGCAGTTCGACAATCGCGGGCGTATTCGGCAATCGGCAATCGAAAATCGAAAATTGACAATCACCACAGCCAATCCCTCAGCAATGTCCTTGCTCTCTCCGGTACTTGAACAGATTCACCTTCTCGGCATCGTCCCCGTCATTGCGATCGATCGGGCAGAAGATGCCGTACCGCTGGCACGTGCACTCGTGGAAGGCGGACTTCCCTGCGCCGAAGTGACGTTCCGAACGACTGCGGCCGAGGCATCGATCAAAGCAATCGCAAAAGCGTTTCCGGACATGACGCTCGGTGCCGGCACCGTATTAACGACAGAGCATGTCGACAAGGCTACTGGCGCGGGGGCGAAATATATCGTTTCTCCCGGGCTTAATCCGTCTGTCGTCGAGTACTGCATGAAGAAGAACATTCCGATAACGCCTGGTGTCGCGACGCCCTCCGACGTGGAGCGTGCAATAGGTCTGGGGTTGCAGGTGGTGAAGTTCTTTCCGGCGGAACAGGCAGGCGGGGCGAAATATGTGAAAGCGCTGGGGGGGCCGTACAAAGAGATCTCGTTTATACCGACCGGAGGCGTGGACGAGAACAACCTTCTCTCCTACTTGAAGCTCTCCAATGTATTCGCGTGCGGCGGTTCTTGGATGGTGAAACAGGAACTGATCGCCGCCCAGAAATTCGATGAGATCCGGTCCCTAACCTCCGCCGCGATTGTGAAAATGCTCGGCTTCGAGCTGCGACATGTCGGCATGAACGCCCCGGACGCTGAACGGGCGATGGCCGGCGCAAAGCTCATCGCGGACATCACCGGCATGGCGGTGAAGGAGGGAAATTCCTCGATCTTCGTCGGAACGCAGTTCGAATTCCTCAAGAGGATGTATCTCGGAGAGCACGGACATCTCGCCGTCGGAACGAATTTCATTCATCGCGCAGCGGCTTACTTGGAGAGAAAAGGATACAAGATGCGGGCGGATGAGAAGTCAGAAAAGGATGGGAAGCTCGTGGCGATCTATTTCGAAGCGGAGGTCGGCGGGTTTGCTTTACATCTCTTGCAGGTCTAGGCCTCGTGCAACCCAAAAAATTTACCACGAAGGACACGAAGGCAAGGTAGACCTGAACGGCAAGTGCACGAAGGAGAAATTGGGTTAAATACATTCTCTCGTTCTTACGTACTTATATCTTCGTGTACTTCGTGGGAAAATCTTTCTTAACAGATTCATGCAATTGAAGCCTCTTATAATCTCTTTGATCGTCACGTTCTCCGCAAAGGCCGACGTGTATTCCGTGTCGAACGCGGCTCAGATCGCCTCCGTCATGGCGTCGGCACTTCCGGGCGACACGCTGGTCATGACAAACGGGACGTGGATGAATGCCCAGATCGTATTCCGGGGGAACGGCGATTCTCTTCATCCGATCGTCCTTCGAGCGGAAATACCCGGACAGGTGGTGATCACCGGTACAAGTTATGTGCGCATTGCCGGAACATGGCTCGTGGTCGATGGACTTCGGTTTGAGAACGGAGTGTGCCCGTCAGGTTCTGTTATTGAATTTCGATCTCCCAACGGCACCGGATCGGACCATTGCCGATTGACGAACTCATCGATCGTCGATTACAATCCGCCCGACAGCCTCACAGATTACAAGTGGGTCTCTTTGTACGGTTCTTACAATAGAGTGGATCACTGCTATTTCGCGGGAAAACGACATTCGGGAACGACACTGGTCGTTTGGCTCGGACCGACACCGAATTATCATCGCATCGACCGGAATCATTTTGGTCCCCGCCCTCCGCTTGGCATCAATGGCGGCGAAACGATCCGCGTGGGGACAAGCGACTGGTCGATGTACGATTCGTTCACCACGGTCGAAGAGAACTACTTCAACCGGTGCAATGGTGAAGCGGAGATCATTTCCAGCAAATCCTGCGGCAATGTGTACCGGGCGAACACCTTTGACTCATGCGCGGGTGCGCTGACATTGCGTCACGGCAACCGATGTCGAGTGGAAGGAAACTTCTTCTTTGGCAACAAGGTGAAGGATTCCGGCGGAATTCGTGTTATCGGTGAAGATCATGTGGTCGTCAATAATTATTTGGCCGACCTGGCCGGGAGCAGCATGAAATCCGCCCTTCCGGTGATGAACGGCGTGCCCGACAGCCCCCTAAACCGGTATTTCCGCGTGCAACGGGCCCTCATCGCATTCAATACGTTCGTCGACTGCAAGGTGAATTTGCTGATCGGCGCGGGAAAGGACACCGAGTTGACGCTCCCGCCGCTCAATTGCGTGATAGCGAACAACATTGTCCGTTCCACGTACGGACCGCTGATCCAATACGCGGACACGCCGGTGAACATGATCTACGCGGGTAACCTCTTCCACGGCGCATCGCTCGGCATTGCACAACCGGCGGGGATTACCGTAAGCGATCCGAAGCTCATCAAAGATACTGCTGGAATTTGGCGGCCGGGAAGCGACAGCCCCGCGATCGGTCAGGCTGTGCCGACCGAGGGGGATGTGACTATTGACATGGATGGTCAGGCACGCGCGTCGACAACGGATATCGGCGCAGACCAATCATCGATTGCTCCCGTGACAAGCAGGCCGTTGACGACGGAGGACGCCGGACCGGGATGGATGCACCAGACGACGAAAGTCGTTTCGCACGAAAGACCGATTCCGACCGGGTTTTCTCTGTTGCAGAATTTTCCCAACCCATTCAATCCCGTCACGCGCGTGCGGTACACCGTACAGCGTCCGGGTTCAGTCCGACTCGACATCGTCGATCTTAACGGACAGGTTGTCGACAATATTGAGGAAGGGATCCGTTCGCCGGGTTCACATGAAGCGATCTGGGATGCAAAGGGACATGCAAGCGGGACGTACTTTCTCCTTTTGACTTCGCCGGAAGGCGTTCGAACCAGAAAAGTGGTGTTGCTGAAATGAGATCCGGATTGACCTTCGCTGCCGTCGTGTTTCTACTTGTCGAGTGCGCCCGAGGGCAGTCGGGGCTTGAGGTGTACAGCGCAGATCCGTTCGTGCTGCTGAAGGTGAAGGAGTCGTTGCAGGACCGCAAGTCCCCTTTCCTGCCGGCGTATGAACGGCTGCTTCGGGACGCCGAGAAGGCCCTGGACGTCACTCCGCCTTCTGTGGTGTCGAAGGACCGCGTTCCGCAGGGCGGAAGCAAGCACGACTATATGAGCCTGAGCCGGTACTGGTGGCCCGACCCTTCGAAACCGAACGGGCTTCCATACATCCGAAAGGACGGCGAAACAAACCCGGAAACCGCCGACTACAGGGACCACGACAAGTACGTCGTCATGGCGTCCAGCGTATCGACGCTCGGGCTGGCCTACTTCTTTTCCGGGCGGGAAGAGTTTGCGAAACATGCGGCTCGTCTTGTGCGAACGTGGTACCTCGACTCTGCGACCGCCATGTCGCCACATCTCGAGTATTCCCAGTCCATTCCCGGCCGGTCGACCGGGCGCGGGACGGGGATCCTGGACGGCAGGCACATAGCGCTGGTCCTCGATGCGGTCGGCATGATCAGAGGATCACAGTCCTGGACAGACAAAGACCAGTCGGGCATCTTGTACTGGTGCAACGCATACGTTCGCTGGCTCACGGAGAGCGACAAGGGAAAGGATGAAGCCGACGCGACGAACAATCACGGCACTTGGTATGATGCGCATGTCACCTCGGTGGCGTTGTTCGTTGGACGCAAGGACATGGCCTTGCAGGTTGTGCAGGCAGCTTCAGAGAAGCGCATATTCGCGCAGATCTCCCCGGATGGCGGCCAACCGGAAGAAACGGCCCGAACGCGGCCATGGAACTACTGTGTATTTAATCTCGAGGCGTTTGCGCGGCTTGCGACTCAGGCGCAAAGGCTCAACGTCGATCTGTGGAAGGCAAAGGGGGCCGACGGGCGTTCACTTCGACAGGCCGTCGACTACCTCCTTCCCTTTGCGTTGGAGAAAAAAGAATGGCCATTCAAAGATATCGATGGACTCCGGCCGGAGATGATCGTTCCCGTGCTGCTCTGGGCAACCGCGAGCTCCGGTGAGCCTGTGTATCTGCAGGCGGCAAGGTCCATTGGCGGGTCGCGTCTGCGCGAGATTCGGCCGGTACTGTTGACAGGTGTGGTCATTCCATAAACGAGCATAAGGTTCCAGCGGCATCATACAGCAGTCTCTTTCAAGTTACCACAATCCACTACCTCTTCAATCACCACATGAGGTCCATCATGAACATCCTAAACCGCGTTCTCACAATAGCTTGCTGCGCGGTATTGATCGGCGCCGTTGCTTTCGCCGGGGACATCAAGTCCTCGGGGAAAAAGGGCGTTTGGAGCGCTGATTCCACCTGGATCGGCGGAGTTCAGCCCGGTGCAGCAGACAACGTTACAATCGCCGACGGCGATACCGTAACGTTCGGGGAAGACACAGTAGTCGTCAACAATCTCACGGTCGGGGAGACGTCCGGACCGGCGATGCTGCAATTCCCCAAAACACATGACATATGGCTCTGGGTGAACGGAAACATTGTCGTGAATGCGAACTGTGGATTCCGGACCCAAACCCGGTCCTCACTGGAAGGCGACCTCGTTCACACGATCTTTCTGTATGGCAATCTTACGCATAACGGTACTGTTCTTGACTTCCGGTCTGGTTCAACAAATTCCACCGGTGCGGTTGGAAATTTTCAACTGTTGGGATCGGCGGACCAAACGCTGACAGTGTCCACTCTATTTTCAACCTCGAACGGTGAATTCAACGGAATCAGGGTGAACAAGAGCGGATCGGGCAGCGTGATTCTGGGCAGCGATATACAACTGGCTGGCGGCTCAAGTTCCAACGACACCACATATCCGTATCTGTATTTGACCCGCGGCAAGGTCTATACGGGAAACTATGCGTTGATCCATCGTTATGCTTCGAACACGGGTTCGGTGGCCGGAGGCTCAGATTCGAGTTATGTCATCGGTGCGATGGGTCGTGGCATGGGAAATAGCGGAAGCGCCACCAGGGAATTCCCGATTGGCGACTCGCTCTCGTACCGTCCGGTCACCGTTCGTTCGACCACGGGCGGATCGAGCACGGGGCACTACATCAAAGTGAGGGCGATTCACGGCAACGCGAATACCGGCTCAAGCACGTTCTCTCCATCCATAGACAAGGTTGCCTCGGTGAGATATTTTCAGGTGACGTACGTGCAACAGGGCGGGGCAGCGACGATGGGCGTGGACCGCTTCAAGATCGGCTATGGAACGGATGACGGCGTCGGAACGGGCAACGATGAATTGCGTATCGCCTTTTCCACAAACGACCGGGCAGCCTGGACGGGAGGAGCGCAGACCGTTCCAGACACGACGTTTACGCCAGACGCGGCGCTCCAGGATAGCATCGCAGCCGTTACCCTGGCAAACAATGGTTCGATGTTCATCGCGCTCGCGCGTTTGGCTGGCACGACGTCGAATTCCCTCAACTACACGACATCCGTGGGGTATGATGTCAAGACCCCGGCGACATGGTCGCTCGAACAGAACTATCCTAATCCGTTCAACCCAGAAACGGAGATCCGGTATTCCACGTTGAAAGCCGGCGAAATCTCCTTGTCGGTCTACAACATTCTGGGTCAAAGGATCGCGTCGCTTGTTTCGACGGCGATGGAACCCGGAACGCACACAGCACGATGGAACGGCCGCGATGATGCAGGCCGTGTGATGCCCTCCGGCGTCTACATCTACAAGCTGGAAGGACCGGGATTCGTGCAGGCGCGTCGAATGGTTCTGATGAAGTAAATGCTGAGCGGGATATGCGGAGGCGTCGCCCGCCCCTCGACCCTTCGGTAAACTCAGGGTCGAGCCCTCGGCCTGAGAACCTGGGTCAATTCTCTCGGGCCGAAGGCTCGGGGCAACGCACAGGGCTCGCCTCCGCTCCCCGCCATCAACGATACACGAGATGACATAGACCAAAACCCCCATGGCTGAACCTACCGTTGTCTGTTTTGGCGAATTGATGCTCCGGCTTGCTACGCCGGGATTTCAACGTTTTGTCCAATCGGCACAATTGGAAGCAACCTTCGGCGGGGGCGAAGCGAATGTAGCGGTCTCCCTCGCGAATTTTGGACTTCTTGTGAAGTACGTCACAGTCCTGCCCAAGCATGAAATCGGTCAGGCGGCAGTGAACGCACTTCGTCGGCACGGCGTGAACACGGACCACGTTGTGCGCTCAGGCGACAGGATCGGGATATACTTTCTTGAATCGGGCGCCTCGCAGCGTCCATCCAAGGTCATCTACGATCGGGCAGGGGCGGCGATAGCAGAGGTACAACCCGGAACAATTCCCTGGAGCGCAATCCTGAACGGTGCGAAGTGGTTTCACGTCACCGGCATCACGCCGGCTTTGAGTGCATCGGCGGCGGAGTCGACTGTTGAAGCTGTCACCGCAGCCGGGAAGGCAGGAGCGACCGTGAGCTGCGACTTGAACTACCGGAAGACGCTCTGGTCGCGCGAACGGGCCGGGGAAGTGATGCAGAAGGTCTGCGAACAGGTCGATGTGCTCATCGCCAACGAAGAGGATGCCGACATGGTGTTCGGTATCAAGGCGGAAGGGTCGGATGTGCACGCTGGCAAAGTCCAAGCGGAGAAATACAGATCCGTGGCCGAACAGCTGATAAAGAGATTCAAACGACTGAAGCTCGTCGCCATTACCCTTCGGGAAAGCATAACGGCATCGGATAACAATTGGTCCGCGGTGGCGTGGGACGGGAAATCGTTTTACGAGAGCCGAAAATATTCCATTCGCATAGTTGACCGGGTTGGCGGAGGAGACTCTTTCGGTGCCGGGCTGATCTATGGACTGATCAAGGATCGCTCTCCGCAGGATGCGCTGGAATTTGCCGTCGCGGCGTCATGTCTGAAGCACACGATACCCGGCGATTTCAATCATGTTTCTGTCGGAGAAGTCGAGGAATTGATCAAAGGGGGCGGATCGGGGCGAGTGCAAAGATAGAGACCGACGAAGAACGTAATTACTCAATCATCTCCGGACGAGAATTATCATGAGCCTGCCCGTCAAACACACTGTCGATCCCGAGGCATATTCTACGCTGAATACCGCCGATCTTCGCAATTCATTTCTTATTGATTCGCTCTTCCAGCCCGATAGAGCAGTGTTGGTCTCGTGTGAAGTCGACCGGGCCATCGTCGGCGGTATTATGCCGATGGCGAAAGGGCTACCGTTGTCGGGTTCGAAGAAGGACCTCGGTACGGACGAATTTGCCGAACGTCGCGAGATCGGGGTAATCAACGTTGGCGGCAAAGGCACCGTGGAGGCCGGCGGGAAATCGTATACGCTTGAGCATGAGGATGCGTTATACATAGGTCGAGGCACCCGGACAATCCAGTTCGCGTCGGCAGATCCATCCAAACCGGCGGCGTTTTACATGATCAGCTATCCGGCGCATACCGCCTTTCCGACGAAGTTGATACGTCGCGACGATGCGGATCGTGTGGATTTGGGAACCCCTGCTCAGGCGAACAGCAGAACGATCCGGAAGTATATCCTTCCCGGAAAAGTGGAGAGTTGTCAGCTGGTGATGGGAATGACGACGCTCGCAGAGGGAAGCGTGTGGAACACTATGCCGCCCCATACGCACATACGTCGCTCCGAGGTCTATTTGTATTACAACCTTCCTCCTGACGGCGCCGTGTTTCATTTTATGGGAACGCCGTCGCAGACGCGCCATCTCGTCATGCGCGACCGGCAAGCGGTCATTTCACCTTCCTGGTCGATCCACATGGGCGTCGGTTCGAAGAGCTATTCGTTCGTCTGGGCCATGGGGGGTGAAAACCAGGAATTCGACGACATGGATGCGGTTCCGGTGAAGAGCATAATGTAATTTTGGAGGTGTATTCTTCTCCGTGTTCTCTGTGCTTCTCTGTGTGCTTTGTGTCCTGCTTCAAGGATGGGACACAGAGAACACGGAGGAGACACAGAGCACACAGAGAAAGAATTTTGAGATCAGTAGCGTGGTGGAATGGGAAGTATGTTCACTGAGAGGAGTACATTCGTGATTACTGTTCGACTCGTCCTTGCACTTCTGGTTTTGCACGCCATTGCGATCGCGCGGCAGGACCGTGCGCGCGTTACGGTGACGAATCCAGCTCCGTTCGCCCGCGGACTGGAAACCGTGAGCATTCCATGGAACGCACTCCATAATGTTGCACCGGACCTGAATCCGGAAGCAATCGTTGTCACGGACAACACAACACGCCGAGCCGTTGTCGCTCAAGTGATCGATCTGGACCTCGATGGAAAGCCGAGAGAAATCGTCTTTCAGACGGAACTCAAACCGAAAGAACGGCGCACATTCACGGTCGGTCGCGGCGCTCCCGCACAACAGGAAAACCGCGTTATGGTAAAATTCATGCTTCCGCGTGCGGACATGGCCTGGGAGAACGATAAGGTCGCGTACCGGATCTACGGCGGAGCCGAAGCAGGGGATGTCCTCAACGGCATCGACATGATCTCAAAACGAGTGGCAGGCTTCAGGCTGGAGAGATGGTATGAAGAGGATCACCGGCCCGGTGCGTTGCGTATTTCGTATCATGAAGACCATGGCGAAGGGGCCGATTTCTTCACCGTCGGACGCTCACTCGGTGCGGGGGGCGCGGGAATTTGGAAGGATGGCAAACTTCACCAGGCAGGCTTGTTCAGTCACTATCGAATCGTCGCCAACGGACCGATCCGTAGCGTATTCGAAGTGTATTATCCAACATGGAATGTTGATTCGACCGAGTACATCGAAGTTCGCCGCTTTACCTTCGATGCGGGTCTGTTCTTGAACCGCATCGAGGCGACGTTTATCGGAAAAGATCCGTCGGCTTCGCTGGAGATCGCCTGCGGACTCGTCAAGCGTGCCGGCACAATGCTGACGAAAGGTGAAAAGCGCGGCACCGTCAGTCTGTGGGGGCCAACGAACAGCGATCCCGCAAACGGGAATCAAGGGACTGCGGTCGTTCTGGAAAGCACCGTTGGATCTCGCGTCGTCGAAAATTCCGCGCATGCATTGATCATTGCGAAGGCAAGCGTGTCCCGCCCGTTTGCGTGGTATTCCGGCGGAGGTTGGAGCAAGAACGCGGAATTTCCGAACAAAGAAGCCTGGGAATTATACGTGAAAGAACGCGCGGACAAGCTGGCCGCCCCTGTCGTCGTAGTCATATCGTCGGGAAAATGAGCGATATGATGCAAATGTCCCGAAGATGCATTGGAGCCGCAGTTTTCTCGCTCGTATTCATTTCAACCGCTGAATCCCAGGTCCGGCTCGCGTCCATCTTCGGCGACAACATGATTGTGCAAAGGGACGTGCCGATCCCCGTTTGGGGCCAGGCACCTCCCGGAGCAACGATCACCATACGACTGTCTTATGCAACTGCTTCAACCTCGGCCGACAATGAGGGGAATTGGAAAGCCACCATATCGAAGCTCGCAGCCGGAGGGCCGTTTGATCTGACCGTTGTTTCTTCTGAAACGTTGATCGTTCGCAACGTACTCGTTGGCGAAGTGTGGCTGTGTTCAGGTCAGTCGAACATGGAATTCCGGCTCGACAGGTCCGACGCGGCTGACTCTGTGATCGCAGCCGCTCTCAATCCGAAGATCCGACTTTGCACAGTCCAGCGAGCAGTATCCGAAACGGCGCAAATCTCTGCCAAAGCATCTTGGGTGGAAAGTTCGCCGACAACCGTCGGGCGCTTCAGCGCAGTTGCATACTTTTTTGGGAAGAAGCTGCTCGAAGAGCTGGACGTCCCCGTTGGGCTTGTGCACGCTTCATGGGGAGGAACGGCCGCCGAATCATGGATGCCTCCGATGGTGCTTGCGGATGATTCGGAATTTGCTCCCATCCTCCAGCGGTGGCAGAGCGACCTGAAGAAATTTCCCGAACTCAACGCGACGTTTCAAGATCGTCTTCCTGCATTGATGGCTCAATGGCGCAGCGATTCTGCAGCAGCGGCCGCCGATGGAAAGGCGCCTCCGGCACGGCCGCAGTTGCCGCGCGGTCCGGGATCGCGCGACACGCCTTCGGGACAATGGAATGCGATGATCCATCCGCTTATCCCGTTCGCCGTTAAGGGCGTCATTTGGTATCAAGGCGAAGCAAACGCTTCACGGGCGTATCAATATCGCAGGTTGTTTCCGGCGCTTATTCGCTCGTGGAGAAAGACGTGGGAGAACGAAAAGCTTCCCTTTTATTACGTCCAGTTGCCGAATCTTTTTCGACAACCCGACCCAAGTAAGAGTGTCTGGGCGGAATTGCGGGAATCGCAGCTGCAGACATTGTCGTTGACCAACACCGGCATGGCGGTGACGATCGATGTCGGGGACTCGATGGACATTCATCCGCGAAACAAGAAACCCGTTGGGGAACGACTCGCACGGATTGCGCTCAATAAAGATTATGGACACTCACAAGTTGTTCCCTCCGGACCGGTTTACGCCGGTTATCGTCCGGACGGAGCATCGATCCGCATTTCATTCTCCGAAATCGACGGCGGCCTGCTTGCCCGGTCGGTGGACAACATCACGGGGTTTGTCGTGGCGGGCGAAGATCGAATCTTCGTTTCGGCTCGCGCCAAGATCGAGGCGAACGAAGTCGTTGTCTGGTGCGATCGGGTTCAACAACCGGTTGCAGTCCGTTACGCTTGGGGGGACAATCCCGAGTGGTCCCTCATGAACGCCGCAGGCTTGCCCGCATCGCCGTTCCGCACGGACGATTGGCCGTTGACGACATTCGGGAGAAAGTGAAACAAGGGCTAGAACAGGGATGGCGCTGAATGGGATTTGCCACAAAAGGCACAAAATGCACAAAAACATACTTTTGTGATTTATGTGCATTTTGTGGCCTAATAATTCCACAAAAGCATCATTCTGATGCGTATCGCGCTCGTAATACTTTGTCTTATTTTCACTCCGTTTCTCCTCGCTCAGCCTCCACCCTCAGACTATTCCACCGAAATTCTTCCCGCCCCATCACAGGACCCGTGGGTTGTCTTGCACGAGAGATCCTATTATTACATCGAATCGCGGTCCAATGCGATCGTCATTCGGAGGTCGAACGACTGGAAGAAGATCGGCGACGATCCGGGAAAGGTCGTCTGGACCGCCCCCGCATCGGGACCGTACAGCCGCGAGGTGTGGGCGCCGGAGCTTCATCACATCGATGCCCGCTGGTACATCTATTTTGCTGCAGATAATGGCAGGAACGAGAACCATCGCATGTGGGTGCTGGAATCGGAAGGGGACGATCCGTTCGGACGGTATGGAAAGATACGCCAGATCAACACGCGCGGTTGGGCAATCGACGGGACCCTCTTCACGCATGAGGGAAAGCGGTATTTCGTTTGGTCCGGTTGGCCGGGGAAGAAGGATGGCGTGCAGAATCTTTACATCGCACACATGACAGATCCTGCCACGCTTGATTCACCACAGGTCCTTCTCACGGAACCCACGGAGCCGTGGGAACGGCATGAATTGCCTCTGTGCGAAGGTCCGGCCTCTTTACAGCGAAACGGCAGGCTCTTTATTGTGTACTCCGCCAGCGGGAGCTGGACGCAGCATTATTGTCTGGGATTGCTGATGCATAGCGGAGGGAATGTTCTTGATAGGAGTTCATGGACGAAGATCGGTCCGGCATTCTGGAAAACGAACAAAGTGTTCGGCCCCGGCCACTGTTCCTTTGTCCGCACTCCAGAGGGAAAGGATCTCATCTTTTACCACGCAAAATCCCACAAAGAAAATGGATGGGGAGACAGAAGTGCGAGAGGGAAAGAGTTTGGGTGGG
>MHAK01000007.1 GCA_001802945.1 Ignavibacteria bacterium RIFCSPLOWO2_12_FULL_56_21 | reverse complement strand
CAGCATATCGCGCTTGTGGCGACCGGTTCCTTCCTCGGCGGCTACCCGAATTCCTTGATGGGCACGATCGCGCACGTTCGACAGACATTCATCGACGCCGATTGGTACCAGCGTGCGCAGGAAGCGTATTCGAAGAATCCCTCCGGACTCAAGCGTCCGGAAACGAACGCGAGTCTCGCCGCATTAGTCGACGCTTCGCAAGGTCGTCAACCCGTCGTCTTCGATGCGACTGACGAATACAATCTGCTTCGCGCTGCGAAGATCGGACGCGAGTTCAAACTCAATATGTGGATCAACGGGAGCGGAAAGGAATTTCGAAGGCTCGATGCAGTGAAAGCGACGAACCTAGCGGTTGTGGTACCGGTGAACTTTCCCGAAGCCCCCGCAGTGCAATCGCCCGAAGAAGCGATGAACGTCACGCTGGAAACACTGTTGGAATGGGACGAGTCTCCCGAAAATCCGGGGCGCCTGGCGAAGGCCGGTGTAACGATCGCATTGACTGCCGATCAATTGAAAGACGTTGGGACTTTTTTGGCACAGGTTCGCAAAGCGATCGAACGTGGACTGGGCGATGAAGCGGCTCTTGCCGCCGTGACGACGACACCCGCGAAGATCACCGGCATCGATAAGCAATACGGAACGCTCGAACCTGGCAAGGTCGCTTCGTTCGTCATCACGGACGGAGATCTGTTCGCCGAGAAGACGAAAGTGCGTGAAGTATGGATTGACGGTCGTCCGTACGACGTCAAACCGGCTCCCGATGTGGATGTGCGCGGAATGTGGAACGTCACTGTCTCCAACGATCCCCGAGCGGTCAGGTCTGCGACGATCAAGGGAGACGCTGAGAAGCCTGCAATGGAAGTCACCTGGGATGAAAAAAAACTTGCGGCTGGTAACATTGCCTATTCTGCAGGCCGTTTTTCGTTTACACTGCCGGGCGACTCGATCGGAGCGCCCGGGCTCATACGTTTGTCCGGTGCTGTTACGGAGAACGAGATGAACGGTGTGGGCGAGCGCGGAGACGGGAAGTCGTTCACGTGGCTTGCAAAAAGACAGTCTCCGCCATCCGCTGAACCTGACACATCAAAGCCGAAAAAGCCTGAAATGGCTTCGTTCGCCGATGTGTATCCACTCGGAGAATTCGGCCGCCCATCGCTCCCCGAACAACCAGCCAATGTTCTCATCACAAACGCGACCGTCTGGACGATGGGGAAACGGGGACGAATGGAGAACACTGATGTTCTCATCTCCAAAGGCAAGATCGCGGCGGTCGGCAAGGGACTGAAGGCGCCTTCCGGAGCCGTCACGATTGACGGCACTGGGAAGCACGTCACTCCTGGCCTCATCGATTCCCACTCACATCAGGCTGTAAGCGGCTCCGTCAACGAAGGTGGCCAGGCAATTACGCCTGAAGTTCGGATCGCAGACGTTCTTGACGCAGACGACATCTGGATCTATCGGCAACTTGCCGGCGGAACGGTTGCGGCGAACGTCTTGCACGGATCGGCAAATCCGATCGGCGGACAGAACGCTGTCGTGAAATGGCGCTGGGGAGCGCTCCCCGATGAATTACTTGTCGCCGGAGCTCCGGAAGGCGTCAAATTCGCCCTTGGCGAAAACGTGAAGCAATCGCACTTTGGGTCGGGCGGACAGCCATCGCAGCGTTATCCGCACACGAGAATGGGAGTGGAGCAGTTGATCCGCGACCGGTTCCGCGCCGCGCTCGAATATGAACGGGAATGGAAATCTTGGGACAAATCGGGCATTCCGCCGCATCGCGACCTTGAACTTGAAGCAATACTGGAAATGGTGAAGGGGACGCGGCTTATTCATGCGCACTCGTACCGGCAGGATGAGATCCTTGCGCTCATTCGCGTATGCGAGGAATTCGGCATCCGTATCGCTTCGTTGCAGCACATTCTTGAGGGCTACAAGGTTGCCGATGCCATTGCCAAGCATGGCGCGGCGGCTGCCGGGTTCAGTGATTGGTGGACGTACAAATGGGAAGCGTATGAAGCCATCCCGGGGAACATTCCGCTGATGCATAAGCAAGGCATACTTGTATCATACAATTCCGACGACGCGCAGTTGGCGACACGACTCAATTGGGAGGCGGCGAAGGGGGTGGAATTCGGCATGACGGAAGAAGAAGCTCTAGCTGCAGTCACAATCAATTCCGCAAAATTGCTCGGCATCGATAAGTCGATGGGATCGCTCGAATCCGGCAAGGATGCGGACATCGCGGTGTGGAACGGAAATCCGTTGTCGACAAAGACCAAGTGCGTTCAAACGTGGGTGGATGGACGGAAGTATTTTGACGTCGATGAGGATCGCGCGCTGGAACAGACCGCGCTCAATGAACGGGCGGTGCTTATTCAGAAGATCCTGAAGGACAAAAAACCGGCGACGAGTCCGCCTTCCGGAGTTCCTGCAATGCGAAGGCCAAATGAAATCTATCTGCATTCCTGCATGGAGGGTGTCGACAATGAATAAGTCTTTGGGGTGTTTTTTGCTGATGTCAACCATAGGTATTCTGGGCGGCGGAACTGTTGTCGCCCAGATTGCTATTCCTGCACCCAAACAACAGAAGCCGGTTGCGCTTGTCGGCGGAACGGTGCATACAGTGAGCGGAGCTGTGATCCCGAACGGGACCGTTGTGTTCGACAACGGCAAGATCACCGCCGTTGGCGCAAATGCTGCCGTCCCGGCGGGAGCTGAACGGGTCGACGTAACAGGAAAGCACGTTTTCCCGGGCATGATCGACGCCTACAATTCCATGGCTCTTGGGGAAATCGGTCTCGGCGCGCCGGGAACGATCGATTACGCGGAGAGCGGCCAAATCAATCCCAATGCCCGCGCCGAAGTGGCTGTGCATCCTGAGTCGGAGCAGATCCCCGTGGGACGTTCCGGCGGCGTGACGCTTGCCGTTGTTTGTCCACAGGGAGGGCTGATCTCCGGTCTTTCCGCTGCAATGATGCTTGAAGGGTGGTCGTGGGAGGACATGACGCTGAAGGCGCCGCTCGGACTCATCGTCCATTGGCCGACGATGGTGTATACACCAAATCCCTTCTCCCAGCAGACAAAAGAGGATTGGCTGAAGCGGCGAGATGAGAATCTGAAGCTTCTTTCAGACGCCTTTGCGCATGCGCGCGCGTATATGACGGCAAAGAAGGCGGAGCAGGCGAAGGGAGTGCCGTATCACGACACAGACCCCCGCTGGGAAGCGATGATTCCAGTGCTGGAGGGGCAAGTTCCCGTTGTCGTCAACGCATTTGAGCTGACGGAGATCCAGGCGGCGATCGCCTTCTCCGAGCGAGAGAAGGTTCGGTTAATCATCTCAGGCGGAATTGACTCCTGGCGGGTGGCGGATCAATTGAAGGCGAAGGATATCCCCGTCATTGTGACGGACCTCCAAAGCGGCGGCCGACGGTGGGAAGAATACGACGTAATGTTTTCGTTACCGAAAAGATTACAGGAGGCGGGAGTACGATTCTGCATTACGAGCGACCGGTCCGGCGCGAACATTCGCAATACTCCGTTCCACGCGGCGCAGGCCTCCGCATATGGACTTGACCGCGATGAAGCTCTGAAGGCCGTGACCTTGTATCCCGCTCAGATCTTCGGCATTGCCGACCGCGTGGGATCGATCGACGTCGGCAAAGATGCCAACGTCGTGATCGCCAATGGCGACATTCTGGAGATCACGTCAAAGATCGAACAGGTGTATATTCAAGGTCGTAAAACGGACATGAGAGATAAGCACACCAGGCTGTATGAGAAATATGAAGAGAAGTATCGACAGATAAAGAACATTAAATGAAGCGCCCCTTTGCACAAGTTTCCACGTAACGATTGTTTAAGCTGTCACAAAACGGAAAAATAGAATATCTCGTTGTGGCCTAATGAGAAAAAACTAAGCAACCAAAATGGTTGTCTTGGAACGGTTTTGTGCTGACATGAATTTGTAATTCTCGGTCATTTTGTCTCAAGCTATTGCGTTTCAAGCGTATTGTCAGCAATGTGACTCACGACCTTGCATTTTTCAAACAATTTGACTATCCAACGGCCATCAGAAACCATTTGATCGTACATTTCATTACTTGGAATGTTTGGGATTTAATGAAGAAATCAAAATGAAGGATACACTTCAGATATTGGCTGATTTATCGAAGTCGTTCTTTTCCGCGCAAGCTAAATATGTTAACAAACATCCGGGGGACGAGGACATTCTCATAAAACGATTTTACGAGACTATCATTCCTACATACTTGGAGATTGTTACTGCACTCAAAATTCTTGAGTCGGGTTACGGGAATGATGACATTCGATTTCTCCTCAGAAAATTCGCAGAATCGCTTTCCACGATTCAATTGTGTGATGATGATGTTCAACGTTCATTCTTCTACAATGGTTTTGCCTTATTCTTAAGAGACCTAAGGAAGACAACAAAAGACGCATTTGAAATAATGAGCCGCACAAGCAATGCACCCAATGTATCTCCGTTCAAAACGACATCTGAACAAGTGTTTCAATTCATAGAATAGTTGTACTTCCTGCAAGGGGGGAAGTCCTATCGTGTATCTTTCAGGCCCAGCACGTCCGTGCATCAATTAATTGGACGCTTAGTTCTTTCCAAGAAGGTTGAGGATTTTCCTTTAAAGGGTGATATCGACCATCTAGCCCGTTTCTTGTGGTTGTATAGAGCGGACCTTATTCCTGTTGATCCAATCAAGTTCTTTTCCGAATTGGTTTTTTATCGTGTCTACACCGCAGAGGACACGGCAACATTAGAAAGACTCTATCTCCTTCAAATTCCCCCAGACTCTCCTCGTTCAATTGGCCGCGTTCATCGCCAATTCTTTGAAGCGATGCTGCCTTTTACACGCCGGTCATTTTCAACAGACAGTAAAAATTCGAAAGCCCGGGGCTCACTTGTTGAAAGCCTGGCACTTGTCATCCTCCGTTGCCAAGAGGGCCTATCTGGTGTTACTAGCGCCATCTTGCTCGAAGGAACACAGCCCGTAGGGCAACAACATAAGGAACTCGATGTTGTTACCTTTCCAGAAGACGGAGAAATGGGGATTGGGGAGGCCAAGTGGGATGGTGCAAGAATGTATGACAAAGGGTCTCTTGTACTTTGGTATGAGCAAGCAGCGGAACGAATCGAACAGGAGGGCATGAGGAAGGTTCATGTCTTTGTTGTCTGTGCCACAAATTTGGATGTCCTCGAGAAACACATGAACAAAATGTTGTCTTCGTCAAAAGATTGGTGGGTTTTCTCCATTTCCCAGTATGAAAATCAGTGGCGCGTAAAGAAACAGACGAAATGATGACTTTCTATATGCCTTTCACCTGATTGAGGATTTTGTGAGTTGGCAGAAGATGCCCATTGAGCGCTAGGGTCTCCCAAACACCGGCATTCCTTTCTCATCCCACCCAAACTCTTTCCCTCTCGCACTTCTGTCTCCCCATCCATTTTCTTTGTGGGATTTTGCG
>MHAK01000006.1 GCA_001802945.1 Ignavibacteria bacterium RIFCSPLOWO2_12_FULL_56_21 | reverse complement strand
CTTGTTGGCTTGGATGCTCTGGGCCGAGAAGAGGCTCAGACCGACCGCAATGGCGATACCGACAATGATAACGCCAAGAATAATGAGGAGAAGCTGTTGCTGACCCATAAGGTCTCCTTAGAGTTGTGGATGCGGGACTGAGTGAATTACGAACTGGCACATATCTCCAAACCATGTGCCATCCGAAATTCTCCGGGTTTGTGCTCAATTCATGGAAATTTCACCAATTCTCAATGTCGGGAACCATTGGAGGGTATTTTTTACCGCGTCAGTATGATATTGAGACACTCTGTGGGAATTTTTGTTCTGTTTTGCGAATTCATGAATCCGTCCAATTTTGCGGGCGGAGATTGAATGAGGTACATTAAAAATTCCGAACCATTCCTCAGCTATGCCCTATCAACTCAATTCTGACATGACCCCCTCGGGGGATCAACCCGAGGCCATTCGCCAATTGGTCGAGGGTGTCCATCGGGGAGACAGATGTCAAACGTTGTTGGGAGTGACGGGCAGTGGGAAGACGTTCACGATCTCGAACGTGATCAAGGATTTCGACCGCCCAGTCCTCGTCATGTCCCACAACAAGACCCTGGCCGCCCAGCTATACGCGGAATTCAAGGGATTCTTCCCAAAGAATAGGGTCGAATTCTTCATTTCCTACTACGACTATTATCAGCCGGAAGCATACGTCCCGACGACGGACACGTATATCGCAAAGGACGCATCGATCAACGACGAGATTGAACGTCTTCGTCTCCGCGCCACGAGCGCACTGCTGAGCGGAGATCCCCGCGTCATCGTTGTCGCCTCCATAAGCTGCATCTACGGCATTGGCGCGCCGGATGAGTGGATCAGCCAGACGATCGTTCTGCGTAAGGGGGAGTCCCCCGGGCGCCAGGCGTTGCTGAAAAAACTCGTCGACATGTTGTATACGCGGAACGACTATGAGTTCGTGCGCGGTACGTTCCGCGTTCGTGGAGACATTGTGGAGATTGTTCCCGGATATGAGAATGAAGAAGCGATCCGGGTCGAATTCTTCGGAGACGAGATTGAGCGTATAGCCTTCGTGAACCGGCTCGACGGAAGGGTCATCGGCGAGACGGATTTTGAGATGATCTATCCAGCGAAACAGTTCGTCACGACTCGGCCGACGATCGAGAAGGCGTTGGGACCGATCGAACAGGAACTCAAGGAACGCGTCGCCGAATTGACGTCTTTGGGGAAGCTCGTCGAAGCCCAGCGGTTGCAGCAACGGACCCGGTTCGACATGGAGATGATGAAAGAGGTCGGTTACTGTCAGGGAATCGAGAACTATTCGCGTCATCTTGTCGGTCGTCCGGCAGGTTCCCGTCCTTACTGTTTGCTCGACTATTTCGGGAAAGATTTCATTACGGTCATCGATGAATCGCACGTCACCGTACCGCAGATCGGCGGCATGTATGAAGGGGATCGGTCGAGGAAGTCGACGCTGATCGAATATGGCTTTCGGCTGCCGTCGGCACTTGACAACCGTCCGCTGAAGTTCCACGAATGGGAGGAAATGGTCGGCCAAGTGATCTTTGTGAGCGCGACGCCGGGGGAGTACGAGCTCAAGAAATCGCAGGGCATTGTCGTCGAACAGGTCATTCGGCCGACCGGTCTGGTTGACCCGGACGTGGAAGTTCGCCCGTCCAAGCACCAGATCGACGACCTCATTGCCGAGATTAGAACGCGCACAACGCGGAAGGAACGGACGCTTGTAACGACGCTGACGAAGCGGATGGCGGAAGACCTAACGGAATATCTGGAGAACATCGGCGTGAAGGTCCGCTACATTCATTCGGAGGTCGATGCCCTGGAACGGGTCGAAACGCTGCGCGGACTGCGGCTGGGGGATTTCGATGTGCTCGTTGGCGTCAACCTGTTGCGCGAGGGGCTGGACTTGCCGGAGGTATCGCTCGTTGCCATTATCGACGCCGACAAGGAGGGGTTTCTCCGTTCCGACCGCTCGCTTATTCAGACAGCCGGCAGGACGGCCCGCAACGTCAACGGCAAGGTCATCCTGTATGCCGACAATGTGACAGGGTCGATGAAGCGCATGATGGACGAAACAGAACGCCGCAGAACGAAGCAGGTGGCCTATAACACGGCACACGGCATTACTCCCGAGACGATCTATAAGTCGGTTGAAGAGATCATGGCCGCAACCGCAGTGGCAGATGTCCGTTCGCGGAAGGAGAATTACGGCCAGAAGAAGGTCTACGTTGTCAGCGATACGGTTGCCAAATACCTGAGCGACGATCAGAAGGCGGATCTTCTGGCGGAGCTAAGGGAAGAAATGCGGCGGGCGGCGAAAGATCTGGAATTCGAACGGGCAGCACAGTTGAGGGACGAGATAGGGCGGTTGGAAAGCAAAGGGAAGTAGTCGGTTTGCGGTGTTCAGTCCGGAGTTTGATGTCCTTCCTGAGGGGAAGCATGGGAATCATCACCAGCGCATTTCGTACACTCGTCGATTTCGTCTATCCGCCGCTCTGCCTTTCGTGCAACAGGCTGCTTGAAGACGAGTCGGACCTGTGCTGTGCCGAATGTCTCTCCGAGATTCCGCGCCTCAGTTCCGAACATCCGTTGTTTATTGCGTCACGAGATCGGATGCGCAGTTCGGGAGTTGTCGACGACCTGGTCTCGGCGTTTGTATTCGAGAAGACAGGGGGTTTGCAGAAGATAATCCATGCTCTGAAGTATCAGAATATTGAGGCGGCGGGAACAATGTTGGGACATTTCATAGAGAAGGAGATAGCGGCCAGGTGCATAGTGCCGTCACTCCTGGTGCCGGTGCCGCTGCACGCGGCAAAACAGCGTGATCGCGGGTATAATCAGGCGGAAGCTGTGGCGCGTGGGATCGCTGAAAAAGCAGGTTGGCAGGTCGATGCGGAGTTGCTCAAAAGGGTGAAGAACACGCGGACGCAGACGAAGCTTTCGTTCGAGCAACGACAGAAGAACGTAAGCTCGGCGTTCGTCTTTCGTGATCGTAACGTGCCGGACCTCCATGACGCCACGGTGATGGTCGTGGATGATGTGATCACCACGGGAGCCACGATCGTCGAATGTGCACGCGTGCTGAAGGAAGCGGGGGCAACACGAGTCGTTGCGGCATCCGTTGCGCTGGCAGCGAAAGACTCGGACCTCTGACCATCTACCATCGGCCTTTCATCATGCTTTGCCGACTCCCGGTTGCATTTCACTCCATTTGTCGGTACGTTTTCATGCTTTTGTCTTGAAAGGAAAGCTGCTCCCCACTCTCATCTGACCGCAGACTTCGGAGGTTTTCCATGGCCATACGAGTTGCCATTAACGGGTTCGGACGTATAGGGCGGAATGTTTTCCGTGCCGCATCCGGCGACCCGAATTTCGACATCGTTGCAGTCAACGATATTACGGACGCGGCCACCCTCGCGCATTTGCTCAAATACGATTCCGTATTCGGTCCCTTCGCCGGTGCAGTGTCGGCGAAGGACAACGTCATCACGGCGGGCGCGAAGTCATTCAAGGTATTCTCGGAGAAGGACCACAAGAACCTTAAATGGGGGGACTTGGGAGTCCAGATCGTCATTGAATCGACCGGACTCAAACATTTCACGGACGAAGAGTCGTCCGCCGACCACCTCAAGAACGGCGCGAAGAAAGTCATCGTTACGGCTCCCGCAAAGAAGCCGGACGTCACGATCTGCCTGGGTGTGAACGACAACGCCTACGACCCGGCCAAACATCACATCATCTCCAATGCATCCTGCACGACGAACTGCCTTGCGCCGATGGTAAAGGTCATCCACGACGCATTCAAGGTAAAGCTGGGGATGATGAACACGATCCATTCGTACACGAACGACCAGCGTATCCTCGACCTTCCGCACAAGGACAAGCGCCGGGCCCGTGCGGCTGCGATCAACATCATACCGACGACCACCGGGGCCGCCAAGGCGGTGGGGAAGGTCATTCCCGAGCTGAACGGCAAGCTGGACGGTTACTCGCTTCGTGTGCCGACGCCGGATGGTTCGATCACCGATTTTACGGCGATACTCGAGCGGGAGGCGTCGAAAGAAGAGATCAATGCCGCCTTCAAGCAGGCCGCCGACGGTCCCTTGAAAGGCATTCTCGAATACAGCGATGAGGACCTTGTTCTCAAGGACATCGTCGGCAATCCGCATTCGTGCATCCTCGACTCCAAGCTGACGCTAGCGCTCGGACCGATGGTGAAGGTGTTCGGTTGGTACGACAACGAATGGGGATACTCGAACCGCGTTGTTGAGCTGGCCAAGAAGATCGCGGCCCGGCTGTAATCAGCGGCTGCATGCAGACATCGAAGAACGGGCTGCGGACTCAACGGGTCGCAGCCCGTTCTCTACTTTAGGATACGACCATGAAAACTCTGACCATAGATTCGGTCGACCTGAAAGGCAAACGCGTGCTCGTAAGGGTCGATTTCAACGTTCCGCTGGACGAACATCAGCATATCACGGATGATAATCGCATCGTCGAATCGCTTCCTACGATCCGGAAGATCATCAAGGACGGAGGGCGGGCCATCCTGATGAGTCACCTCGGCCGCCCGAAAGGGAAACCAAAGCCGGAGTTCAGTCTGAAGCCGGTCGCGAATCACCTCGCGAAGATACTTCATTCCCACGTGCGGTTCGCAACCGATTGCGTCGGGGACGCAGCACGACGCGAGGTCGATGCTTTGAAAAACGGTGAAGTCCTCCTTCTTGAGAATTTACGCTTCCATCCCGAGGAGGAAGCGAACGACGAAGGGTTCGCGGCAAAACTCGCGGAGCTCGGGGATATTTACGTCAACGATGCCTTCGGGTCGGCGCATCGCGCCCATGCATCGACCGAAGGCGTGACGAAGCACATCAAGGTCAGTGTGGCCGGCTACCTCATGCAGAAGGAACTTGAGTATCTCGGACGCGCCGTCGGAAATCCCGTACGCCCGTATACGGCGATTCTGGGCGGGTCGAAGATCTCGGGAAAGATCGATGTCATCCAGCACCTGATGAACAAGGTGGATGCACTCCTCATCGGCGGCGGGATGATGTTCACCTTCTACAAGGCGCAGGGAATGGAGATTGGATCTTCATTGTTGGAAGCAGACAAGGTCGACTTGGCAAAAACGATTCTCAGTGAGGCGAAGAAGCGGAACGTTCGGCTTCTGCTGCCGGTAGATACCGTCGTCGCCGACAAAGTGGCAAAGGACGCTGCCACAAAGGTCGTGGACGTACAGCATATCCCCGCCGGTTGGTCCGGTCTGGACATAGGTCCAAAGACCGCGGAATTATTCGCAAGCGAGATTCGGAAGGCGAGAACGGTCGTGTGGAATGGTCCCATGGGAGTTTTCGAGATGCCGGCCTTCGCCGCCGGCACGAACGCCGTGGCCAAAGCGCTTGTTGAGGCAACGAAGGCGGGGACCGTGACCATAGTTGGGGGCGGGGATTCCGCGGCGGCAATTGCCCAGGCCGGTCTGGAAAAGGGCGTTTCTCATGTTTCAACGGGCGGCGGTGCATCCCTCGAATTCCTTGAAGGGAAAGTCCTCCCCGGCGTTGCGGCTCTGTCGAGGGGTTGATATCTTGCGTATGGCTGGTGAAAGTATGCAGTAGGCGGTATGCAGTCGAGAGAAAGACGGTTGCTCTTTCAGCGAAAACAGAAAACCTTCACTCATAGAATTCTAAGATTCCTTGTCCGCAAACTTCTATCGTCCCCCGTTCTTCGGCGGGTTTTCGTTATTCCCTCCGGTGATCAAAATGTTGTTCATCATCAACGCAGGGGCATTCGTGTTGATGACGTTTTTCGGATCGTTCCGGTTTAACGGTGCGCCGCTGGATGATGTTCTCAACGTCTATTTCGGGTTGATGCCGTTTGGACACGGGTTCTTCCCCTGGCAGCTCATCACCTATCAGTTCATGCACGCGGGGTTCTGGCATCTCTTCTTCAACATGGTGTTCGGCCTCTGGATGTTCGGCATGGAAGTCGAGAACATTTGGGGTGCCCGCAAGTTTCTCATCTTCTATCTTATGTGCGGCGTTGTAGCCGGCCTGGCCCAATTGACCCTGTCTCCGATCTTCGACCCGACACAAGCGATTGGGCCGACCGTCGGCGCTTCGGGGTCGGTGTACGGCGTTATGGTTGCGTTTGCCACGATGTTTCCCGACCGGGAGATCTTCGTGTTCCCTCTTCCCGTGCCGGTTCGCGTGAAATTCGTTGTGATGTTCCTTATCGTCATGGGCGTGATGTCCGTGGGACAGCAAGGGAACGTGGCGAACCTCGCACACCTCGGCGGCGCGCTTGCGGGTTATGTGTTTGTCGTGTATGATCGGGGCGGATTTGGTTCGAACAGCAGGGTGTTTGCCGACTGGAAGCGGACGTTTACGACGGCGTCGAAGCGTCCGTCCGGCAATGTCGTCGATGCGAAGGTCTTCGATATTCACGACGGAAAGCCGAAGCCGCCGACAATCGAGCCCGACACGCAAAAGAAGATCGATGGTATCCTCGACAAGATCAGCCAGAGTGGTTATCAGAGCCTGACGGAGGAGGAGAAGAAGATACTGTTTGAGGCAAGCAAGAAGCTGAATTGAGTATTGAGTCGATGAGTAGTTGAGTCGTTGAGACGAACACCTTTGGAGTGATCTGTGATCGAAGCAACCGAACAGAAGCATGCGACATATCGGGTAGGTACATTTCGGGATGGTCTGCGAAGGAAGACGCGGCAGGTCTCCGTCGGAGGCGTGAAAGTGGGAGGCGATGCGCCCATTTCCGTACAGACCATGACGAAGACCAAGACGGACGATGTTGCCGGTACCGTCAGTCAGATCAGAACGGCTGCGGACGCCGGCGTCGATCTTGTTCGCGTCACAGTCAACGATAAAGAAGCGGCCGAGGCGATGGCGGCGATCGTGAAGCAATCTCCCGTGCCGATCGTCGCAGACATACACTTCAATCATGTCTTCGCACTGCGGGCGATCGAAGCGGGCGTCGCCAAGGTTCGCCTGAACCCGGGGAACATCGGCTCCAAAGACCGTATCCGCCAGGTGCTGACAGCTGCGAAACAACGGGGCATTCCGATCCGCATCGGCGTGAATTCCGGTTCGCTGGAGGAAGATATTCTGCAGAAGCACGGGTATCCGACAGCGGAAGCACTGTACGAAAGTGCAATGCGGCACGTGGACATTTGCAGTGAATTCGATTTTCACGACATCGTTATTTCCGTAAAATCGACGGATGTGAAGCTGATGGTCGAGGCTTACCGACTGGTGGCCGAAAAGACCGATATCCCCCTGCACCTCGGCGTTACAGAGGCCGGGACAACGCGCGTTGGCACGATCAAGTCATCCGTGGGGATCGGAACGCTTCTGGCAGAAGGTATCGGCGACACGATCCGTGTTTCTCTCACGGACGACCCGGTCAAAGAAGTGGAGGTAGGCAAGGAGATCCTGCGCTCTCTCAGCTTGGCGTCCCGAAACGTGGACCTCATCGCATGCCCCACATGCGGGCGGCTGGAAGTGGACCTGTTCGGCATCATGGCGCAACTCGAGGAAAAGCTTGCGCACGTAAAAAAGCCCGTCACCATCGCCGTCCTTGGCTGCGTTGTGAACGGTCCGGGAGAAGCGAGCGCCGCGGACATCGGCATTGCGGCCGGGAAGGGTGTGGGCATCCTCTACAGAAAAGGGGAAATGGTGAAGCGGGTGAAAGAAGAAGAGATCGTGAAGACGATCCTGGAGGAAGTTGAGAAGTTTCAGCCGGAACATTAAAGGCATTTGCATTTCTAGAAGAAGGAGTATTTTCCGTTTGATTCAGGACCCGCGTTGGAAGTACTCTCCATAGATATTTCCCGGATGGTCTTTGCGGCGCTTATGGCGGTCGTCGCCATGACGTCGCTTCTCGTCGGCACGACGATCGGCCTCTACGCCCGACCTTCGCAGAAGGTGCATGCGATGATCATGGCGTTCGGTACGGGGGCGCTCATCCAGGCGCTTGCACTCCAACTGGCACAGGAAGGGGCCGATAGGCTCATGCATCATGCGCACTTGAGCGGCCTGATGAGCTGGATGTGGGTGGCGGGCGGTTTCGTCGCCGGCGGAAGCGTGTATTATGTCGGAAATCGTCTCATCGATATCTGGGGAGGGGCCCTTCGTCATCCGGCTATGGCAAAGCTCTACCTTTTGAACAAGAAGCGTGAAGAGTCGGCCGCAATCTTGAAGCAGTTGTCGAAGGTCGAACTCGTTCGGTCGCTGCCTCCGGAGGACATGGAAGATGTTCTGCTGTGCGTTCATCCAGTCGTTCTTCCGGCCGGGACGGTCATCTTTCGTCAAGGAGAACAGGGAGACGCGCTGTATTTCGTGGACGAGGGAGAAGTCGACATTTGCGTGCCGAACCAGGGAAGCGGCCAGAAACGTGTTGCGCTCCTCGGTCCCGGTCAATCGTTTGGTGAGATGGCGCTCCTGACGGGCGAGCCGCGCACTGCGTCTGCTGTCGCGCTCTCAGACGTGGAGCTTTTGAAGATCGACAAAGAGCATTTCGATGAGTTGATTGACAAGTCGCCCAATCTGCGGCGTTCGGTGGAGTCGTTGAACGCCAAGCGACTGGAACACAACGTCAGGACGACGCAGGGGACGATGGATGCGGAACTTTGGCAGAAAGTCGCAGTATCGAACATACAGCGACTGAGCCGAAACGAAGAAGTGAGTCTCATGCAGAAGCATGCGTCGGCAGGGGCGCCGTTGGCCATCTTCATGGGAGCGATGATGGATGGGATTCCCGAATCGATCGTCATCGGGTCGAGCTTTGTTTCCTTGGCGTCCTACCAATACACTTTCCTTGCAGCCGTTTTTTTGTCCAACCTTCCTGAAGCGATGGCAAGTTCGGCCGGTATGGCCGAAGCCGGCTTCAGTAGAATGCGAATCTTCGGACTCTGGGGAGGCCTCGTCATCGCCGGAGCGTTCGCTGCTGCAATCGGCAACGTTTTCCTGCTTGACGCCCCTCCTGTAGCGATCACACTCGTTGAGGCGGTTGCGGGGGGCGGAATACTGGCGATGGTTTCATCCGTGATGATGCCCGAAGCATACGAACACGGAGGTGCAGAAGTAGGGTTGTCGACAATTGCAGGGTTTATCTGCGCATTCTTGTTTTCCTTCATTTGACCCGGTAACGATTCTCCAGCCGGCAAGCGCCAGATAGGCGTCCTCTAACATCCTCCTGCGGTTGTAACATCTCGTAATTCAATGAGTTAGAACGAAAGCAGCTCCCTCGTTCCTTGCTTCCCCACGCCGTTTTCCGTATTTTTTGTTCATTCCTTCTCTTTATTCGCTTTCCTCATCCTTGCTTACTTTTGTCGCCCTGGCCCTGGGTTACAGCATAGGTTCATTTCCCACCGCCTTTCTGTTGGTGAAACGGAAAGCGGGGACAGACATCCGGTCGGTGGGGAGCGGGAACGTGGGGGGGTACAATGCATACACGGTCACAGGCTCCAAGTCAGTGGGGGCGCTGGTGATCGCGTTTGACGCGGCAAAGGGGCTGGCTGTTGCGCTTGCCGCATGGGCCGTTGCTCCGGCAGATTTTCTGCTTCAGGCAGCGGCTATTGTTGGCGTCATTCTCGGCCACAATTACCCGCTGTGGTTGAAGTTTAAGGGGGGAAGGGGTCTGGCAACCGCGCTCGGAGCCATGTTCGGTGTAGGACATTTCCTGGGCGTCGCGTGGATTGGATCGTGGCTCGTGCTGTATAGGTTGCGAAAAGACATTCTCAGGGCAAACGTGCTCGCGACGATCTTTTCGCTCGCAGCCGTGTGGATTGCACCACAGAGTTTCGTTCAGTTCTTCATGATACGTGATGTGGACACTGTGGAGTACGCTGCCCTCGTGACTGTGCTCGACGTGTTGTTCCTGGTCAGCCATCGCGATGCGATCAAGGCATGGAACACCGGTGCAGCTTGAAGCGGAAATCTAAGAATTTCATACAGCGGTGTTGAAGGAATGGTCCACGAGCAACACGAAGATGCGCGAAGGGCCACGAAGGACGTATATGTTGCCCAGTAAGGATCATATGAGAAGCCCATACGTTCGAATTGCGATCATCATTGCGATTCCCCTGATGGCGGGTCTCGGGATAGGGTATGCGCTTCATCCGTCAGATACCGCAGCGGCCGGAGCGGAGCAAGTCGACGGGACATTCGTCGAAGCGGCGACGAGCCGCGCAGTGACCGAAACATCCCCTCAGCAACAGGAGGACATTGCGGTTTCGCGACGCAATGCAATCACGAGGGCCGTTGCTGCCGTGAGCCCGTCGGTCGTCGGCATCAACGTCACGGAGATTCGCCAATACCGTGACCCGATGTCCCGGTTCTTCGGAGACGACCCCCTCTTTCGACAATTCTTCGGCGACCGGACGTATCAGCAGGAGGTCAAGGGACTCGGCTCAGGATTCATCATTTCAAGCGACGGCTATATTATTACGAACGACCATGTGGCGGGGAATGCAGCTCAGATCACGGTTACGATGACCGATGGTCGGCGGTTGAAGGCAGAACTTGTCGGCACGGACGGTCTGACCGACATCAGTCTCCTCAAGGTGGATGGAAAGGATTTCCCGAACGTGACCCTGGGAAACTCGGATGACATCGTCATAGGGGAATGGGCGATCGCGCTTGGAAATCCTTTTGGACTTTTCGAAATCAACGACAAGCCGACCGTGACCGTCGGTGTCATCTCGTCGACGGGAATGAACCTTGGAAGCATGAACAACAGGTACTACCGCGACATGATCGAGACGGACGCCGCCATCAACGGCGGGAACAGCGGCGGACCTCTTGTCAACTCTTCGGGCGAAGTGATCGGTATGAACACGCTGATTTTCACGGGGGGACAGACGTCGACATATGTCGGATACGGATTTGCCATTCCCGTCAACAAAGTGAAGAAGGTCGTTGACGAGCTGAAAATGAAGGGAAAGGTATCGCGCGACATTTCCACGGGTCTTGACGTTCAGCCGGTGGACGCACGCATCGCCCGCTATTTTGGAATGCGCGAGGTGTCGGGCGTCATCATCAGCGACCTGCGTGCGGGAGGGCCGGGCGACAAGGCCGGACTGAAGGTCGGGGACATCATCCTCGAGGTCAACGGCGACAAAGTAAAATCCGAAGAGGATATCATTTCCGTTCTTGTGGACTCGAGTCCCGGTGACATCCTCAAACTCAAGGTGTATCGTGACAAGAAGACCATGGATGTTTCGATGAAATTGGAGCGCAGTTGAGACCGGTGCCGAAATGATACAACGGTACACACGCCGCGAGATGGGCCGCATCTGGGAGGACGATAACAAGTACCGCATTTGGCTGGAGATCGAGATCCTGGCATGCGAAGCGAATGCAAGGCTCGGTGCAATCCCGAAGGAAGCGGCAGGTGCCATCCGGAACAAAGCGAAATTCAGCGTGCCCCGCATCCTGGAGATCGAGGAACAGGTCAAGCACGATGTGATCGCGTTCTTAACGAATGTCGGGGAATATGTCGGGCCCGAATCGCGCTTTCTCCATATGGGCATGACCTCTTCGGATGTCCTCGATACTGCGTTAGCCGTTCAGATGAAACAATCGGGGGAGCTGCTGCTGAAGGGTCTTCACGCCCTGAAACAGGTTCTCGCCCGCCGGGCCAAAGAATTCAAGTATACGGTCATGGTCGGCCGGACGCACGGCATTCATGCCGAACCGGTGACGTTTGGGTTGAAAATGGCGCTCTGGTACGCGGAAACACTTCGCGACATTGAACGGCTTGAGAGTGCAATAAAGTCGATTGCCGTTGGCCAGATCTCGGGGGCTGTCGGGACGTTTCAGCACCTGGACCCTTCGGTCGAACGCCATGTTTGTCAAAACCTCGGATTGGAACCGGCCCCGGTATCGACGCAAGTTCTTCAGCGGGACCGGCACGCGGAGTTCATGTGTATGCTCGCATTAATCGGTTGTTCACTGGAAAAGTTCGCTACTGAAGTGCGACATCTGCAGAAGACTGAGGTTCTGGAAGCTGAGGAGTACTTCTCCAAAGGACAGAAGGGGTCGTCCGCCATGCCGCACAAACGGAATCCGATTACCTGTGAACGGATCGCCGGGTTGTCCCGAGTTCTGCGCGGCAATGCCTCGGCGGCGATGGAGAACGTTGCGCTCTGGCACGAACGGGACATCACGCATTCGTCGGTCGAACGGGTGATCATTCCCGATTCTTGCATCCTCCTTGATTACATGCTGGACCAATTCACGAAAGTGATGGACACGCTGCTTGTGTATCCGGATCGAATGGAGAAGAATCTGAACCTGACGCGCGGTCTGATCTACTCGCAGGAAGTCCTTTTGGCGCTCACGAAGAAGGGAATGAAAAGGGAGGATGCCTACAAGATCGTTCAGGAACGCGCGATGGAAGTGTGGAAGAACGGTTCCGATTTCCGGACTCTCATTGCGAATACGCCGGAAGTACGGCAACATCTGAAGGCGAACGAACTGGAAGAGCTCTTTGATCCAAAACGGAGTTTGACGCACGTCGATGAGATCTTCGCGCGCGTCGGATTAGATTGAACCGCGACGAAGGGTTGAAGACGTCTCCAGAAGTATTGTTCTCAAATACCAATTCACATTAGCGGTTTGCTTTTGCTTTCACACTGTATCGAAAACTGAAGCTCTCTCATGGCCCAGAAATATCATAACCTCATAGACGGCAAATGGCAGGACGCCCGATCGGGCGAAACATTCGAGAGCCGAAATCCGGCAAATTGGAGCGAGGTCGTCGGCGTATTTCCGAAGTCTTCGAAGGTCGATGTCGACGCGGCAGTCGCGGCGGCACGTGCTGCGTTCGAGAAATGGCGGCTTGTTCCGGCACCAGCCCGCGGCGACATTATGCGTAAAATCGGCGACCTCCTTGTGCAGCGAAAGGAAGAGATCGCCCGGCTCATGACGCGGGAAATGGGAAAAGTGCTGGCCGAAACGCGCGGCGACGTTCAGGAAGGCATCGATACGGCATATTATGCCGGCAGTGAAGGCCGGCGGTTGTTTGGAAAGACAGTTCCGTCCGAACTGCCGAACAAGTTTGCGATGGCCATCCGTGTCCCCATTGGGGTCGCGGGTATCATTACTCCGTGGAATTTTCCGATGGCCATTCCGACCTGGAAGATGTTCCCGGCCATCCTCTCGGGCAACACGGTCGTGTTCAAGCCGGCCTCTGACACGCCTGCTGTTGCCACGCTGCTCGTGGAGATCATGATGGAGGCCGGAGTGCCCCCCGGCGTCGTGAACATCGTCCACGGCGGCGGCGGAGCTGTCGGAAATGCCATCGTGCAGCATCCCGACATTGACCTCATTTCGTTCACCGGTTCAACGGCGACGGGGAAGCAGATCACCCGGGATTCGGCGGATACGTTGAAGCGGGTGTCGCTCGAGCTTGGCGGTAAGAATGCGCAGATCGTGATGGACGACGCGGACCTGGACCTTGCGCTCGACGGGATACTGTGGGGAGCATTCGGCACGACCGGGCAGCGTTGCACGGCCACCAGCCGTCTCATTCTGCACGACAAAGTATATGACAAGTTCATGGACATGCTTGTCGGGCGTGCGAAGAAGCTGAAGCTGGGAGACGGCCTTAAGGCGGATACAGAGGTGGGCCCGCTGGTGAATGAAGGCCAGCGAAAGACCGTCCAATCGTATGTGGAAATCGGACAGAAGGAAGGGGCGAACATTATTGCCGGCGGCCGTATCGCCCAGGGAGGCGGACTGGACGGAGGCTGGTTCCACGAACCGACGATCTTCACGGATGTTCGGCCCGACATGCGCATCGCAAAAGAGGAGATCTTCGGGCCGGTTCTCTCAGTGCTCCGCGTGCGGTCGCTCGAAGAAGCCGTCACGACTCTGAACAACACCGTGTACGGCCTCTCCTCCTCGCTGTATACACGCGACATCAACAAGGCGTTCACGGCTATTCGCGACATCCGGGCGGGGATCACCTACATCAACGTTCCCACCATTGGCGCCGAGGCTCATATGCCGTTCGGCGGCGTGAAGCAGACGGGGAACGGCCACCGGGAGGGAGGATGGACGGTCTATGATTTCTTCTCCGAGTGGAAAGCGGTCTACGTCGACTACAGCGGAAAATTGCAGCGCGCACAGATAGACAATTATTGAGCATCATCAATTCGCATTTTGAAATTCGAATTTCGCATTTCACAATGACCTCAGGACGCCATTATATCACCTCCTTGTACGAGCACCAGGAATTCTTCTGACCGCTTCTGCGGCTTCACAGCAGAATGAGGGATACAGTAAGAATGAATTCGTACTCGAACGCTTTCACAAAGGAGATTGATCATGGCGGCATTGAACAGCACCACAACACTCGCCTCCGGGCGCCCCACAACAACCAATTCGGTGCGCGTTGAACCCAAGGACGTGCACGCCACCCTGAGCCGTCGCATGCTTGTAGACGGCTTCGACCTTGTGGTCGACCTTAAGCGCAGTCAGGGTTCCTACCTCTTCGATTCGCGGTCGGACAAACGATACCTCGATTTCTTCACCTTCTTTGCCTCCGGGTCCGTCGGCATGAACCATCCCAAAATGACGACGCCGGAATTCCTGAGTAAGCTTGGCTATGTGGCGGTCAACAAACCGTCAAATTCCGACGCATACACTGTGGAGATGGCAGAATTCGTGGAGACGTTCGGACTCATCGCACAGCCGAAGTATCTGCCGTATGCGTTCTTCGTCGACGGGGGAGCGCTGGCGGTCGAGAACGCGATCAAAACAGCATTTGACTGGAAGGTGAGGAAGAACTTCGTCAAAGGCTTTACGGAAGAGCGAGGCCGGATGATAGTCCACTTCCGTAAATCTTTCCACGGTCGGAGCGGATACACGCTTTCGATGACCAACACGGACCCGACGAAGACGAATTATTATCCCAAATTCAAATGGCCGCGCATCCATAATCCTGCCGTTCGGTTTCCTCTCAATGAACACAATCTGGCGCTGGTGCAGCGAGAGGAGGCAATGGCGATCCAGGAGATCAAAGAAGCGATCATCAACAATCCTGACGACATCGCCGGCTTGATCATCGAACCGATCCAGGGAGAAGGAGGCGACAATCATTTTCGGCCGGAGTTCCTCAAAGATCTGCGTACACTCTGCGACGAAAACGATATCCTGCTGATCTACGACGAAGTCCAAACCGGCATCGGGATAACGGGGAAAATGTGGGCGCATGAATACTTCGTCGCGCCCGACCTGATGACGTTCGGGAAGAAGACGCAGATTTGCGGCTTCCTCAGCAGCACGAGGATCGACGACGTTCTCGACAATGTGTTTCATAAACCAAGCCGCATCAATTCAACGTTCGGCGGCAACCTTGTCGACATGGTCCGGTTCTCGCGCATACTTGAGATCATCGAGGAAGAGCGGCTCGTGGAGAATGCTCGGATGACGGGGGAATACCTGTTGAGCCATTTGCAGTCGCTCGAGCAGGAGTTTCCGGGCCTCGTAACAAACGCCCGTGGACGGGGTCTGATGTGCGCCATCGACCTGGATACCGCACTAAATCGCGACCATTTGCGGACGAAGGCGTACGAAGAAGGACTTATCCTTATCGGGTGCGGCGATCATTCCATCCGGTTTCGTCCGCCGCTCAATCTTTCGAAAACGGAAGTCGATGAGGGCCTCCAGGTCATCCGCACCGCATTGCGGGAGATAACGAAGGGCGAATAAGGGGTAGGCGGAAAACAGTCGGCATTTTCTTAAGAAAGCATGGGACGTGGATACTTCTGAAACAAAGAACGGCCCCGCGGGTATGAATCTCAAGTTTGCGCGGGAGATCCTTGTCCGATTCATCAAGGACGAGGTTGCTGCGGCTGGATACACAAATGCGGTCGTTGGCCTTTCCGGCGGCGTCGATTCCGGCATTGTCGCCGCGCTTGCGGCGCAGGCGCTTGGACCGAAAAACGTCCTCGCCATGATGCTCCCGCATAAGCAGAGTTCACCTGCCAGCCTGGAAGATGCGCGCCTTCTTGTTGAAATGCTGAAGGTCCGGCACGAGACGTTCGACATCACGCCGATGGTCGACGGATTCGTTGCGGCTGCGGGAAAGGTTGATAACGTTCGGCTGGGCAACGTCATGGCACGGGCACGCATGATCGTGCTCTACGACCGTTCGGCCCGCGAAAAGGGACTGGTGCTTGGCACGAGCAACAAGACGGAGATACTGCTTGGGTATGGTACGCAGTTCGGCGACCTGGCTTCCGCGATCAATCCCATCGGCGATCTGTATAAAACGCAGATATGGATGCTGGCAAAGGAGCTTGGACTTCCGCAGCGTATCATCGACAAGGTGCCGACGGCAGACCTGTGGACGGGCCAAACGGACGAGAAGGAGCTGGGGTTCTCATACAGCAACGCGGACAAACTGTTGTTCGCCATGGTCGATGAGCGGAGGACGGACGCCGAACTGAAGGATGCAGGTTTCAACGTCGCCTTCGTGCAGCGCGTACGTGATCTGTTACGGAAGAACCAATTCAAGCGTCGTCCGCCACTGATTGCCAAAGTCTCGTACAGGACGGTCAATGTCGATTTTCGATACGTCAGGGATTGGGGAGTCTAGGCTGTGGGTAGGTCGGAGAAATTGCGGATTGCGGATTTTCGATTGCGGATTGGGATGAGCAGTCTTAAGGAACTAAACGCCGAATGAATGATTCGGAGGTAACTCGAAGCACGCTGTACATTGTTGCCACGCCGATCGGCAATCTGCAGGACATTACCCGCCGGGCTCTCGCCATTCTTTCTTCCGTCGATGTCATAGCGGCCGAGGATACACGCACTACGAAGGTCCTTCTCGATCATTACGGTATCGTCAAACCTCTCGTCTCGTATTATTCGTACAACGAACAACGCCGTATACCGCAGCTCATCGAACGACTTCTCGGTGGAGTGTCGGTTGCTGTTGTCACCGATGCGGGAACGCCGGGGATCTCCGACCCCGCCGTTGCCATCGTCCGGGCGGCCATCGAAGCGGGGATCACAGTGATCCCGGCTCCCGGTCCCGCGGCTTTCGTCGCCGCGCTTGTGGTAAGCGGACTGGCCACCGACCGGTTTGTATTCGAAGGGTTCCTGCCCGTAAAAAAGGGGCGGCGAACGCGGATGCAAGTACTTCGCGAAGAGGAACGGACGATCGTGTTCTACGAATCGCCGCACAGAGTCCAAAAGACCCTTCGTGAATTGCGTGAGCATTTGGGGAATCGGCGGGTCGCCGTCGCACGGGAATTGACCAAGAAATTCGAGGAAGTTGTGCGTGGCAGGCTGGATGATGTCATCGAGAAGATCACCGCAAAAGGACCGCGGGGGGAATATGTCCTCGTGGTGGAAGGGAATCGCGGCGATACAGACGAAATGTGACCGGGATTACAGGTCGTCCCGCCGGGAAGTAGTACACTTCCCCATGTACACGACGCGCCGGAGACCCCATGACGAAGCGCTATGAGCCCCGTCGTATGACGGAACGCGAACAAAAGCTGTTGGAACAGGTCCTCTTTGAGCAGATGGATGTGCAGCGGTGGTTTGCCGTCGTTGTCCTCAAAGGGCTGATCGCAGAGATCATGGTCCCTCTGAACTGAACGTCGCGCAATGAAGACACTCCGGTGGGCCGTCCTGATCGGCTCGATGCTCACGCTCCCTGTTGTCGTGACCTTGATCCTGCGGATTTTCCGCCGCCGCACTCCGGATCTTCACTACGATACGTCTGAGTTGCTTTCAGAAGACGTAGTGTAACGGTCCCCTCCCTGTACCGGCCCGTCCACAAAAGGCTTTACCGTTCATTGTCGGAATTGGTCATCTCCACCTGGACATAGGCGATGATGATTCTCGCGTCTTCCAAGGGCTGCGCGGACATTGAGGTAAAATTCTCTGCCAGCTTTGCCTGCAATCGATCCGCGGCGTTGCGCACGCCGTCCGGCACCCCTGCATCGTCCGCGAGTCCTCTCAGCTGTCGCACGTAATCTTGTCCATAGTAGACGCTCGGATTCCGGCGCTGAAATTCCGTCAATGCGATGCCGGCCGCCCGACGGCTGCACGTGCGTGCCCTCCCCGCATTTCCAGTTCTGAGCGCCTCTCGAGCCGAGGCCAGTTCTTTCTCGATGTCGTCCATCCAGCTCATGACGTAAAATCGCTGTCGAAGTCATGCTTCTTCCTGTACCACGGCTTTGTCATATCCAGCCAATAGATCAATCCTTGATACGGACTGAATGCTTCATACCTTCTCTCGATCGTCCGTTCCGAAACCTTCCGCCCGTCGTGGTAACGTTTTGCGTACTCTGCGGTGATCCAGGAATCGTGAGCATAACGATCATAGACGGAATGCAGGCGAAGGAGATTCCCGAGCGCGTATGGACCGACTCCCATGATGTTCGCGAAAAGGTCGATCTTCTCCTGCTCCGCCAGTTCTCCATTTCGGACCCGTTCGATGTGCAGATCTCCGTACGCGACGCGTCGCGCCAATTCCAGAAGATACGGAGAGCGATAGCCGGCCTTGATCTCCCGGCGGTAGAATCGTTCTGTTTGGTTTGCCATGTCAGCCGCAGAAGGGAAAGTGTGCCTGTCGCCGATCGCGGTACCAAGGGAGTTCGTGAGTCTTCCGACCATGAGCGTTGTGAGCGACCAGGAGCAATTGGTAGTGCAGATCATTTTGACGGTGTCTTCGAACGCCGTCGGGGCGCGCAAGATTCTTCCGGCGCCAACGGCCAGGATCCATGAAAGACGCTTCTTCCTGCGGGCCCACGCGTAAAGACCGTCCAAATTCTCATCCGTGCGAAACATCGCAGCGACCATGCCGCGGATTTCTTCCCTTTCGCCTTCCGTCACAGCGTCCGTTCCTTCCGCTTTGATCTGCAAACGACGCCCCGTTTGCGTGCAGAGGAGCACGACAGGCTTTCCGGTGGACATGCGGATAGCAACCGAAAGCCCGTCGCGTCGCGGCATGACACGAAATGGCTCAAGCGCCGACCATCCATGGCTGAGTATGACGGAGCGGAGGTGGTAGTGAGGGGGAAGGCGGAGTGAGAGTTTCATAGAACAGGAGGATTGTCATGCTTCAGTCTGACATGCGCCTCGTTTCAGCCCACCGGTCGATCGACGTCCATGGGGATCTTGAGTCTCACGTTCGCGTACACGCGCGTCTCGCGATTCGCAGGGATCTGCATGGCCCAATCTCCCTTCGCGTTCCTCTCCTCCGATCCCCACAGCTTTCGCATTCGCGTGTCCGTAAATTTCTCCCAAAAGATCCAGCCAAAATTCGCAATCCCGTTCTCGACAAAGAACGCCGGCACTCGTTCGCCCGGCTGAACTTCAACGGCACCGACTGTTGTGGCTGCGTATCCGAGCCTCAGCAACGTTCGTTCGAAGTCTGTTGTAAGATCCAGTCCGTCCAAGTCGAGTACAAGCCGCACGCGGCTTCCAACGCGCCCTTTGATAAAGGCTTCGAGAGACGATTGCGGTTCTTTCTCCGGCGGCATACAGGGTGAGAAAAGGAATCATCGAATATACTCACCTCTGCAACAAATGGAAATTGTTTTTAGATTGTCCCCTTCATGAAACGAACGACCGAACAACCCGCGATCGAGGTTACGGACCTTCGCAAAGTGTACCACAAACGAGGGTCGATGCCGGTGGAGGCGCTTAAAGGCATCTCTTTTACCGTCCGCCGCGGCGAGATCTTCGGTTTGCTCGGACCGAACGGAGCAGGCAAGACCACCGCCATCAAGATCCTGACAACATTATTGCGTCCGACAAGCGGTTCTGCGCGGATCCTGGATCGGGATGTCGTTCAACATCCGCTCGAAGCCCGCCGGGCGATGTGCGCCGTTATGCAGGACAACGCCGTAGAGATGTTTCTCTCGGTGCAGAACAACTTCCGCGTGTATGGGCGGTTTCACGGCATGTCGGGTGCCGATATCTCCCGGCAGTCAAGCCGCGTAACAGAGATCTTCGGACTACAGGATGTACTCAATATGAAGGGGTCGGAACTCAGCGGCGGTCAAAAACGACGCGTGCAGGTAGCGAAAACGTTCCTTGTCGACAAACCCGTGGTGTTTCTGGACGAAGCGACTACGGGCATGGATTCGTTCAACAAGCGGGAAACGCTCGAAGCCATCAAGCACGAAGCATCCCGCGGACGAACGATTGTCCTGACCACACATATCCTGGAAGAAGCGGAAGAGCTTTGTGATTCACTGGCGATCGTGAACCACGGCCGCATTATTGCATCGGGCTCGACGCAGGAGGTCAAGTCGTCCAGTCTGCGGCTGATCACCGTCACCCTCACGTTCAACCGCGTCACTTCCGGCGTTCTCAGGAAACTTGAGCGCCTGAAACCGCATAAGATTGCGCACACCGAAGACACCATAGATGTACAAGTGCGTAGCGAATCCGTCGCCATGGATGTGCTGAACAGCGTTCGGAGCATGCGAGGATTCCGGCATTTTGAAGTTGCCGCCGCAAGTCTGGAGGACGTCTTCATGGACATTGTCGACCGGCAGGAACGAGCGGGGGATACATGAAAGGCCTCTTTCCGGTGCTGTATCGGGACTATGTGATGCGTACGACCAGCCCCTTGTGGTTGTTTTTCGACCTCGTGGTTCCCGTCATGTATCTGCTGATGTTCGGCGTCGGATTCAACTCCGCTCTCGGCCTGGGCATAGAACTGGAGGGACGGTCGTTGTCATACAATGAATTCTTTCTTGCGGGCGTGATCAGTATGGCATGTTTCGGTCTTGCGATGAATCAATCGTACGGGTTCTTTGTGGACAGGGACAGCGGGATCTTCTATGAGACGCTGACGTATCCGATCACGCGTGGGGAGTTCCTGCTCGGGAAAATCATCTTCCAATGCATTCTCGCAGTGATCCAGACGGCCTTGTCGCTCGCGGCGGCTGCGTGGATTCTCGGTGTTAACATCCCAAGCTCGTCGCTTGTGTACCTCGGAGTAGGCATTCTCATCGTCACCTCGGGCTGGTTCTTCACGTTTGCAAGCCTCGCGTTCCTGATGCGCCGGACGGACACGTTCAACACGGTCATCAATGTCGCATATTTCGTGCTGATGTTCGTCAGCAGCATGTTCTATCCTATCGACCGTCTGCCGAGTGCGTTCAGGGTGCTTTCGTACGCCAATCCTGTCACCTGGCACACAGACGTCTTTCGTTGGGCGTTAACCGGTGTTGGGTCGACCGAGTCGGCGCTGGTACAGGCAGCCGCTTTCTTCATCTTTTCGTTGATCGCATTCCGGGTGGCGCTGTGGGCGTTAAGCAGGGCCGTTGAGTAACGAGTGAACTGCAATGCCATCGCGCACTTCATTCATCTACCATCCCGATGCGCTGCTCCATAACACCGGTCCCGGACATCCGGAACGCCGGGAACGCCTGGAGACGATGGTTGCCCACTTGATGACCACGGACCTGTGGCAGAAACTTGATCACGCCAGGCCGGAGGAGGCGAAGATCGATGACCTGACGCTTGCTCATGCGAAGCACTACGTCGAATGGGTGCAGAAGAGCATTGCCGAAGGGGAAACCCTGCTGGACGAAGGAGATACGCGCGTTTGCAGAGAATCATGGCGCGCAGCGCTGCTCGGAGTGGGGAGTGTGCTTCAGGGGGTCGAAGTCGCGTGCGGAAAGGAAAAGAGAAATGTCTTTTGCGCGGTTCGGCCTCCGGGACATCATGCCATGACCTCGCGCGCAATGGGATTCTGCCTTTTCAACAATATCGCAATCGGCGCCCGCACCGCCCAGAAGAAGCATGGGGTAGAACGGGTGGCGATCGTGGATTGGGATGTGCACCACGGAAATGGGACACAAGAGATCTTCTGGCATGACCCGACTGTCCTGTACGTGAGCCTTCATCAGTATCCTTTATGGCCCGGAACTGGATCTGCCTCGGAAGTGGGCGAAGGCCCTGGCACGGGTTTTACGGTCAATTGTCCCATGGCTCCGGGAAGCGGCGAAAAGGAATACGCGGCGGCCTTCCGTGATACAATCAGACCGGCGCTCAAGAAATTTGGGCCACAACTTCTTATGATCTCGGCAGGATTTGACGCCCACAAAAGTGACCCGCTCGCGAACATCAATCTTGATTCGACAACTTTTGCTATGCTCACGAGAATGTTGAGAGATGCGGTTGCCACATCGACGACATGCGGCGTGGTCTCTGTGTTGGAGGGCGGGTACGATATGCACGCACTCGCAGAAAGCGTTGAGCAGCATGTGAGTCAATTGATCGTGTAGAATCCCAATTGCGATAAGAGCCCCTGCAACGGTAATTCCACAGGTCGTTCCTCTTCACTTCCTTCCCCGCACTCCCGCAAGATAGATTTAATGCAAAGGTTACTCACGTTCCATTAGGCTCGACGCAACCTAAAGCGGATTAGTCATTTATTGATGGGGGCTTATGATCTTCTATTTCTTTCGCCAACATTCACTGTGTTGATCGTACTCACATCGCTCGGATTCTCATGTCCCAATGTGATACAGGACAATGTTTTCACATTGGTATTAGTTCATTTTGGCCCCTGGATTTGCTAAGTCGTCAGGGGAAGCACGGCAACGGGGGTTGCTGCTCTCGGATATGTGTGGGCGGAGAGTCTTGTGATAGGATGTTGGGCGAGTTCGAGAGACGAACCAATCTTCTTTTTCCTGGAGGTTCGCATGAACTTTCGCTTCCCCGTCGCCGCACTTCTCGCTCTCATCGGTTTTGTCTTTCCGGTGGCAGCCCAAGTTCCCCGCGTCATCTCCTATCAAGGCATTGTGCGAACGGACGGACAACCGTTCAACGGACAAGCCACGTTCGTCTTTACACTTTTCAACGGCTCGCAGGATGTTTGGACGAGCCAGCAAATCTCCCTTCCTGTCAGCAACGGATTGTTCAGCACACTCCTCGGGCCGTTCCCGAATGAGCTGAGGTTTGACGGTATTGATTCGCTCGGGATCGTATTCAACGGCACCGTACTCTCTCCACGAGTCCCCTTCGCATCCGTTCCGTTCAGTTTCACGGCCGCACATGCCCGTGTGGCGGACTCCGCTTCCAATCCTGGCCCGCCGGGGCCCAAGGGTGAAGCAGGTCCTCCGGGTCCGCAGGGACTTCAAGGAGGAAATGGAGAACCAGGAGTCGTTGGGCCGCAGGGACCAAAAGGTGATCCAGGAGAAGCGGGCATTCAAGGTTCTCAAGGTCTTCAAGGGTCCAAGGGGGACAAGGGCGACAAAGGCGATTCGGGCGACACAGGTCCTCAAGGTGCGCAGGGGATTCAGGGACCCAAAGGTGATCAAGGTGATCAGGGTCCGCAAGGAGTTCAAGGGCTTCAGGGACAAAAGGGGGACAAGGGTGATCCCGGCGACACAGGCCCTCAAGGTCCGCAGGGAGTTCAAGGACCCAAAGGCGACAAGGGTGATCAAGGTCCACAAGGGCTGCAAGGAATTCAAGGGGCCAAAGGGGACAGCGGCGCACCAGGACCACAAGGACCTTCGGGAGCTCCCGGTCCTCCGGGTCCGGCCGGTCCGACAGGACCCCAGGGACAACTCAGCTCCGTACCCATCTCGTCGCTGGAATCGGCTGAAGGAGCCACAGTATTCGTACTGTATTCAGGGGCAAGTTCGAATTCCGAACATGTGCAGTTGGTGCGGACAAATTCCGTTTCGACCATGCAGCTCGTGATCCCGTCGGGTCAATCAGTCAACGCAACATTTTCTGCTCTTTGGCAGGGTGGATCGACGGAGGGAGGAGCATCCGGCTCTGTCACTCAGGAATCGTCTCGGGTGTTGGAAATCGGGGATGCTCATAGGCTCACGCTCATGGTGAAGATTATCGACAAGTGGTCTCGTGTCGATTTGTTCCGAAGCAGCGGTACGGACGCATCGTGGTACGGATTCTATTCACTGAATTGAAGCGCCGCACATGAACATGAACAGGATCATATTGGCAGCAGTCGTTTCTGCGTGCGGACTTGAATTGCAGGCGCAAACCCGGTTGGAATGGTTTGCGTTCGGGTCCGGTGGCGGAATCTCGTCCGTTCCCCCGATCTCGGTCTATTCCACGGCGGGACAGTCTTTGGTCGGGGCCATGAGCGGGGAGAACGTCGATCTGCAGATCGGATTCGGCTCGTTCGTCTACGCGCCCGGAATGCAGACCGGCGTAGAAGATCTTCCCGAAATACCGGTATCATTCTCGCTTTCGCAAAACTACCCGAATCCATTCAATCCCTCGACGACCATTCGGTTCGATATTCCACGTCGTGCCGGTGTGACACTAGTTCTCTATGACATTCTAGGTCAGCGAGTCGCCACGCTGGTGGATCAGGAGAAGGGACCCGGGCGGTATGAAGCGGTGTGGAATGGACGAAACGACGCCGGTCAGAACGTATCTTCTGGTGTGTACATCTACAGGTTGAAGGCGGACGACCTGGCGCAGTCAAGAAAATTGATGCTGGTCAAATAGTTGCCCGGTTGATTTCCGTTGTTCGAATTCCTACCTTCTAACAGCGACGCAAGGCTCGTCCTTGCCTCTGTTCTTTCCTTTGCCTTTCACCGTTAGGGGTGTTCCCGAAACATCGGGAGCTGAGAACATACCCTCGAACCTGACCTGGATCATGCCAGCGTAGGAAACCGGAAACCAATTCTTCTTGAGCCGTTTTTCGATCGGGTGCCCCTTTCGGAAAACGGTTTTCTTTTTTTTGGTCGATTGCTTCCGAACAAGAGGTCATGCTCTTCATCACGAATCATTGCAAATTATAATCGAGAACCTGCGCCATGATCCAACTTCGACTTAGCACCGCATTGCTTTTCATGACGGGCATTGCATTTGCCCAAGAGTCCGACGTGCGTCAGGATACAGTATATCGTATGAGCCCGGTTGTCGTGACAGCCACGACGGCTACTCACAGACTTTCCCCCATACCATTCAGCGACCTGACCCGCACACAGATTCAGAGGACGTACTCCACGCAGGACATTCCCGTTCTCTTGTCCGACCTTCCGTCGATGACGAGCTATTCAGAGAACGGATCGGGTATCGGCTACAATTACATCAACTTGCGGGGATTTGACCAGCGGCGCATCTCTGTCATGATCAATGGAGTTCCGCAGAATGATCCGGAAGACCATAATGTCTACTGGATCGATTTTCCCGACCTCCTGGCGTCCACGCAAGTCGTGCAGGTTCAGCGAGGCGCGGGAAGTGCGTTCTACGGTCCCCCTGCGATCGGCGGCTCTGTCAATCTCATCGCCAATCCTTTCGCGTCGAATCCGGGGGTCACGTTTGAGTCGGCGTTCGGTTTTCAAGAACTTGCAGGCAAGGGAAGGACCGATCTGGCGACGCGAAAACTGGCGCTCAGCGTGAACTCCGGGCTCGTCGATGGCACCTACATGTTCTACGGGCGTTTGGGACGGCTGAGCACGAACGGATACCGTGAGCTCGCCTGGGTCAACATGCATTCGTACTTTCTCGGTGCGGCACGATTTGACGGCGATATGGTCACCCGCATACATCTCTTTGGAGGGCCGATCACGGACGGATTGGCATACAAGGGTCTGCCGAAGTCATACAATAACGACGTGAACTTGCGCAGGACGAACTTCAGCGACTGGAAATACGATTCAACCGGTGTGTCGTTTGAATACGCCGTTCCACAGAAATCTCAGTCGCGGGAATGGTTCTCACAGCCGCATTATGAGATCATCCACGATTGGAAGCTCAGTGAGCGGTTGGCGTTGCACACGACGGCGTTCTTTGTCCAGGGGGACGGCTACTTTGATTATGACGGTGACTGGTTATCATACACTCCGCCCGCCGTCGATTGGTTTCAGCGACACGTGGGATACGACTCGACATTCGGGGTCACATCATATCCAACGATGCTGATCCGCGGGTCGGTGGAGAACAGGCAGTGGGGTATACTCCCTCGCGTGGAGATCGACCATGGAGACGGAACGATGACTCTGGGGCTGGAGTTGAGGATGCACAGGTCGCTGCATTACGGGCAGATTCTCTTTGCCTCACAGTATCCGTCATCGGCATATGCGCCTGATACACGGATCTATGAATATCGCGGGCTGAGGGACATTGCTTCGGCATATGTCCACGAGGTCTACAGGATGGATGAAAGAGTTGCCGTCACCGCCGATGTACAGCTTGTTTACAATCGGTATGGTATGCGGGACGAGAGGTTTCTTGGGCACACATGGTCCGTGCCGTACTGGTTTGTAAACCCGCGTGTGGGTGCGAACGTCAATCTGACGGAACATCTGCATGTTTATGGATTCATCGGCTACACATCCCGCGAGCCAAGGATGAGAAATCATTACGCAGCAGAGGACGCATTCTTTGGAGCTACTCCGGAGTTCGCGGCAGACACGACGGGGGGAGTGGTCCGTTACGATTTTTCACGACCTCTGGCAAAGCCTGAGCGGCTGCTCGACATCGAAATGGGAGGAGGATGGACGTCAGCGAATGCTCATCTCACTGCGAACCTATTTTGGATGGACTTCACTGATGAACTGGTAAAAAGCGGCCAGGTGGATATTTTTGGTCAGCCGGTCACGGGAAATGCGGACAAAACCAGGCATATTGGACTGGAAGTTGACGGGTCAGTCAAACTGAATGATCGCTGGTCGCTTTCCGGAAATTTCACCTATTCCCGGAACCGTCTTGTGCGATATCGTGTGATCGTCGATGATTCGACAGTCGCGCTTGATGAGAATCCGATCGCAGGCTTTCCAGATGTTCTGATGAACCTTCGCGCGTCGTATGATGACGGAACAATCGGTGCAGCCGCGACCGCGAAATACGTCGGTCCGTTCTACACCGACAATTTCAAAAACGTCGATAACCGGAACGATGAGTACAGGATTGTCAATTTGGAGGGCACGTGGCGAATTCCATTTGCCGGTTTCGCAGACATGACGCTGCGCTGTGAAGTGCGGAACGCGCTGAACAAGCTCTATACTTTAAGCGGCGAAGGGGAAGCGTTTTTCCCGTCAGCCGAGCGGAACTATGTTCTTGGCATGATGTTGAGGTTTTAGTAGGCTGCAAGAACCGGTTGGTGACCATTGCAGCAAGTATTTTGCCGAATTCTGATCCCTGAAGGACGACAATGGCTTCGCCCACATCACATGCCGTCATCCTTGCCAATGGCTATCCTCCCCCCAAAGGACTTCTGTCGAAGCATCTAACGGATGCCGGATCGCTCGTGTGCGCCGATGGTGGCGCGAACACGGCAGCGCGGTTCGGGTTGACGCCCGACCTTATCATCGGCGACCTGGATTCCATTCTCCAGCAAACGATCAAGAAATTCAGCGGCGTCACGGCGCGAAGGATCGCCGATCAGAATAGCACGGACCTGGAAAAGGCCCTGACGTGGCTGATCCGAAAAGGATTTAGAGACATCCGGATCTTCGGTGCGACGGGGGGACGTCTGGACCATACGATCGGCAATCTCAGCGCTCTGGCGAAATACTCCCGCAAGGCAAGGATATCCATGTACGACTTGGACGGCGACATCACGTATGTCGGGTCCGATCTGACATTCGAGGCGCCTTTGGGGACGATCGTGTCGCTGCTTCCACTGACGCTGTGCGAGGGAATCATCACACGCGGGTTGAAATGGGAACTGAAGTATGAGTCACTTGCCCTCGGTCAGCGGGAAAGCACAAGCAATGTTGTCGTGAAGAGTCCGGTGGACATTAAGGTCCGGAGGGGAACGCTTCTGTTGTTCCGGCTTTCAGAAGCGGCAGCAAACCGGTCGAGGGGCAAGGTGTGACAGCAGAAGATGTCCAGAATTCAAGAAAAGATGGACCGCCAAGGTTGCCAAGTAAAGAAGGCTGGTTGTGACCCCTCGTTTAAGTATGTCACAGAATTCGTGAAGCAGCACACACATTCGTGTGCATTCGTGGAAAATGCTTTTGAGGCGATCTCATTTCGCTGTCACAGTATTCAATCGCCTGCCTCGTGAACCAGCCCCAGTTTCCCCTCGCCCCATTCGACATCGCTCTGATTGTCGCGTTTGCCGTCGCTGTACTCGTCATCGGTTTTCGGACGGCGCGCCGCGGCCACGAAAGCGATGAATTCCTTGCCGCCGGCAGATCGCTGACGCTGCCGGTGTTCGTGGCGACGCTGGTTTCCACATGGTACGGCGGAATCTTGGGCGTCGGTGAGTTCTCATACACGCATGGCCTTTCCACATGGACCGTCTTCGGCTTACCGTATTACGTGTTCGCCGTTCTGTTCGCCTTCTTCCTGGCTCCGCGGATTCGCCGCAGCAACGTCCTGTCCATCCCGGATCGATTCGAAGACATGTATGGCCGTCCCGCGGCACTCGGCGGCGCCATACTGACGTTTCTGCTCGTCAATCCCGCCCCCTATGTGCTGATGCTCGGGCTCTTGTCGCAGATGTTCTTTGGCGGCGATCTCCTGCTCCATCTGTGCATCGGGACGGCCGTTTCAGGCATGTTCCTGCTGGTTGGAGGATTTCGGTCCGGGGTGATGACGAATGTTGCTGAGTTCCTCCTCATGTATCTCGGGTTCGCCGTTATGGTGGCCGTTGCGGTGACGACGTTTGGCGGTTTCGATTTTCTTACCGAGAATGTGCCACCCGAACATCTGACGTTGACGGGGGGACAATCACCGCAGTACATACTTGTATGGTTTCTCATTGCATTATGGACGATGGTCGATCCGTCGTTCCATCAGAGATCTGCGTCCGCGAAGGATGAGAGAACCGCACGCAACGGAGTTCTCGTGTCGGTCTTTTTCTGGTTCCTGTTCGATGCGATGACCGTAAGCACGGGACTGTACGCTCGAGCGATCTTGCCACGCATCGACCAGGCGGCGCTGTCGTATCCGGCGCTCGCGAACGCAATTCTTCCCGTTGGATTGCGAGGGTTGTTCTATGTCGGCCTGTTCGCTACGGTCATGTCCACGTTGACGAGCATGCTGATGTTGTCGGGACTGACGGCGGGACGGGATATTGGGGCGAGATGGGCGGGGAGGAACGATGAAAAGCTGATCCAACGCTGGGTAAGACTGGGGCTTGGCGGTGCAGCGGGATTATCCATTGTTCTCGCGTGGCTCATGCCATCTGTTGTCACGCTTTGGTACTCATTTGGTACGTGCCTTATTCCGGGGCTGTTGCTGCCGGTGCTTGGCGCATATGTACCTCGTCTGCGGATTCAGGCGGGTGGAGTTCTTGCGGTCATGATATCGGGTACTTTCGTTTCAACGTCGTGTCTTGTGTGGGGAATGGCGTTCGCGGGCCCCGGCGGTCCTGCATATCCCTTGGGCATCGAACCACTGTTGCCCGGTCTGGGCGTCAGCGCTTGTGTTTGGCTGATCAGCAAAGTCCTGCAGCAGAGGTTTGCGAGTGCAAGGTGAGGTCACGAACATCTCATTGAAAACACAAACGCCCGGACGAAGATCCGGGCGTCTGCAATGTACAATCTTCACCTTCCAGCTATGTACGGCGAGCTACTTCGTGTCGAGTATCAACGGCAATCCATCCTTGCCCGCGCCGATCACGATAACTTTCGTGTTCTGTGATTGTGCGAGTTTCTCTGTTGCCTCGATGCCCTTCCAACGCAGCAGGTTTTCGCTGATTCCTCGCGCGACAATGTTCTGGAAGTCCGAAATACCCTGTGCCTCGATCCGCTTTCGATCGGCTTCCTGACGCTCTTTCGTCAGCACGAATTGCATTCGCTGGCTCTCCTGCTCCGCCCGCAATTTCTCTTCGATCGATGCGGTCAGTCCGGTCGGCAGTATGACTGTGCGAAGCGGCGTAGATTCAACTTCAATACCTCGCGGGCCGACTATGTTCTCCAGGTCCTTCATGATCGATTGAGCCAACTGTTCTCGTTCAGACGTGTAGAGAGCTCTCGCATCGTAGCCTGCAGTGACGCCCCTGGTGACGGACCGGAAATTCGGCTCGAGGATCGTTTCGACATACGTCGGACCGATCTGCCGGTACACGTCATCGGCCATATCGGGGTCGAGGTGATACAATACGCTGACTTCGAGCCGGACGGTCAACCCTTCTTTCGAAGGAACATCCATCACTTCCTTCAATTCTTCCGTTCGGACGCTGAATTCGATCACATCCGCGAAGGGGTTGATCGTATTGATACCTGACTTGAGCGTGGTCTCGGAGGTGCTGCCGAACAACACCACGACGCCGACATGTCCCGGAGGAATGATCGCGACCGTCCGGGAAAGTGCAAGGACCGAGAATATCAGAAAAACAACCCCGGCAACGTTGGACGCCACCTGGAAGACCTGGTTCTTCTCTTCACGAAATTTCCGACGGGCATTCCAATACCAGAGAAATGCTCCGACGCCAATGAGCACACTGACTATGAATAACATAACTGCCTCCGTTGAGTGAATGAATGTCAGTACACAAATGCAAGTATGATGCTTCTTTGATAAAAACTATCTGTCGGAAAAATGGAACCGCGAATGGACCCGCCAAAAAGATGGCGAATGATGAAAATGGTGAATTGTAAATCGTGAATCGTGAACCGTGAAGAGAAAGACATTCACTATTTATCCCAATCTTCATTCGCGTTCATTAGCGGTTTACTTTTTGTGTGCGTGTTCGGCCTGTGTCACCAGCACGTCATAGACATTGGAATCTTCAGGTGAACGTCGGCCACCGCCGTTCCATTCGCCCGCCTGGGCTTCAACCGACCTAAAATCGCCGATCCCCGCGCCTCCATGGTCGTCCTGCGCTCCGACCAGGACTGTGAACCGCCAAGTGTCCGGGCGCCCGCCGAAATATTGTGTAGGCAGGGAAAAAGAGATCGTTCCTGTCGAGGCTGTGCCGAGCGGACGGTGCTCATCCCCCAAGACTGGCAGATACTCTGCGAGGACTGATCCGCGATCCTCAATGCGCACACCGCCTCCGATATAGACGATGCGCTCATACGCACGGTCGGCAGGAAGCCGGTATCGCGCGTTGTGTCCAATGTCGCGATTGCCGGAACCGGCCTTGTGGTCAGTATCGATGGCGACGGCAATGTACGTCAATTGAAATCCATACTCCGGATGCCAGCCTGGATCGGACAGTGTGCGGAACTGGAAATCAAACTGAACAACTGAGTCGTCGGTTGCGACGCGGAAATTCGTCAGGTCGAGACTTCCCGGCTTCAGATGCGGGGTCGTCGGATATGCGTATGAGCCGGGACCTCGGTCATCCCCAATTGGGTCGGACCGCTCGACGATGGTATGTCCGTTGTGTAGCGCCCGTTGGATATCGTTGTTGGAGAGCAGCGGATATCCCGGACCCATGAGTGACTGTAGGTTCGGGCGCACGTGCGGACGCGCGAGATCCAGACTCGCCAGTGCCCGGAACTGTGTCAGGAATTGGACTTCCGACTCCACGTTTATCGTCGGGTCGTCGGACGTCGTGTTCGCCGACGCTTCGGTCAACGCAATATCCACTGTCTTACCCGGCCGGAGAAGAAAGCTGCCGCTTCTGCCCCTTGCATTGGCAAAGGGCCATCCGAAATTGACGCTCAGAGGTGTATCCTGTTTGAGTGACCGAACAACGATCCTTCCCTTCATGCCCTCCCCTTCATACGAAATGCGCACCCGTGTGCGTCCGATGGCCACGTCAAACGTCGCTGCGTTCAATCTATGGGGCAACTGGGGTATCAGCCAGAGCTGATTGTTGGGGGCGTCGACGGAGACGCCAAGATACGAATGATATGCGACGCGGATGAACTCCGCGAGACTCCACGCCTGGCTGAACGTTCCGGAGAGTCGAGGCTGTATTTCGCCGGGATGCGGGGCAGCGTCGAGCAATTCCGAAAGAGTTCCAACAGCCCCGCGTTCGAGGATCTGTCCGACCATGTTCTCCGTAACGCGATAGGCCAGATTGGGTTGTCCGAATTCAACGGCGGACTTGATCCATGCTCCTGCCAACCATGTCCAGACGATGCCGTTATGGTACGCGGCATCCTGCACATAGTAGGGCTCGTGATGATGGTACGGATGGAATTTGGGGTCGTCCTGGCTGAGCGATGCAACGCCGTGCTCGTAGACGAGACTTTTGGTGATGGTCCCAAATATCCTCTGTCGTATGTCGGTTTCTGCGACAATGTCCAGGGCAAACAATTGATTCGGCCGGCTCGAGGGATCGGGTGTTCCGTCGATATTCAAGTGATCGTAGATGATATTGCTGTCCGGGTCGACGAACCGCTCCTGGAAGTTGTACAAGAGCTCTTGTGCGATTGCATGCCAGCGCTCGGCGGTTGCCCTGTCACCCAGAGCTTCGGCGAAGGCTGTGGAAACGAGGAGCTGGCGGTACCAGAGGGCCTGAATATCGTTCGCCCGATTCCCCCGGGGGCTCCAGGGGCCTTCCTGGCCCACTGCGTCCATCCATGATTCAGCATCCCCGTGTGTAAGAAATTTCTCTTTGTCAACCCGGTGCCGCAGTGCTCCCTCGATCGCCAAACGGAGGACTGGGAACATTTTTCTTGCGAACGCGGTGTCCCCGGAATATTTCACATAGTCGAACACACCAAGCGTGAACCAGGGAGTTCCGTCCGTCGTGTTATACGACGTCGACGTCGTGGTGACCAGATTGGGAATGCGGCCTTCGTTCGGGCTTGTCGGATCGGTCATTTGCCACGCGGCGAACGATTCCAGGATCTCGCGTGCATCATCGAAATTGCCAGTCACAAGAGTCGCACCGGGCAACGAAATGAACGTATCGCGCCCCCAATAATTGCTGAACCAGGGAAGTCCGGCGAAGATCCCCCTTTTCCCCTGCCGCATGATCAGCGAATTTATGGAAAGCTTTGCCCACGCGAGAGCATTGTCAAACCGTTCGTTGGAAGAGCGGAAATGACTTTCGTTGAGGATTCTCTCCATCCGCGCTTTGCGCAGGGAAATCGATTCGGAAACGCGGCCGGCAACGTCCTTGAGGGCCGTCAATGTTGCATCCTCGGTATCTCCCGCGACAAAGAGGAGAGTGGCTTTGTCTTCGGAAAGGGATGCGTCGAGGGAAGCGGGAGCAAAATGGCGTCCGTTCCTTACACCATCACCCCGGCGAATTGAGGATCCACCTGCTACGGTCATTCCGATCCAGACAGGGAAGTCTTCGCGCGGCGTACGATGGAGATGCCGTCGAAGCGCGACAAGCAAAGCGCCGTCCCGTTCAACGATGATATACTGCGAAGTATCAGCCTCGGAAAAGAGCGGTGCGGCGGTGAATCCGTCGCCGGAGATGTTATCGAATTCCACAACTAAGGCGTCGACGGAATCGAGCAACGTGACCGATTCCTGTACGCCTTGTGGATAGGCCCGCGTGAATTGATGCGGCCAAACGCGGGCGAGGTGGACTGAGGATCGATCCAGCGGTTTCCCGTCGATGGCCACCTGGTAGTCGTCCAGTATCCTAACCGACATACTATGCCATCCCTGCCAGCCATTCCGTTGGGGTGCATTGGATTCTGTGTAGTAGAATCCCGCCGCTCCATTCGTATAGGCCACTTCGCGCGTGGTATCGGTCACCTCGACTTCGAGCTCGTCGAGTGTCCAGAGTCGTTCGCGTGAAGCGGAAGGAGAACATCCGGCGGCAAAAGCGAGACTCGCGATAAGAATGACGGGGGAGAGGCGATGTAGACTGTACATGCGAAAGAAAGTATTCATGTGATGAAATGCAACGTACGCCTTTTTCATCGGGTTCTCAATCGGCGGCGGGATGTCGCGTCATTTTTCGTTATCTTAACGTCATAAGGAAACGTCGATGCTTGAATTTGCCGTTGAAGTTGCCCGCGAAGCCGGTATGTTCCTCAAAAGGAGCGTGGGAGGGATCCGCGCGATTGAAACGAAGGAAGGTCAGGAAACAAACCTCGTCACGGAGATAGACAAGAAGTCGGAAGCAATGATTATCGGCGCAGTGAGGCGCCGCTATCCGCATCATGGATTTCTGGGGGAGGAAACGGGTTCGACGACTCCGACTGCGGATACGATCTGGATCATCGATCCGCTTGACGGAACGACGAATTTTACGCACGGCCTGCCCATCTTCTGCGTTTCAATTGGCATACAAGAAAAAGGAGGACTTGTGGCGGGGGTTGTGTACGACCCCAATCGGGACGAGATGTTCACAGCTCAGCGAGGACGGGGGTCATATCTGAACGGGAAGAAGATCCGCGTATCAGAAAGGGAGAAGCTTATCAAGAGTCTGCTGGTGACCGGATTCCCGTATAACGTACGGGAAAATCCGCTCAATGCCGTCGAGCATTTCGGGGCATTTCTGAAGGAATCACAAGCCGTTCGGAGGCTGGGATCGGCGGCGCTGGACTTTGCATATGTTGCCGCGGGTCGCTTCGACGGATTCTGGGAGGTTGCACTGCATCCGTGGGATATGGCCGCAGGATTGTTACTTGTGGAGGAAGCGGGAGGAAAGGTCACGGATTTCCGCGGATTCCCAACGACGGTTATGGGGAAAAGTATTGTGGCAACCAATGGGCGTATTCACGAGCAGATGATCAGCATACTGAAGAAGAATCTCGCCTGACCTCATTGACGGAAAAAGCCCCTGCAGATCTTTGCAGGGGCTTTCCTATTTTCGGACCGTTCGGTTCGAACAGCAGAAGAATAGACGCGGCCCAGAGGTTGCTGCTAAATCCGTTTCGTAAGGTCGAGTCCCAGGATGAGAAACAAAAGAAGTACGAACAAAACGAATCCACCCACCACAGCCATGAATCCAATATGGGCTTTCGTGGCTTCGACGTCGACCTCCCGTTTCGGCATCGCGCGTACGGTGATGTCGCCGTTGACGGTGATCTGGCTGGCAAGTCGGAGATTTGGCGCGACCTTGCGCTTTACAAAGCGTCCAGCCACCAAAGCTTCTTCCGCTTCATTCCTCGCCGGAATGCCCTTCGCTTCGAGCACTTCCACTACGTCGGACGTACTGTGGAGCGCTACAGGTCCAAGTTCAAGATTCACATGGAACACACGCGCGAGCGGCGAATACAATTGAACGCCCGCTTTGAGGGCGGCTTTGCGAAGATTTGTTCCTGGCAATACATCGATCGAGCGATGTTCGTTCGCGAACGTTATGGTAGGCATGTCGTGTGGAGAATGTGGGAATAAAACTGAAAATGAAAAACCACAAACAGAAATGAAAGGGGAAAAAGAAAAAGGCAACTGCGTTTATAAAGCCACTCTGTGAGAACTGCGTTTCTACTTAATGTGTCTCATACCGCTTTGCCATGCCCGGCGGCACCGTGTAAATGTAGCTATGCAGATACTCCAGGCTCTCGTCTTTCGCAGTGATGTCGAGCTGAAGAAGGTCGCGCAGCGAGACAAATCCGACAAGATGCTCTCCCTTGACGACGGGCATGTGTCGGCAGTGTGCTTGCTGCATCTTCAGCAGACAATCGTCGAGAGATTCATCCATTTGTGCCACAACCAGTCGCGTCGTCATCACGTCGCGGGTCAGAAGGGTCTTGGGGTCGAGCCCTTTGGCGATTACGCGTGTGACCATGTCCCGCTCGGAAAATATCCCGACAAGTTGGTTCGCATCGACGACGGGAAGTGCTCCAACATTCTTCTCCGTCATGTACCGAGCCGTTTCCAGTACCGTCAACGATCCGGAAACTGTGTAGAGAGGATGTTCCTTAACCAATGCACCGATCGAGCTCATACGCCACCTCCTGCCGGCTCTGGCGCGCCGGGAGGTCATTATAGGCAAAAATGAGAATTGGGACAACAGCGAAAAGCAGGGGTCGGAGTGTTGGGGGAACGGTAAAGGGCGATGATTGGAGTGATGGAGTCACAGCGAATAGCCGTGGTTGGAGTTATGGAGAAAAACATCTCTGCCACCGCTATTTTCGTGACCGCTGATTCCGCTTTTTTGTCGGCTTTGCCCGACGTTTTCGGATAGAAGCTGGTCTTTTGCCTGTCACGTTGGATCGGGAGCCGATCAGTTTAACGCCATGTGAGTCTATCCGCGCTTTCACGAGAGGCACCGGTTGGGGCGGGCGTGGTCCGACGACAAAGGCTTTTCCGAGACGGGAAGCGGCCTCTGGAATGACGGAGGGGTCGTTCGTATACGCCGTCGCCAGCGGATCCCCTTTTCTTACGGACATCCCTCGCTTTCTGTGGAGCACGATGCCCGACACCGGGTCAATGCGATCCTCCATCTTCGTCCGTCCAGCCCCGAGAAGGATCGACACCAACCCACATTCCATCGCATCGATCGATTGGACGAAACCATCACGGAACGCTGATACTGCGATCTGATGTGTCGCGGGAGGATGTGCATCCAATCGTTCGATGGACGCAACGCTCCCGCCTTGTGCCCGGACGATGTCCAGGAACTTGGTATATGCAGTTCCATCGGCAAGTGTCGCCTTACACAACGTCATTCCTTCCTCGACGGTTCGCGCTTTTCCGCTCAACATGACCATAGTCCCCGCCTGCAGCAGCGTCAAGTCCATCACGTCGGTGGAAAGTCCGTATTTCCCATCGGTCGTTCGGAGACACATCACGGATTCAACGACCTCCAGCCAGTTGCCAATATGCGATCCAAGCGGTTGACTCATGTCCGTCACATAGCCGATCGTCCGCTTTCCGGCCGATTCACCGATTTCCACGAGCGCTTTCCCGAGTTCCAGAGCTTTCCCGAATTCCTTCATAAACGCGCCGCGGCCGGTCTTGATGTCCAGGACGAGCGCGTCGCTCCCTTCCGCCAGTTTCTTGCTCATAATGCTGCCCGCAATCAACGGAATGCACTCGACCGTCGCGGTCACATCGCGAAGGGCGTACATTTTCTTGTCTGCCGGAGCGATTTCTGTCGTTTGGCCGATGAGCACGGCTCCGACTGAACGCAAGACCTCTTTATATTCAGCGATCGTGAGAGACGTCCGGAATCCCGGGATCGATTCGAGCTTGTCGAGTGTCCCGCCCGTATGGCCAAGTCCGCGTCCTGAGATCATGGGGACGGCAACTCCGCATGCCGCCGCTATGGGGGCAAGGATGAGTGACACCTTGTCACCGACGCCGCCTGTGGAGTGTTTGTCCACCTTGTAGCCGGGGATATCGGACAAATCGAGGACGACTCCCGAATGGAGCATCCGGTCGGCAAACGTCAACATCTCCTCCCTGCTCATACCGCGGAAGTAGCATGCCATGAGGAAGGCGGACATCTGGTACTCGGGGAGCTTTCCATCTGTAAACGAGTCGATGAGGGATCCCCATTCCTCGCGTGTGAGCGTTCCGCCATCCCGTTTGCGCCGGATGAGGTCGACGGTATTCACGCGCTTATCCTTCCACCTTGATGGTGAATTCGCGCCCGCATTTGGCGCACTTGTATTCTACCGTCACCCAATTGTTTCTCTCATAATAACTCAATTCTGCCAGCTCGCCGCCGCAGGCCCGCACAAAGCACCGTTTGAGGTCGAGGATGTACTTTCGACCAGGATATGCGTCGTCAGGAGGGGGGATGGCAGGCATTGCAGGGAGTTATGGGATGTGAGACGAGAGACGTGAGACGTGACCCGAGAGATGTGGAGTGGCAGGCAGGGGAGACTACGACGCTTTGGGAGAATGCCGCTCGTCCTTTACCGTGACAACTCGTTGCGGGAAAGGTATGTCGATGCCATCTTTCGGGAATGATTCAAGAATCTGTTCGCGTATATCGGCTTCGGCCTTGAATTTCTTCATGAAGTCGTCCGTTCGTGCGATCAACGTTAATGCGACCGCAGATTCGCCGAGAGCGGTGACGAAGACCTCTGGCACTGGATCGCGCAGGACGTCGGGATGACGCTTGGCCAGGCCCTCAAGGACGGTGCGGGCGCGTTTGATGTCGGTTCCATATGCGACGTTGACGTCGACTTTGACGCGGATGAGACGTTGGGGATAAGCGTAATTGACAACCTTGGCCTTGACCAGCTCCGCATTCGGACTAATGATGAGGTTATTGTCGAAATCCATGATCCTCGTCGAACGCAGTCCTATCTCATACACATCCCCTGTTTCGCCGGTCGGAAGTTTGATGCGGTCGCCTACCCGAAACGGCCTGTCGATCATAATGACAAATCCAGAGATCATATTGGACAAGGTCTCTTGCGCGGCAAGGGCGATCGCCACGGAGCTGCCGCCGAGAAACACCAGCAAGCTGCTGACGTTGATGCCGAACCGGTCCAAGATAATCGTTGCGGCGAGGAGGAGGCCGAGAATGTTGACCAGCCGTTCCAGGAGCGGGTTGAGCGCTTCGTTGACGCCTGCCCCGCCTCTCTTGTCGTAGCGGCGGAGAACGTGTTCGAGCGACAGGAGCGACAGTCGAATGAACAAGATCGCGATGATCAGTACGCCAGCCGCGTACAGAAGGTGATCGACGTAAAGAAGGATGAGCTGAGCCGATTTTGTCAGCAGGCCGGCTTTCCCCTGGATCTGGTCGATGCCCAGCGTGAGGGCTATGATGAGCGTGAACCAGCGGAGCGACGGAACAAAGATCGCAAGCACGCTGTCGTCGAGAGTCGTCTGCGTCCTCTTGACGATCTTTCTGACGACCTTGTCAAAGAACACTTTCAAGATCCACCCGGCCACGAGGACGGCAAAAAACGTCGTCACTGCGTCGACGAATGGCGCCGACCTGGCTCCCCCGAACATATGATACAGACGCTCCTGCATCAGGTATTTCCCCGGCTTCCCGGTTTGACAGCGGCACCTCCCGCACGGCAGAGGGGGCAGTCCGCCGGTTGATATGTGACGACGTCCATTTGCAGGATCGATGCTTGCTTGGCATCGAACCGCACTTTGCCGTTGCTGCGATCGACAATATATCCGACCCCCGCGGTCCGCGCGCCGGAACCTTTGACGATGTCCATGACTTCGAAGACGGACCCGCCCGTAGTGACTACGTCCTCAACGACGAGGACCCGTTCACCCTGACGGAGTTCAAATCCGCGGCGAATCTGCATTGTGCTGTCTTTGCGCTCCGCAAAGATTGTACGGCAACCGAGAACGCGTCCCACTTCGGTCCCGACCACGATTCCACCGATGGCCGGGGAGATGACGACCTCGATCTCGCTGTATTCGAAATGTTTTGCTATCTCTCCGGCGAACAAATGGAGGAATTTTGGGTATTGCAGGACCTTTGCGCACTGGAAATAGTGAGGACTGTGAAGTCCGGACGTGAGCTGAAAATGCCCTTCCAGCAGTGCTCCAGAGTCCTTGAAGATCTCGAGGATCTGTTCTTTGGGAAGTTTCACTGGTGAATTTCGCTTGGAGGATTGAGACGAAGGGAAAATACGGAGAAGTGTGGGCACTTACAAAGAACTTGGGGGTTGGTTAAATTGCGAATGTGAATCGGTGGTTGGTTAATAGGCAATTGCCTGTTTGGCAGTTGGCTCTTGGCCCTTGGCAGTTGTTCTTTAGGTTCACATCTCATCCAAAGCTTCCTGCATTTCGCCGGCAGCGTGGAGATCGTTCTCCGCCCGGGCCACGGCAATACCGCGGTTGAAAATCTCGCATGCCTTGTCTGCCTGACCTGTTTTCTGAAAGAGATATCCGAGTTGCTGATAGGAGGGAACATAACGGGGAGATTGAACGACAAGCTCTTCCAACGTACGAATGGCCAGAGGTGTGTCGCCACCCGCGTCGTATTCGAGAGCGAGGGCGTACTGCGTAAAGGGATCGGTCGGGTCGGCTTCGAGATGCTTGCGGAGGCGCTCGATGCGCTGCACATTCATAGCGCATTGACCGAGCGGGCGAGGTCGAAATCTCTTATTGTCAGGCCGTCCGCACTGTGCGTCGAAAGAGTAAGTGTGACTCGGTTCCAGCGGATGTCGATGTCCGGGTGATGGTCCGCTCGTTCTGCGAGGATGGCTACAGACGTGACAAACCCGATAGCCGAGACGAAGTCCTTTAGTTCGAACGTCCGACTGATCTCCTTGCGCGATTGGGTCCAGCCTGGAATGCTGTGAAGCTGGTCGCGTATTTCGTGCTCGGTAAGAACAGTCGGCTTCATAGGGCTCCTTGCAGAGAGTTTTTACAGCTCATATTCAAGATAAGCTTTCCCACCAAGGACACAAAGAAAATACTGTAAGACGAAACAGTGCTACATTTCGTGGTCTTCGTGGGAGAACTCCTTCAACTGCGCTTACCGCTCTTTTCGATGCAAGCCCTCGAATCGCCCGAGTTCGCTTCTGAGGATAATATGCCTCGGACTGATCGCTCTGTCAAGTGCAAGAATGCCGTCAATGTGGTCAATCTCGTGTTGGAGGAGCTCGGAGAGCGCTCCTCTCGCTTGCAGCCGTTGCCGCTTCCCCTCGGCGTCCAGGAAAACCACTTCGATGCCTGTGTGCCTCCGAACGCGAACTAGCAGATCCGGAAAAGAAAAACAATCATCCCACAATTCAAACATCCCCTTGCTGCGGGCCAGGATCTTTGGGTTGATGAGCGGCCCGGAATACTCGAAATCGACGAAGATGATACGTTCTGACACACCTATTTGGGGAGCGGCGATGCCGCGTCCAAATCCCTTGCGGGAACGGAAATCGCTGAGCGTGTCGCGGAGGTCCTCGATCGTCTGTTGAACTGTGGGTGACCCCGCTACCTTTACGCTCCGGCACTTTGTTCGGAGCACCGGGTCGCCCAAGAGGCGAATTGGCTGGATGGACATATCAGGTTGAAAGTCCAAATTTGCCAAACGTGCCAAACGTGCCAAACCTTCCATACAGGTCAAACATTCTTGTGCCCTTCAGTTTGGAAAGTTTAGACTGTTTGGCCATTTGGAACGTTTTATGTTCAACTCTCACGTTGCACTCTCCCCAATTTCATCCCCAAAAATCTTTCTCCTACCTCCGAGAACTTCAACGGAATATCGCTTACAAAGAATTGCAGGTTTGGATTCATGGAGCTCGGATTGAGTTCACCTGCTTCGGAGAGCATTTTCTTCACCGTTCTTCCCGTCGCCTCCCCTGAATCGATGAGCGTGACGTTCTGTGGTACGACCTTACGGATCACGTCTTTCAGGAGTGGATAGTGCGTGCACGCAAGGACCAGAGTGTCGATTTTGTTCTGCGCAAGAGGGAAAAGATAATGTTTTGCAATGAGCTCCGTAGCGGCGTGGTCCGTCCATCCCTCTTCTGCCAACGGCACGAACAGCGGGCACGCTTGCCCGAAGACCTCATCGGCCGGGTTGAGTGTCCGGATCGCGTTGTTGTATGCGTTGCTCGCGATCGTTCCCTGCGTGCCAATGATGCCGATGCGCCCGTTCTTTGTTGTCCTCGTCGCGGCTTCCGCCCCGGGGATGATCACGCCGACGACTGGAATACCCGCCCGTTTTTGCACCACATCGAGCGCGACTGCCGAGACTGTGTTGCAGGCGACAACGATCATTTTGACGTTGTGCCGTAGAAGCACGTCCGTGTCCTGCAGGGCGTATTCGCGGACAACCTGAGGAGATTTGGAGCCGTACGGCACACGCGCCGTGTCGCCAAAGTAGACGATATTCTCATTCGGCAGGTGATGCAGGAGCGCGCGGACTACCGTCAAACCGCCGATGCCGGAATCAAAAACGCCAATGGGGCGAGAGGAGAGTTCCATAGATGTTAGAATCGTTGGAAGAGAAGCCTCATGGACACAATGAGGTACATAGTAAATTTCAACCCGAGCGAAGTCGAGGGTGGTGAATAGTTCCCGCCAAAAAACGGCGGGACGCAAAAGACGCGCAATCGGAAATCGAAACCGTTGGGAAGACCCGGTGATGGACGTACGGTGCTATCGGGGCTACGTCAATGTGGATTCCGACAGTTCCCTCAGTACGACCAGGATCTTCTGCTTTACTTCCTCCTTGCGCTTGGCGTCTTCCAGGCGTCCGCCGTTCCTATCCAGCACATAGAACGAGTCTACGATCCCGTCTCCGCGCGTCGAAATCTTCGCGAAATGGATGCTCAGGCCGAGTCCGGAGATCGTTTCCGTCACACGGTAGAGGAAGCCCAGCGTATCAGCGCCGAAGACGTCGATGATCGTGAACAGGGGATGTTCCTCAAATTCAACGTCGATCCGAATGTTGGGGTTGCGGCGCCCGGTCTTTCGTTTCCATTTTCGCCTGTGCCGTTCGATGAGGTGTGCGAGGTCCGTGCGTCCCGCGAACACCTCACGAAGATCCTCGCCGATCTTCTGACATCGTTCTTCGGACAGCACCGAATGGGTCACCGCCTCAACGACGCGGAACTTGTCGATGACGATGCCGTCGTCCCGTGTAAAGATCTGGGCGTCGATGATGTTTGCGTCGTTCGCCGAGAGCACTCCGCAGCATCGGGCAAGGAGAAACGGGGCATCGCGAGTCACCACCGTCACTTCCGTGACGTCCGTCCAATGCTGAACCAGGACCGCTATGCCGTCGAACGATGAGACCGTCCGTATATGGCCCACGATCTCGTCCGGCGAAAACGCGGTCCGATAGCCGTCATATTCAAGGAGCGACGCATGTGCCGCAAGTTCTTCGGGCCCGAACGTCCGTTCAAGACGGCTTACAAGCGACGTGGAGGGCTGCGGACGCGACACCGCCGCATCAGGTCTGAGCACAGCCCGCGATTTATGATACAGCTCCGTTAACAAGGCGGCCTTCCATTCTGTCCAGACATTTGAGTTTACAGACGAAAGGTCGGCGCGTGTCAGGACGAACAGATAATCGAGCAGGTCGGGCCGTTGAAAACGGGAGGCGAATTCCTGTACGGTCGTAGGGTCGCTGAGATTTCTCCGGAATGCGGTCTGCTCCATGAAGAGATGGTGGCGGACGAGGAATGCGACGTCCTCTGCAATGTCGTTTGCGCCAAGACGGCGCAGCACGGCAGCCGCAATGCGCGCACCGCCGACTTCGTGGTCCTCGATCCTGTCCGGTTTTGCGATGTCGTGGAAGAGACATGCAAACGAAAGCGTGTCGAATCGGGGAAGGGCGCGGCAGGCTTCGCCGAACGCCGACGACTCGTCGCGGAGATGTTCCGCAGAACTCAGGACATTGAGCGTGTGTTCGTCCGCGGTATAGAAATGATACTGATTATGCTGGAAGAAACGGACGAGCGGACGCCATTCGGGAAGCCATCTCTCGAGCAGGCCGAGACGGTTCATGAGCCGCAGACTGTCCGCCGCACCGCGATGCAGCTTGAACAGTTCGAGGAATAGTGAAGACTCTTCCTTGGATCGCAGCGGACGGAATTGCCGCAGGCGGCGATGGATCGCATCTTCCAGCTGAAAGCTAAATTCTGCCCCGCACTCTGTACTCGCATGGATCGCCTCGAGTACAACGGTCGACGGCAGCTCCGCACGCGGCTTCGCAAGTTCGATCTTTCCTGACCTCAACCGGAGCCGGTCGCCGATCCGACGAGTGGGCGAAACGCCGGAAGGTCCCAGCCAGCGGTCCCGCGCCCACAGCCCGACGCGGGCGCTCAACTCCGCGATCGAATTGGTGGCATCAAAATAGTCCCGCATGAATCGTTCAACGCTTGAGGAAGTCGCTGTTGTCCGATAGCGGAGGTTTGCGGCAATCTTCGATTGGGTGCTGAATTCAAGGGTGTCGTGGAGAGCTCCGGCCGACAGATGCATTTCATTCCGGACACGCAGAATGAAGTCGAGAGCACGGACTGCCCGCGACGGGACTCCCGCAGGGACCAGTCCACGGACGGAACGCGACGTAAGGATGTTTTCCAGAGTCCCCCTCGTCTTCGGAGCGCCGAACCGCTCGAGACCCGCACCGGTGAAGATCCAGCCTATCGTCTGAACATCCCGAAGGCCGCCGGCGCTGTTCTTGATGTTTGGCTCAAGGAGTTTCGACGATCTCCCGTACTTGTCATGCCGGGCGTCCTGAAGTGCAAGGAGTTCCCGAACGAACGCAGCACGATCTGACTCCATCGCCGATGTCTGGACGCTCCGGGAAAACCGGCGAAATGTTGTTGTGTCGCCGCAGACAAACCGCGCATCGAGAAGTGACAGCCAGATATCGAGGTTGCTGCGTCGAAGGTCGAGGCAATCGTCGATCGTACGGAAGGAATGTCCGATATCGAGTCCTTCGTCGAGTAATCGGTGAAAGAAAACCTGCATGACTTCCAGTTGGTCTCTCTTCGCCCCTTCCGACGGTGCCAGGATCATCAGGTCAATATCCGAAGCGAAGCAAAGCTCGCGGCGGCCGTAGCCTCCGAGGGCGACGATGGAGAGTGTACTCGTTGCACTGCCGGGCACAGCGGAAAACACATCGGTGACGATGCGGTCATATGCCTGAGTCAGTGCTCGTACGACTGCCAGACCAGATCTGCGGTTTCTGTGCAGTGCAATGACCTTATCCCGGGCGCCTTGAATGTTTAGCTTCATGGCGCTACCCGAGGTCCGGAACGAACATGTCGCCCACCGAAATTTCGCCCGAACTGTCCGGAATGGCGTTCATACCAAAGAACACCTTGTCTTTCGAGCGCCGGAATGTCGCAAGCGTCGCGAGCGGCTCCTTTCCCACGGAGCCTGTCTTCTGATCGACAGTCGTTGTGACGCATCGTGCGCATCGTTTGACAAGACGGAGTTCGAGGTTCGGACGCCGGAGCATAGTCCAGCCGTCCTCGCCGAACGGGCCGCCGCCGCTCACGACGATGTTCGGTCGAAAACGATCCATCGGCAACGGTGCGGTCAGACGTCCGTTGAGCGCTTCCAAAGATTCTTCGGAAGTGATCAACAGGGGAAATGCGTCTGCAAAGCTGACATGGTCGTCGGGACGCCCAAACTTCGGGTCGATGCGGCGTACCGGACCTTCGGGGATACGCATGAGGCGTACTGAATCGCCGAGATATGCTGAGAACCACCTGTCCGCCTCTTCGCTCACGGGATGGGCGTCGAGCGTGTCCTTCCAAATGCGGACTGCGATCGAAGCATTCGCGAATGACACTATCGGTACTCGAAGGATGGCACATCTTGGCGCCAGAACTTCGAGCCGGTCATCGTGCATGGTGACAGAGATCGTCGCCAGCCGCGGATGAGTACGCTGCGTGATAAACACATTCGCATCGTCCACCAGCATCCAACGACGGTCGAAGTCAAATCCCATGGGGTGGAGGTGTGTCGTTTGAACGGCAATGCCGCGGCACGATTTAATGGGATACAGAAAGAGCCGGGTGACCGAGATCCGATCCATGCTCAACGAGAATTCCTCAGTTCTGCTATTTCACGATGCCCAGCTGTGACATCACGAACGCATAATTGAATGCCGTCTCCTTGAAGGCATCATACCGGCCCGAAGCTCCTCCGTGTCCCGCCCCCATGTTACACTTAAAGACGAGCACGTTCTTGTCGGAGCGCATGACGCGCATCTTCGCCGTGTACTTTGCCGGCTCCCAGTATCCAACCTGGCTGTCATTGAACGATGTCGTGATAAGCATTGTGGGATATGCGATCTGCCGGATGTTCGTATAGGGACAATATTTCTTGAGGTACTCGTATTCTTCCTTCTTCTTAGGATTTCCCCATTCCAGGAATTCCTGCACTGTAAGGGGGAGGGATTCATCCAGCATAGTGTTGATGACGTCAACGAAGGGGACGGCGAGGTGAGCAACCTTGCAGATGTCGGGACGCATGTTCACGACCGCGCCGATGAGCAGTCCGCCCGCGCTTCCTCCCTGAATGGCAAGCCGGTCCCTGGACGTATATTTCTCATTCACCAGATGGTCGGCGCAATCGATGAAGTCAGTGAACGTATTCATCTTCTTCATCATCTTCCCGTCGTCGTACCATTGTTCTCCCATGTCTCCGCCGCCCCTGATGTGTGCCTGCGCATAAATCACGCCTCGGTCGAGCAAGCTCAGCCTCGGAATGGAGAAGCCGATCGGCAGCGACGATCCGTACGAGCCGTATCCGTACAGCCAAAGCGGATGTGTGCCATCCTTCTTCGTTCCCTTCTTGTATACGAGTGAGATGGGCACACGAGTGCCGTCCGAGGACTTTGCAAAGATCCTTTCGGAGACATACTGCGTGGGATCGTATCCACCGAGGACCTCAGTCTGCTTCATGAGCTGCGACTTCCCCGTTCGAACGTCATAATCGAAGATCGAACTCGGCGTGATGAACGACTGGTAGGAATACCTGAACGTCGTGGCCGTGTACTCCTCGTTCTGTCCCGGCGCCGCCATGTAGACCGGTTCCGGGAACTTGATCGGGACGGCGGACTTCTTTGCGAAGTCGTATACGCGGAGCTTCGTGAGCCCGTTCTCTCGCTCGTAGAAAACGGCGAACTGTTTGAAGAGGACGGCGTGTTCGAGCTTCACGGACGGACGATGGGGAAGAAGCTCCGACCACTGTGTCGGGTTGGCAACGGGGGCAGTCACGAGCCGAAAGTTCTTCGCGTTCTTGTTTGTACGGATGAAGTACTCCCCGTCGCGGATGTCCGCATAATACTCATGCTCGTTCTCGCGCGGGAAGAGGACGAGGAATTCCCCGCGCGGTTCAGCCGCGGAGAGTGTCCGGTATTCTGTTGTCGTGGCGCTGGCTGATAGGGCCATCATCGTTGAACGGTCAGACGATCTTCCGAGCCAGAGACGGTACAACGCATCCTTCTCCTCATACAGGGGGTCGTCGGATGGATTGCCAATGACATGCCGGAACATCTTGTACGGTCTCTTCGCAGCATCTTCCTTGACATAGAAACACGTCCGATTGTCCTTTGCCCATTCGAAGGAGACGACGGGTCCGATGCGGTCGGACAGCAGTTCGCCTGTGCGAAGATCCTTGATAGAGAGATCGTATACGCGATACCCGGTCGTATCCAGGGAATACGCGAGAAGATTCCCGTCGTCGCTAACCCTGAATACTCCCAGGCCCAGAAATTTCAAACCCTCGGCCATGAGGTTCATTTCCAGAAGTATCTCTTCCGGAGCTTCGAGTGAGCCTTTCTTGCGGCAATGGATCGGATACTGCTTTCCTTCGAGCGTCCGTGAATAATAGAAGTAATTCCCTTTCCGGTAGGGAACGCTGAGGTCCGTCAGCTTCGTCCGTGAGATGATCTCCTGATAGATCGTCTCCTGAAATTGTTCATTCGGCTTTGTCACAGCTGACATATACGCATTTTCTGCTTCGAGGTACTCCACGACGCCGGGGTTCGTCTTCACCTTCATCCATGCGTAGTCGTCGACGCGAACATCGCCGTGGAGTGTGTCGGTCACGCGAACCTTCTTTGCGACAGGGGGCTGCGGCAGTTGTGCGGATGCGGACATAGTCAGGGCTGCGGCTGCGAGGATGGACAGTGAACGCTTCATGCTTTCCTCCGGTACTGGAAGTGCGTTCTAGATAAACGTGTTGTGGTGGGTCCCTTCTCTACACCTTTGCTGTGGACTGTTGATGCTGTTCCTTCAAAATTTCCTCGGCCCTCTGCAAGGCTAGGTCGATGTTCCCCGCGAGATTGATCTCGCCGACCTGCATCAGCATACCCGCGCGCTCGAGGGCGACCATGGGCTGGGCATGAACGCCTGAAAGTATGACTTTCGTCCCTTTCCTCCAGGAGTCGGCCAGCAGTTCTTCGAGTACGCGAATGCCGGATGCGTCGATGGCGAAGACGAACCGCATGCGGACGATGAGGACGCTCGGAGGGCTTTCCACCTGACGTACGGCGTCCTTGAACTGCTCGACAGCCCCGAAGAACAGCGATCCCTGGATCTCGAATACCTCTACGCCTTCCGGGACCTTCCGCCGGTCCAGCGACAGCGAGTCATCTCCATCTTCGTCCGTTTCTTCGCTCTTGAGTTCCTTCGTGATCAGACCGACCTGCGTCACATCGGACATACGCTGGAGGAAGAGGAAAGCGGCGAGGACAACGCCTACCTGGATCGCGACCGTCAGATCGATGAGGACCGTCAGCAGGAACGTGAGCATCAGCACGGCAACGTC
>MHAK01000005.1:3927-16726 GCA_001802945.1 Ignavibacteria bacterium RIFCSPLOWO2_12_FULL_56_21 | reverse complement strand
AATTATATTGTAGGCGGGGAAACCATGCGCGAGATCGAAAGGTGAAAGAAGGAGATCCTCATAAGTACCGTAGGGCAGGGCCGTTTTTGTATGTCCCGGACCTCCGGCGTAAAACACAGCCTCTGTATGTCCAGGACCTCCTTCCGGAAATACCGTCACGTAGGGATTTGACAGGTACCAATGAGCAGAATACGTGTGACGGTATTAAAAGTTTTGTAGATCGTTTCTGATGAAGATCACGATCTCGCGCTAGGCTGGTGTAAAGCTCCTCAAGAAGTGGTGACGGAGAGAGTGTGTGTGCCTTCAACGGACCTGCTTGTTTGGTTCATTGAACGCTGATTCACATTGTAAGCCATTGGTGCTTGTTTGTGATTTGGCAATTGACCTTTGGCGCTTATTTGTGATTGGCATTTGTCCCTTGGCGTTTTCAGAGTTTGCGGTCTCGCGCCCGGCAATGAGGAAGCTCCTCATACCGTGCTCAATGAAAGTGATGGGGAAAATTCGGCCGGTCTCCAAATGTATAACCCTACATTCACAGCCTCATTTTCGATCCTTCAGCCTCACGACAAGCTTTAAGCCGGACCACACCTCATCGATCGCGCACACCTTCACGTCCACCAAGCCGTTCTCGAGTGCAATGTCTCGTATGACATTTTCGCCGAGGCCCGTTTTCACGTGTGCGCTCTTCTTCGGCCATGAAATCCATATCGCGCCGTTCGTTTCCATTTCTCCTTTCAATTGCTTGATGTCTTTGCTCAATTGGGAGACGCTTACGGCGAAATAGTGGATCACGTCTTTCCGAGTTTTTGTGTCCTTGAGGATCTTGATGCCAAGCTTTTTGGCCAGAGGGGTTCCGGAATATCGCGTTGTGGTCATTGCTCTCACTTCGCCTGTTATTCGAGCACGACCAACTTCACCCGTCGCTCAAAGTAATTAGCGATCATGCCTTCTTTTGCTTTACCCTTCACCGATTCACCCATGGTCAACATTACCTGAAGTGTCAGTTCGGCATTGCGAGCGGCATCCAGAGGGCGGATAGTCATTGGTAATACCGTCAGCGTGGCATCTTCATTTCCCTCGAGCGGGTCGCCGACAATCCGACAAGCCAGTTGGAGGTTGACCTCCCACCCCGGCGCAAACTTGGAGAGTGACGAAGTTCCGATCGTCGTGGAATCAACGTACATCCAGGCGATACGATAGGGCGCCGGCTGTTGAGCGTGTTTCTTCCTCCCGATCACCGTCCTCACGGTCATCGGCTCATTGCGCTTGACCTGCAGCAGAAAACTCCCATCGGACTGGCGGAAGGATTGCTTCGAGTCGACGGCGACAATGTCGATGATCGTCCGATCCTCGTCGCTCCAAGGCCCATTATTGGCATGGCACACCAAACAGTTTTTTGCTTTCGATAGGATACCTACGCCAGGGGGGTATGCAAAGGCCTGTTCTCCCTGGAACAGAACTGCCGGCACCGTGAGAAGTGCCAGAAGGACGATGGTTGATGCGAAAAGTACGGTTTTCATACCACGGGTCTCCTGATGATTGTCGGGTCGGTCATTTCTTTCCTCGCGATGGCTAGCGACGCTTTTCAACTCTTACCTGCATCGCATAAGGCGGACAAACCGGGGAAAGTAGCTCAGGCTGTCCGTCAAATGCGCTCCAAAATCGAAATTGTTCGTTGCGTACGTCAGAATCAAGTCGCCGCCGGTCAATTGCGGGTGAGCTTTGGCCGAGTAGATCATGATGTTCGGCTTGTTGTATTCGGAAGGCCGATAGACGAGCTTGGGGGACGACCATGGGCCGGTGTGCAGTGGAGCCGCGCGCATCATGATATCGGTCGGACCAAATCCTGCCGTCTGGATGCCGATAAACCGGTCAGAGGCCTGATCGAAATGAATCGACAACTCCGACTGACCATTTTCAAAGAGTGGAAAGCGTGCGGCGCTCGATGAATCCGATATCCAACCGAGCCGTTCGCCTCCCCACCACTCGGGAGACATGAGCTGACCCAAACGGACTTTCTCAGCCGGCCATCGTGAGGCGTAGATCGGATGCGACTTGACGGGATCTTCGGACCCGAATGCATAGACGTAGTCTCCAAACTGCCGGACCGCTGCAAACCCCGTCAGGACGCCCAGCGGGTTCGTCGGCGTTTGCAGTCGCCGCTTGCGCCAGTGCGATGGTTCTGCATCCGGATTTTCCACCATCCAGGCCACCCATCCAACAGATTCGAATCCGAGCCCGGTGTTGACACTGATAACTCTGTTCAGGAACAACACCAGACAGTCCCCGACCCGGATGCCGTTCCCGAACCAGTGGCGTTCCTTGCCTTCATCGGGAATGATCGCTGACGGAGTACCATCCGACGCACGCCCCCAGTAGAACTTCATCGATGCGTTGGCGGGATCCGTGCCGGTCTGAATGGCCACGCTATTGCTGACCATGCGTGCGCCGTTGCGCGTTCCTTTGCCGGAAGGGTCGATCCAGGTATCGCCGAAAAGCCAGAGCGTCCGTCCACCCCCAAGATACACAGACGAGGCGCCATCCGCTCCCCGCCAATAGGAGTCGCGGAGGAAAAGTTGGTCAGCTTCACGCCATGCCGAAGCTTCGAAACATGGAATGTCGACCGGATAGGGCGCGTTGGTGGTGGACCGTCGCGCGCGATTCCACTTTTCCCGCTTTGGCAGCGCACCCGGTCGTTCTAGATACGGACCGAGTGCCGACCGCAGTTCTTCCGTGGTGCCGGTGAGAGTGAATTCGTTCTTTGATTGTCTGTACGGCAACCGGATCTGGCCGGACCGAAGGGCCGCCAAGAGTGAATCGGGGTCGAGGACAGCCATGGCAACTTCATCCGGCTTCACATCGAGGACAAAGAACAGATGCGCAGGAATCAGGACGCCCTTGTAGGATTCGTGCATTTCTCCCCTGCGCGGGGCGGCCCAGACGTCGAGCATCATGTGATCTCGCAAACGGCCCAGTCGAGCTTCGAACTTTGCACTCTTTCCCGCCTTGGTGTATTCGATCGCGTATGCGTTCCCGGCACCGCGCGAAACGACTGCGCGATCCGAATTTGCAATGTCTTCCCATGTACCGAGCAGTTGCGGGTCGAAGGTAGCCTCAGACTCAAGGATGATAGGATGAACAGAGACCGCACAGGAGGTGAGGAGGAATGAGAAAGCAACGTTAAGACTGATCTTCAATAACGGATTGAGCATCATAGGGTCCTACCGACTGTCAATATTTTCTTGGACGCAAAGAAAGAAGAAATATCTAAAACCCCATTGCGATCATTGCGTACTTGATATTCTTCGTCCTTTGCGCCATTGCGTGAACTCTTTCATAGGTTAAAGAAATCGCGCAAAGACGCAATGACAGTAATGGACGCAAAGAAAGACGGAAGAGAAGCACCAAGAACCAAGTCACAAATCACAACCAAACATCAAGGGCCAAAAAGCATAACTCCAAACTTCTTGGCGCACTTTGCGATCTCTGCGTCCTTTGCGGCAATTTTTCCCCCTCGTTGGAGCTTCAGCTCTTTGCGTCTCCCACCACCCCGGCAATCTGGGCGATGGTCTTCCAGCTGCGCGACGTGACCGTCACGCCGAAGAGTCGGTCGACCGTTCCGAGATAGCCGATGACCCTCAAGTGGCGCCGGTACAGACCGAAGACGAATCGGTCCTTTCTCCCGAGGATTCTCAGCAGCCATCTGCCGCTCGATGGGAGGCTGATAGGTAGCGAGGGCTCCAGGCGGGGAGGATGGGACAACACGCTCACGAACCGGACGATGTCCGGCGGCATCTGCCGGCGTCCGAAGGGATTCTCTGACAGGAGATCAAGGATCTCCCGGCCCCGGCAGATAAAGATCTCAGCGTCGAACGGAAGTCTGCGGACCAATTCCGCGCGGAGCCGCGCCCGGGAGACCGATTTCCGCACCACGAACGTCCCCGCCGCGCCGATATTGACGACGCCTAAACGCTTCAACTGTTCAGCGAGCAGGCTCGGCCGGAAGGTCCTGTGTCCGCCGATGTTGACTCCTCGTAGAAGAACCACAAGCGCCATGAGTGTTCAACTTTGGAAGTTACACATTGTGTGGTCGCGTTTTGCGACGAGTGCTGCTTAGAGAGAAGCTTGTAGTGCAGCGGACAGGGAAAAGCTTCGTGTGAGACCGTCCACGTTGATCTCCCTGTCGAGCAACGGCACTGCGACCAGATTGTGCAACGTTAGCAAGTCACTTAAGGGGATCCGAAGCGTCGCCACCGCGTTGATCTGAAACTGGTCGCTTCGGGGCACATCTCCGAATGCGTTACCGGCCGCACTCAGCACACTTGAATTGTGCAGACGTTTTATGGAGAGGAATTCTCCTCGCAGGAGGAGATCATCAAATTGGAATTCGTATCCGATTCTCAGAAGAAGATCGTCGCCCCGTTTCAATCGGGTGACCGCATTGTTGCTTCTCCCTCGTGAGAGTTGATACCCAATGGCGAAAAGCCACGGCTCGGATTCGTAGGAGACGCCGCTGAGAAGATCGTTCGTTCCCAAACCGGGCTGATACGCTTGGGGCAGTGCGGCCGCATTGGCGTTTCCCGTGGCGAACTTCCCGCCAACCTGAACGGCGACCCGGTCGTTATTCTCATTCCACAGAGACTGATCCCACAGGAGCGTAAGGTCGCCCACACCGCTTGCGCTCCCCAGGGGTCCGCTTATCCGCGACCAGGGCAGGCGGACGGAGAGGCGTGCATCGTCGAATATCCGGAGATCTCCTTCGAGCTCGAGCGCATGAAAAGTAAGGTCGTCGGCTTTGCCGCTGGTGCCGAACGAATAGCTCACGCCGATGGCATGACCTGCAGCACCATGCGGCGAGCCGACGGAGCAGACGCCGGCATCGGAGCATTGTGCCGAAAGTCTTGTCGGCGAGATCGCCAGCAGCGTTGCTGACGCCAGCACGGTTATCATCATGCTTCTATGTCGAACGGCGTCCTTAGGTTTCCACATAGCGAGCCAGGTTTTGGAGGTTTGGGATCTGCATCGTCATTCTGGACGGTCCGAAGGGTTTTGGGTCAACGTGCCTGCGATCTTATCCGGAGGGAAAGGTCTAAGGGTCCAGGTGGGCTGCTCTGTGAATGTCTCCAAATGAAGCTCTCTCCAGGGTAATGTTCTTTATTGTCACTTTCTTTTAAAAAGAAAGTGACGGAAAGAAACTTTGCGCGAGATCGGAAGGTGAAAGTAGCAAATCATCAAGAGTAGTATAGAGCAGGATCGCTTTTGAAAATCCAGGACTTCGTTGGAGAACGTATCGTCTATAAGTCCGGGACCTCCTTGCTTCAATTCCGGCCCCTGGAGAGTTGACAAACTTTAAAGAGAAATGGAAGTGTGCCGGAATTGAAGGAATAGAAAATCGGTGCTGTGTGAATATCGCCGATCTCGCGCTGGGCTTGTGGATAGCTGCTTGGGATTTTGTCAATTGACCGGATGAGGAGTGAGAATGGAGCTTCTTCATAGGAGCTCCTACTCCAGAACTTGGAAGTTCATCATTCCTTGTTTCTTGTTGGATATTGACTGCTTCATCTTAATCCCACGCCGGGCTTGTGGATAGCTGCTTGGGATGAGGTTGATTAACCGGAAGTGGACGATTAGAGAGGCTTCGAGTGCGTAGCCCTCAACCAGAACTTGGAAATTGATCATTCCCTGTTTTGTGTTCATGATTCACTGCTTCATCTTTGCCAAGCCCTTCAAACCCGAAGGGTTTTAGTTTAACTTGCCTCCGGCTTTATCCGGAGGCAAAGGTCTAAGGGTCCAGGGGGGCTGCTCTGTGAATGTCTCCAAATGAAGCTCTCTCCAGGGTAATTGGTTGCGGGAAAAGCGGCAGAAAGTCCCGTCCCGCCCAGACTTGCAAAGCAAGTCTGTTGGCGGGACGAGGACCCCGCCTTCTTTGAATTATATTGTAGGCGGGGAAATGGTGCGCGAGATCGGAAGGTGAAAGAAATAGGTCCTCGAAAAGAAGTAGCTTAGATCGCAACCGCTCAGTTCATTCACGACCTCCCGTCGCAATTCCGTCACGTAAGGTATTGTGCAAACCTGTAGAAATGTGAATTCGGGACGGAATTAGTGGATTGCGGATTGGTGCTTGTCTTTCACATTGGGTGCTCACACCAGCCGTATCAGCTTTCCTTCTCGTTTCACGATGTTCTTGTAGTCCTCGGCCGCCTTGAAGCTCCCTTCGGGCTGCAGGCCGGGCTCGCGGAACGACTGTCCGCTCCAGAAGAGAAGCCGGACGCTGTCCTTCAGCTATTTAATGAGATTACCGCAGAGACGCAGGGAATTATGTAGATAAGCACCAAATCACAAGCACAAAATCCCAATCATCTTGCCGCTCTTTGCGACCTCTGCGTCCTTCCACGACCTTCTCCTGTTCAACAAAAAGCGTGTGTGTCGCTATGAGATTAGACAACCCTCGGATCGACATGATATGGCGGTAGTTCCGGAAGTGCCTCCGACCCGCCGCTATCTCGGAAAGGAAGATCACGAGCTTTGTGAGCCATCCTTTGAAAAAATGATATGGGCCGGGATGGAAATCGATCAGGAGGATGTAACCATCTTCCTTAAGGACGCGCTTCATCTCATCGATCCCTCGCGCTCGCGACGCCGGGTCCATCTCATTCATTTCACTAAGTTACGCCGAGGTCGCTGCTTTCGCTTCCCACTTCGGAACGTTGACGCCTTTGAAAAGAAGCCAAAGGCAGAATGATACCTCCCCAACGAAAGCCGGAACTACGATGGCGGCGAATATCTGGTTTGCGAAGCTTGGAGCGAGAACGAGCACGAAGCCATTCGCCAGATAGGCGACGCCGCCGATCTGATACAGAATACCGATAACCCTTGGAAAATAGGTCGATCTGAAGATCAGGTACCCGCTGACCAGGAAAAATGGACCGAAGAGGAGGAGGCCGATGCCAAAACCGAAGACATGCGATTTGAGCGACAGGCTCGCCATGGCGTTGAGTTGTTCCGGCGTGAATGCCTTGAGATACCCGGCATTTCCCAGCGGAAACAATGCCTCGACGAGCTGTAACGAGTAGGCAGCGTTCACCGCGGTCGCTATCAGACTGAAAAATGTCGCCAGCAATGCGAGATCCCTGCTGACCGGTCTGAGCAAAACATAGAGGACAAGTGTCAGGGCAACGGTGCACATGATCACGATCATCTCGCCGGCAATGCCCAAGCGCCACAGAGACTCCATCGACCTGAGGTTCGCGGCCGTAGCCGTCGCATCCCCCGGCACGACGATGCTGCCCTTGACCAACGCCTCGTTGAAGATGCCGACGAAAATGGTGATCAGGTAGAGCACGCCTCCGATTCGTGCATACAGTTGGGGGGATGTTTCAGCGGTACGATGCGTCATGACAATACTCCTATCGCGGTTCGATTGACGATTCACTACCCTCGACCCCTCGACAAGCTCGGGTTGAAATTCACGATCAATCTGCCTTCGTGTTCTTCGTGGGGTAACTCTTTTCCACGCAATGAGCTCCGACGTCATTGTGAAGTCCGGCTTTCCAAAACCTCTTTCGCCTTCGCCAGATCTGCACGGATGATCTTGCCGATCATCAACCGCATGAGCGGCTGTAACATTCTAAAAATGCCCTGCGGTGAGATCTCCTCGCGCATCGTGACGTACGTTCCCTCGTTGCGCGGCTCACATTGAAAAAAGTCGTTAAATCCTGTGATCGGGGCGCGGGTGATGGCGACGCCCGTGCCCGCGAAATTCTTGTTCTTCTCAAAGGCCGTGCATGTGTACTCAAACTTCACCTTTTGGAACGTTGGCATTGGCGGGTGTTCCTCGATCAGATAGGTTGTGCCAACGGCCTTTGGTCCATCGCTCGTCCGTTTGACCGAGAACGTGGTGGATCCCCACTGTGGGAGGTTTTCCTTGTCGGAGAGAAATGCGAATACGTATTCTACCGGACGGTTGATGAACACGGAGGACTCTACGGCAAACATATGAATTCCTTTCGTTTTTGAGTTGGCTTCTCATCATTGTCGTGTTCTGCTGCGTTGTCACTTCCTTAAGATCTTCTCCATTGTCCTTCCTTTTGCCAACTCATCGACCAACTTGTCCATGTAACGAATCTTCTGCATGAGTTTGTCTTTGATATCTTCCACACGATATCCACAAATCACACCTGTAATTTTTGAGACATTTGGATTGATGTGTGGCGCTTGGGCGAAAAAGGTTTCAAGATCACTCTTTGTGTCGATCTGCCGCTGCAACGATTGTTTCGTATACCCTGTCAGCCAAAAAATAATGGCATCCACCTCTGCTTTTGTTCGTCCCTTTTTCTCCACTTTTTGAATATACAACGGATAGATACTTGCAAAAGGGGTTGAAAATACTCTCGCATTATCCATTGTGTTTGCCCTTAGAGCCCACTTCAAAAATGTTCTCGCAGTGACCGCAACGTTAGAATTGGATTTACCGCCAAGGCGCCAAGGTAAGTGAGGTGGAATGCGGTCGGCCCATCACCAAATAATTAGACTAGAACATTTTCTTGGCGTCTTGCTTGCCCGCCTGCTTTATCTTTTGGCGGGGCGGTTCTCTCATTCATTGTGAGGCCGCTTCCAACCAAGGTTTGCCGGCAACGGTTCTCGGCGGCATCAGTGATGTTGTTCCTGGAGCCGGTAGAGCCTTCGGGTTCCCCGGAGTCCCTTGAGCTGATGTTCGCCGGCATCAGCAAATGTGAGATGAGAACCTTCAAGGAGCGCAAGCGTCGAATCGGAAATCAGTACCTCCCCAGGACCTGCGAGGGATGCAACCCGTGTCACAACGTGGACTGCGATTCCACGAACATCATCCACATGGCGTTCGACTTCTCCCGAATGGACTCCGGCGCGGATGTGAATGCCGTCTTTCTGTGCCATTCGACCGATGGAAGCTGCGCACGCAACCGCTCGCTCAGTGCCGTCAAACATTGCCAGGAATCCATCGCCCGTTGTCGTGATCTCGCGTCCACGAAAACGATCCAACTCCAGTCGAACGCGGTCGAAATGCTGCGCCAGCAATTTCTTCCACGCGACATCTCCTAATTGCGCAGCGATCGGGGTCGAATTGACAATATCCGTCAGCAGGAGTGTTGTCAGAACGCGTTCACCAGAAATAGCTGGTCGTGCCCAGGCCGCGCCATGCCGGAATTCAATCGCCACCGCCGGCTCCTCTCCAACAACCCAAGAATCATGACCTGGTGGAATGTCATACACATCGCCAGGCCCGATGGTGCATTCGGTACCGTTATCCAGCATGGTATGCATGCGACCAGAAAGTATAATGCCCTGATGATGAAATTGGCAGCTCGGAGTTCCAACACGGGGCTTTGTGTCTTTGGACCAACGCCAGCCGGGTTGATTGACCACCTTTGCCACGAATGTTTCATCCAGGACAACGATCAGCGCGTTGAAGTTTGGGAACGAAAGAGTCTCGTCCGGCTTCTCAAAACGCTTTGATATGATCTGGTTCATCCAGCCTCTCCTATGAATTGAGTGCTGAGGTTTCCGCCGGTGATAGCTGAGCCTTTTCGAATGCTTCTCATTACACGCGATGAATCATGTGACCGCCGCGCATGGCGCATATCGTTTCGCGGCATAGCACTTTATCGCTCGACGATCTTCCAGTAGGAATCCTTTCGAACGACTTTGCCATTCCGAAACTCCCAATGATCACAACCCCGCACGTTCAATCGAACCCCTGAAGTTGTTGTTCCGGTGAGTGTCCATTCCGACACTCCCATATTGGCCGCCACCCAATGACGGTCGTCTCCGTAGTGAACGTCAGGAATGCCCTTGAAGCGACCCGCAAGAGCCTCGCGCACCTGATCTTTGCCGACGAAGCGTTGTCCCCAGGGTTCAGGTCCTCTTGGAAGATCAAAGGAGCAGTCATCAGCGAAGAACTCCATGATCGCATCGAGATCATGTCGGTTGAATGCTGCGAGTATCTGCTTTAGTGTTTCGATGGTGACCGGTGGGACCAATGTTCACTCCTTTACGGGGATCCGGGCTCGATGAAAAGACTACCCACGAAGAACACGAATGCAGTGAATAGTAAATAGAGAATAGAAAATAGGAAAGCGAGGGCGTGGGTAAAGCTGCTTCGAAATAGAAGATTACCCGCGAAGAACACGAAGAAGAAATGGATTCCTTTCTTCGTGTTCTTGGTGGTCAGAACAATGCCTTTTGCTGTGCTCTTAAGTACCAACCCTTCCTTCGTGCGCTTCGTGGGTCACTCTTTTTTCCTCAGCCTCGCCTCTTGTAATGCAGCGCCACAGCCCCGGAGCCGAAGGTCTTGGACCCAACAAGGTCTAGCATAACCCTCTCCTCCAGCTTCACGGTTTCGAATAGCCGCGGTCCTTTCCCGGCAACAACCGGGTGAACCACGAAATAATACTCGTCGATCAAACCGCGCTCCGAAAGCTGGGACGCGATGCTCAAACTGCCTACGCTAATGTCTTTTCCAGGCTGCTGCTTCAGCGCGAGCACCTCTTCCGCAACGTTTGCGCGCACGAGTCTCGTGTTGTTTCCCTCAACCTGTTTCAATGTCGTGGAGAAGACGACCTTGTCGAGCGCGTCGAACACGCGGGCGAACTCATAGGTTGCACCTGTCGCAGACTGGTTCCTGGCGACATCGGGCCAATAGGGGACCATGAGTTGATACGTGATCCGGCCGTAGAGGAGGACGCCCGCATTGCGCAGCAGCCCGGTGAAGTACTTGTGCAACTCCTCGTCGGCAATCATGTCCGTGTGGCTGCAGTACCCGTCAGTGGTGATATTGATCGCAAAAACAACCTTTCTCATAGGGCTCCTTGTAGAAGTGATCATCAAAGATCACCTCGCAGCGAGGAGAATATTACTCGCAGCGCCCGCGGCGACCGCCGCGTTTGGATTGTTCTGTTAGCGGTTGACAATCAAAAACAATGTTTCGCCGCGGTCGTTGCGCCGCCGCGAGAACAATATTATTCGCCGCTCTTATCCGAAGAATATGCCGGTCGGATCCTCATCAACCGCCTTAAGCATGCTCTCCAGATCGCTGGATGGTTTGGCGATTTCGTACAAATGCCATTTGGAATTTCGATCCGCGCAATACAGCGTCCATCGGCCGCCGTCCTTTTCGAATCGGAATTGGGCGATGGGATTATGAATCCACACCTCCGGTTTGTCCCATCGCGGTCGATCCTCGAAGAGCGTCACCGAATCGCCGCGGAACTCATGGTGCATGCGCACTTGGTCCCGCACGTGCGGGGGAACACGCCGCTCGCAGTACGACGTCATGATCGCGTCAGCCTGATGTCTCACAGTATCAGAAAGTGCCACTCTGTTTGCCGTTTAGAGATCATTTGTCGTCGTCGATGTACGGAATGTCATTCGCCTCCAACCAATCGATAGCAATCTCGCGATAAGCGGCATGCCGAAATTGATACCAGGCCTGAGCAATTTCGAACTCCTGAATAGCATCTTTGAATCGGCCGAATGCACCGGATCCTCGAATGAGATCGAGGAGAGCAAAGCGCAACTTTTCGTCCACCTGGGATTGGCAGAACCGCTCGATGATGGCATAATCATGGATGTCGTACTTGCTTGGAAGCTCAAGGTAGTTGTCCGAATGGAGGATTTCGCGTGCAATGTCGACAATTTCCCGCTGCCAATCAGGAATATCGTTGAGGGGTTCTTCGTTTTCGACGATGGTGATTTCATCGTCGGAAATCGAGACAGTTTCACCCGTTCGGTTATTCAGGTAGGCGTGCCGCTGATCCGTGAGCGTTTCCAGTTCATCGACCACAGCCTTGAGCGAAGCCTGCGGAACCATGGGACGATTGCCCTTCAAACAAGAGCTGCATGACGTTTAACGTTTCGCCGCACAACGCAACGGTTTTGAGAGCTAGATGAAGGCGCCGGACGCCGCTCGTAACAACCCATTCCCGCAGAGGGAGGCGCTTGTTGTGCGAGCAAAACCGAGGAGCCCGCCGACCACCTCAATGTTGAGCTTGCCAGCCGCAGCTGCGGTTGCGCGGCGATGCGATTGTGAGTAAATTTGCATGTGCCTGAAATCAGTCGGTTCCTTGGGATAGTCATCGCAATGTTCTATCGTGACCACACTCCGCCGCATTTTCATGCGCGATATGGGGAGTTCGAGGTCACGGTCGAAATCGAGACCGGCATCGTGAATGGGAAATTCCCTTCGCGGGCGCTGGCTCTGACACTCGAATGGCACCGGCTGCATAAGGACGAATTACGCTCCAATTGGGAACTTGCAAAGGGCCATAATCCTTTGAATAACATCGCACCACTTGAGTGATCCTATGTTCCCCAGAATCACAGAAGCTCGTCACGTTTCCGACTACATCGTTTGGCTCCGTTTTGAGGACGGAGTCGAGGGTGAAGTGGATCTGCGAGAAGAACTCTGGGGTCCCATATTTGAACCTCTATTGGATCCCACCTACTTCCGCCGCTTCAGCATTCATCCCGAACTCCAGACGATTGTTTGGGAGAATGGAGCTGATTTCTCGCCGGAATTCCTCTACAAGCAAGTCCGCGCAACCGCCTGATCTGTTTTTTCCGCACGGTGCACGTTGCGCATAACGATTGCGGCAACACCGTTTACCCGCCATGTGTATTGTCTAGCCTGCCCGCCGTTTGAAGCGCTCAATGTGCACTACAGGCCGGCATATGTGTTTGACTGCAGTGAAGCTGACATCGACTCGGTTGAAGGGTCACTTGTCGTCGTCGATGTACGGAACGTCATTCGTCTCCAACCAGTCGA
>MHAK01000005.1:0-3914 GCA_001802945.1 Ignavibacteria bacterium RIFCSPLOWO2_12_FULL_56_21 | reverse complement strand
GTCTCCAACCAGTCGACTGCGATCTCGCGATGTCGACAATTTCCCGCTGCCAATCATGAATGCCGTTGAGAGGTTCTCCGTTTTCGACGATGGTGATTTCTTCGTCGGAAATCGAGACAGTTTCACCCGTTCGGTTATTCAGGTAGGCGTGCCGCTGATCCGTGAGCGTTTCCAGCTCGTCGACCACAGCCTTGAGCGAAGCCTGCGGAAGCATAGGACGATCGGCCTTCAAACAAGAGCTGCATGAGGCATAACGTTTCGCCGCACAACGCAATGGTTTTGAGAGCTTCGTATAGCCGCCGGACGCCGCTGGCAACGAACAATACTTGCTTCGGTCCGCAAACGGCTCGTCCTCTGATTGCATTCCATCCGGCTTCTCAAATCCGCCTCAAAAGAGATCGAAAAGCTACCGGGTCACTGCCAGTCGAATCCTGGATAGGCTTGACCGGCTTTCGACCAATCTCGATTCCACAAAGCTCTTTCCCCTCAAAGGCGACCTCGCAGGGCTCTACAAACTCCGCGAAGACTCGCACCGCATCATCTTCGAAATCCTGAAATCCGAGAACACGATCACCGTGCACGCCATTACGCACCGTCGCGATATCTACAAGCGTCACTGATTCCCTCCTCAGCGCGCGCGGCATGGCGCTTAACATCCGCGGGCATTACGCCGTGCTTAACAAATGTAGTGAAACGGAATGGTTAAGCATGGAGCGAACTCTATAATCATTTTCAGAAACGTGAGCGTCGTAATGCCCGCTGTTAGCCGTAGTGCCACTACTTTTGACAGTCTAGTTACCCGCTGAGCGTGAGAAGCGTGCCCGTCAGTTAGTCTCCAGCGACTACCTAGCTGACTCGCGTGACCTCGTGGCCAGCGGGAACTTTCACTTCGGTAATTGAATCCACCACGGTGCGAAATCGGACATCGAAAACCGCTCGTCTCATTTCCCAGTATCTGCGACAACCCGGCTGCGTCGCATACACGAAGAGCATCTGCTTGTTGTATTCCCACACTTCCGGTTCGATCGATTCATTTAGAGTATGAAGATACAGGTTCTCAAATACTTTGAAGAGACTGAACAGCACCGCAGCGAGTCGGGCCCGGTCTTCTTCACTCAGCGATTCCCACTGCGGATCTTTGGAGCCATGCTGGAAAATCCAGGCAAGCCGATCGTCCTGAGCAAGCATGTGATTGAATTCCATCAATTCGCGAAAGACTGAGTCACGCGTGCTCGTGACCATCGCCTGTGTGTTGGCTCGAACTTCGCGAGACACATATACCAACGTGATGACAACAGCAACCGCGCCCAATAATTGCCCGATCGCGCTCACGGCTTCCCAGTTCATAAGTCTTTCTCCTTATTTGTGATGATCATTGGATCGGGCGGTTTGACCGACGTCGTTCTCGTATGAGTGGCATTGCGGCTAACGATTTCTATGTTACAAAAGTAAGCCGACAGGGCCTTCCCGCAAGAAGATGGGCGCTCCAGCGAACTGGATCGGCCAACAACGTTTACCCGCCATTTGTGTGGCGGGCCGGCCTTGAGCGTCACTTCATCAACGTCCCATAGCCCCGTGGCGCGAAAGGCTGGAGCGGCCATGTTCAAATCCTGTTGAGCGCCGTTGTTGGCCGTGTTATGTGCAGCGCAACTCTATACTCCAGTTATGCAGGCGGCGCTCAGTGGCGTGACTACTTCGCGCCGTTGATTTTCCCGAGCATCTCCCAAGCATGTTGCTTGGTGTCATCTGGGGCTGTTGAAGTCAGAATCGCTTTATAATTGTAGACTGCTTTGGCAGTATCGTTTCCCGTTAGGTAGGTGCCGGCGAGTGAAGAATGCATACGCCATTTTGGGATTGCCTGATAGGAATCGTTGTTGATAAAATCTTCGAGAAGAGCAACGGACGAGGCTGTATCGCCTTTGAGAGTGTACGCGCGGGAAGTGCTCATGAGAATCGAAGGCAGCCAACTTGAGTCAGATGTGCTCAAAAAGTATTCATGCGATTCGAACATTTGCATCGTACTGCCCCCAAGCGAAATGACATCATCGTACCTTTTGTCAGCCCAGAGTGGAGACATTGATTCGGCTCTCAAGCCGACCTTCATAGGATATTCTTGAATGAGTTGGGAATACACTTCAAAAGAGTGCTTGCATTCTTTTCTCCGCTCCAAGAGTTGGGCGAAGTACGTCCCGCCCTCCAATCTGACAATCCTGCCTTTGTGGAAGGCTGTTGAAAGATAATCGTAGGCCTTTTCTTCTGAACCATTGAGTCCGAATAGCCAAAGAATGGGTTTGAGAAACATTGGAACGTCGGAAGTCATTAGATTCATCATGCCGGGGCCAAGATATGCGTCATAGCATTCTGGGCATAGCTCAATCAAGTCCTCGTGCATGTTAAAACCCTTCTTCGCTGTGCCGACTGCTCCGAAAAGACTGCCCTCAGCCATTTTGGCAATCCCCAGGTATCCAAGCGCTCCACCGGTGTAAAAAAGAGTGTAGGCGTCATTGGGTCTATCTTCGAGCCTTCGTTCGCCCAACTCAGCCGCACGCTCGAGGGATTGCTTCATCCTGCTAACTGCAATCTTGTTAAATCCGGGGATCACAAAGATCTCGGAATAGTATCTCATCCCTCGTAAAAAGAGCCATTCAAGGGAAGTTGAATCTCTGGAAAGCTGAGCTGCAATTATTTGATCCGCTAACTGAAAGTTATTTCGGTTAATTGCGTCGACAACGGTGATGGCTAGGCTGTCGACGACAGCATCTCGAATCGGGGTTTGTTGCGCGAAAGCAAAAGAGTGTGTGAGCACAACCAGAACCGAGAATCTCCAGAATTTCGAGTTCATGCCACTATCCTCCTTCAAACGGAGTGCCGCCCGCAAACCTTTGGATGAGTTGCGTTGCGCGTGTTATGCGCAGCGCAATTCTATACTCTGGTTTGCCCGCACGCATTCTACGCAGGAAAGGCAATGACCGATTGTGCCGCATGCAATCCAAGAACTTGGGCGCCGGAATTCTCTGGCCACCCGCATCTTACTGGATTACTGTTTAAAGGCTCCAATCTGACATAACTGTCTGGATTAAGTTCGAAGTATTCGTGCCAATTGGGAAAGGGTGCAAATACCCTCTCAGACGTCACGATGAAAGCAAAGGGATACACCTTCATGACATTGAAGAGAGTGGGCGAAGAATTCACCACCAACAACAGATCTCGGACAATTCGAATTTCCGGAAGCGTATAAGGAAGTACATAGAATCCAAGCTGCTCCGGGATGGGGTCTGACATGTTCTGCAGAGCTCGTACGAACAAGTCCTCAGTTGTCGATCGTACATGGGAAGTTTTTGCTGAAAGAAAATGTCCGAGTATCCCCCTAATGACAAGGTTCGGACGATATGAGACACCAAATTGCTCTTGCGAAATGTTGTCATCCAAGAAGGGTTGAACAGTTCGGAAATAGCGTCATCGCAGTGCTTCAGTGTTATGTTGTTGCATTCCGTGCATACAGTCCGATACTTGATGCCATTTTGTGAAAAGCCCAGTGGTTTTGTACTTGAATCAGTCATGAAGTTGAGGTACGAGATAAACCTATACCTACCACGGTTGCCAGTGCACTTGGGTGGGACGTGCTCTTCTGAAAGCGCAGAAAACTCTTTGAGGCAAATATTGCAGATTCCGTCCGCGGGATCCTTTTGAAGCAGAATCTCCCCAAACGCCTCGGAAGACAAGTCGTTTGCGTACACTTGCTTACCATCTGGAGTGTATCCAATGATCTTCCGTCCAAATCTGGCGCTTCCATTTGTCATGGTGTGTGCGGGCAAACCTTCAGATGAGTTGCGTTGCGCATAACGTTTCGGCCAACAACGCAGCGCCCCGCAACCCCGAGTGAGCGAAGCGAGTCGAGGGGCGGGGCGTTGAGC
>MHAK01000004.1 GCA_001802945.1 Ignavibacteria bacterium RIFCSPLOWO2_12_FULL_56_21 | reverse complement strand
GTAGACGAGAGGAAGTTGGTTGCGAGGGTTTACGGAGGATGACGAAGGAAGTTCTGCGAGAGGGCTCAGTAAACACGATACGGAGAAACAATATGTCGTCCGGTTCCTTTTGCTCGCCGGAGGATACATCCTCCGGCTCTTCACAAATATGAAGCCCAACCATTCCATCATTCCATAATTCCATCATTCCATTATTCCTTATCGAGCTCCACCCAGAATTATCCATTTAACCATTTGTGCATTTCCGTATTTCCATGCTTATTGTCTTCCGTTCCGGATGACTTCTCCCGACTGACTCACGGCCGCGTGTTCCCCCATCGCTCGCTTTACGAACAGCAATCCCACAACCGGCGCATGGCGGCGCTCGCGGTCGTGGGATTTTTGGTGTTTCTCGGCGCGCTCGGGCTTTCGTTCGACCTCTGGACGGGATCGCTGCAACATGATACGGCTTCGATCCCCCTCTTCACCGTCCCCCTCCTCGGCATATGCGCGTGCTATGCGGCCTGGTCGTTCGTCCATACGCTCTCGGCCCGGTTCTGGTATCAGTCGTATGACGACCTCACGGTCGAAGCCCACCAGAAGCGGAACGAACACAAACTCCTGGTCTGGGGACTTTGCGTCTTCGCGGCGATCGTCTATGGCTTCTTTGTCTACCTCGACGTGCTCACGGACCCCCGGTCCGCCATGTTTTCCGATGTGTTCATCGGCTCCACATTTCCCTGGGGAACGATCTTCTGCATCGTCGCGGGGGGCACGTATGCGTATGTGTCCAACATAAGCGCCGACACGCTGATCCTCGGCAGCGTCGCACATCACACGCCCGACCCCGACGTGATCGAAGAGCGGGCTTTCCACCATGTCGTCGATGAAATGAGCATCGCGGCCGGCCTGCCGACTCCCCGCTGCGCGATCGTGGACGACGCCACACCCAACGCCTGGGCCGTCGGCATCGACCCGGCACAAAGCACGATCGTCGTAACGCGGAAACTGCTGACGCTGCTGACGCGGGAGGAACTCCAGGCAGTCGTGGCCCATGAAATGTCGCACATCCGGAATACCGACGCGCGCCTTATGACGCTCGTGACGGCCCTCTACGGCTCAGCCCTCCTGCTCGCCGGTTGGATGCGGACGGGAGGAGCGTTTTCACGTCTCGGCATCGCGCGGCCAAAGGGGCGCTTTGGGCCGTTCGGAATTGTCGCCGGTTTGCTTGCAGGAATGTTCGCTCCCCTCGTGGCGCAACTCATCGCTCTTAGCGTGTCGCGTCAACGGGAGTACCTGGCCGACGCCGGAGCGGCCGAACTGACTCGAAATCCCGGAGCCCTTGCCGATGCTCTCGCGAAGATCGCCGCCGAAAACACGATCCCGCTCCGCACGTTCCGGTCTGTTGCTCACCTGTGCATCGTCGATCCACTCATCCGCCGGAGGACGGAACGGACCGGCTTCCTGGCCGACTGGTTTTCCACTCATCCGCCGGTGGCGAAAAGAATATTCGTGCTGAACGCGTTGGCATACAGGTATACATCCGAAGAGAATCAGGCGCGGGAAATTCAGGAAGCATAAGCACCAAAAGCCTGCTTCTAAGATCAGTGGAAATGACCAAAAGAAGAAGCCGGAAGCCGAAGGGACTTTTTTCATCCCTCCTGTTTCTTTCAGTCAACAGCAGGGCAACCGCGAAGGCCCTCCTTCTGCAGCACATCCCATGCAGCTCTACGATGGATATTCCGCAATTCGCATTCCGCAATCCGCAATTTCCTTCCCCCATTCCATAATTCCATTATTCCATCTTCTCTCCCCTTTTGTTTTAGATCGGGGCTTCATTACCTTTGTCAATCTCGAATGAAGGATATGCCCTGTGCCGACGTCCGGATCTTCTCGTCTTTCTGTCTGGATCATCCTCCTCTCTTTTGTTGAGACGGCCGTGTGTACGGCGTTTCCGGCCGCGTTTCCGGACACACTTTCCGGCTCCAACGGATTTGGCGCATTTTCCATCATTCGGACCGACACATCCTTCTCCGGCACCGTGTGCACCGGTCAAGTGATCGTCGATGGAACCTATGACGCCGATTCGGTCTATCTCATGCGGGCTCAGCTGGGGACGTCCGATTTCCGAACACGGATCGCCTATCTTCCCGGCGACAGCGTCTGGCGCAACGCGACCCTTCTCATCTCCTCGTTCTGCAGGAATCTCATCGACATCAGCCTCAACCTTCAGCAACAAGGCACTCCGCTTCCAAGCGGCGAGATCGAGCTCGTCGAAAGCCTCCTGCTCGGCGAATCGGACCCGGTCTGCGAATCTCCTTTTACGAAGCCCTTCCGGATAGAATTCTTTTCCGCATCGCTGTCCGGAGATTTCATCGTCGAGGCTGCATGCATGGCGATCATCAATCCAGGTACCGTCACAAACCTTGCGTCGACAAACATCCACGACCTCGGAACACTCGTCTCCTTTTCTCCACCCGATATCACCCCGACATTCCAATCCTCCAACTTCATCATTGCCGGGACCGTGACGCTCTTCGGCGGCGTTGATGCGGATTCCGTCTATCTCGACGGCTCGATCGGCCGCGCTTCGCTCGACGCTCTTTCCCTTTCCACCCGATCGCTGGTCGTGGAATCGGGCGACCTCTCCATTACCGAGGCTCTTTCTGCTTCGAAGGTCGGTTTCGGCGGACTTCCGCAGAAATTCTCGGTGTCGGGGAACTCGATCGTCGGGGCGAGGTCCATTCAAACTCCCAAAATATTTTCTTCAAGTTCTGTTGTCACTTCGGTCGGACTCGTCCAGGCGGATCGGCTCGACCTGTTCGGCGGAAGTCTGAATGCAGGAAATTTCGACGTCCCGATCGTTTTTATGACCGGCGGAAGCGTGTCCGTGTCCGGCACAACGCTCGTCGATACGCTCACGATGTCTCCCGGAGACTTTTCGGGAGGACAATCGATGACGGCAGCGAAGATCACGGGGACCGGCTCGACCCTCGGCGGTACGCTCATCCAGGTGAAACAAGGTCCCGCCCTGATCGACCTGACTGGTTCGCAGATCAACGCCGGGACGCTGGACGCCGATCACATGCTCCTGAACACCTGCAACGTTTCCGCCGGCACTTTGCTCACGGAGCAAACGATCGCCAATAATTCTTCCTTCAATGCCGGACTTCTCAATGCCCGTGTCGGCCGCTCGCTCTTCTTTCTGAACGTCGGTTCTGTCACGTCCAACCACATCAACGCCGGCACGTATGACATCCGCGATGTCACGACGATCGCTCCGTTCATCGAAGGGGATACGCTCCTGACTTTGCGCGGTTCGATCCACGACCAGAACGAGGACTCACTGCGTGTCCAGTTCCTCCACGGAAGCCTCATCGACAGCACGCTCGTCTTTTCCGGTATGATCTATGCATCCCTTGCCCAAGCGGAAGTGACGCAGGGTTCGCGATTCGAATCGGACCGGCGGGGAGACGGACCTCGACAGGAAGAGATCGCATTCCCGGGCGAGCTCTTGCACAGGTCCACCGGTGCGAGTTACGGCGGCTACGGCGGAACGAACGGGAGTTTAAACGTCAACGCATTCACGCCGGCCGACGACCCTGCCGGTTTCCCCGACTTTTCGGCCGACGAAGTGCGACGAGGACTCGGCGGGTTCGGCTGGACCGACGTGCAGCACTCTCTTGGCGGAGTCGGCGGCGGCAGGATCAGGATCGACGCATCGAGCCTCGTTTGGAGCGGGTATGCGTCCGTGAACGGCGGAGATGCGCAACGTCCCATCCCGCTCGGATACAACGGCGGCGGGGGCGGAGGCGGGGGAACCGGAGGAACGATCCACATCGATGTTGCGGGACAGTTTTCGGGAAACGGACGCATTGAATCGAACGGCGGCAATGGCGCCTACAGTTTCGGCGGAGATCTCTCTTCTCAAACAGGCAGCGGCGGTAGCGGCGGACGAATTCGCATCAACTACGGAACATTGGGATTGTGGACCGGAACCGTGAAGGCCCTGGGAGGTGTCGGCGGAACGTTCGATACGGCCTCGATCCCGTATTACGACTCTTTCGTCACGCCATGGATCGACAGTCTGAATCATGGAGGTCCGGGAACGATCTACTGGAAACAGATCGGCGGCAACGGACGCATCCTGGTGGACGGCGTCGGTGGACCCGGAGGCGTCGGTAGGGTCGACGGGAATTATCCGACCGATACGCTCGAAGTGCATGGCGCACTCGTGGTCACAAACCGATTGACGATCGGCGGTCTGAAGCTCACGAACGGGGGCGTTCTCCGGGCGGACAATCCTCGGGTGCGTCTGCGGTGGCCTCCCCCGCCCGCATACGGGATCTCGGAGCTCTTTTCCAATCCCGGTTTGTACACGGCCACACAAGCGATCTATCCGACGCGGGTCTGGCAGGATTCTCTCCGTGAACGCCTCACGGTCAACGTTGCGCACGACATCGTTGTAGATGGGACGAGCCGATTTGATATGACCGGACAAGGGGGCTACGGCCAGGCCGATTATGATTTCGCCAATGGTGCCTACGGCAACCGCGCCGGTGGATCGTACGGCGGATATGGCGGATGGGGGCGCTGGGGAAGCGAGCACCAGATGGGGAGGCCGAACGCAGTCTACGGCGATCCGCTGAGTCCGGAAGAGGTCGGTGAAGGCGGATACGGCGTTGTGCAATACACCAACACGCCTCACGGTGTCACCATTCTCGGAGGCGCGGGGGGCGGCGCACTGCGATTGATTGCCGGCGGATCGGTGCATGTTGACGGAAAGATCGTTTCCGACGGCGGACGTGGAAAGGAAGATACTCCGGCCGCGGACGGTCAGGGAACCGGCGGAGGGGCCGGCGGAAGCATTTGGATCACAGCTTCATCGTTGAGCGGCGCCGGAGTCGTCAGCGCGTCGGGAGGAGATGGCTCGTTCGACGAGTATTACGAACTCTGGGGCGGCGGTGGCGGCGGTGGTAGGATCCGATTCGACGTCGGAGGCAAGGCTTCCTGGACCGGAGCCGTCATGGCCATTGGCGGACGGGGCGGACAACACGACACCTCGCACCATTCAGCAATTTCCTGGACGAACCCGCGGATGCACGGAGGAGCCGGAACGGTCTATTGGAATGAACCTTCATCTCCTTCTCTTGTGATACGCAATTTCGCCGCCGATTCCGGGACCTCGGCCCTCAGCGGAGCGTTTCCGGGATTTGCGCTCACCGTCCAGAAAGCATTGGTGGCATCCAACGGATTGGCCGTGGGCTCGCTCACTCTTGCGGACCATGCGATCCTGTCGGGAGACGATAACAGGACGACGCTCTATTCGTTCCCGGGAAACTTCAGCGTGCCGAGCCGGTTTCCTTTGTGGACGCCGAAGCTGCCGGTATTGCTTGCAGTCGATGTTGCGGAAAATGTTTCGATTGACGGTACGAGCAGGATCGACCTTTCCGGTCTCGGGGGATTCAGTCAGGAAGATTACAACTCGCTCGCCGGTGCAGCGCTCAATCCGGCCGGCGGATCGCATGGCGGAGTCGGCGGGACGGGAAAAGTCGCGAGCCTCTTTGGAGTTTCAGCTTCCGCCTACGGAGATTCGGCCAGACCGATGCTTGCGGGGGCGGGAGGGTTTGGAGAAGAGGCGGTCACGTACTCGGTGTATGACCAGTGCGGCTCCGGAGGTCCCGGCGGGGGCGGGCTGCGCATGTCGGTCGGCGGAATGCTGACAATCGACGGCGCCATTCGCGCCCTTGGCTTTGCCGGCACGCCGGAATCGGTGTGCGCACCGTCAGGAGGACGCCTCGGCGGAGGAGGTGCCGGCGGGAGCGTTTTTATCGCCGCGTCACAATTCCTTGGGTCCGGACTGATCGACGCTTCGGGGGGCGGTGGAGCGTATCAGGCATCGACAGGCAATCAATGGAGCGGCGGAGGCGGTGGAGGGAGGATTGCCCTGTATGGGAATCTTACAGGATTCTTGGGTCAGAAGCGTGCGTTCGGGGGACTTGGCGGAGCGGGGAACGGCGCCGACTCGCTGCTGTATAAAGGAGAAGACGGCTCGATCGTCGTTGGTTCAGCGGGACCGGATTCGTTGACGGCTTTTCTGATACTCAACGCTTCCGTATCGGACGGAGATACCGGAGTATCGCGCATCGATCCCATTCGGCTCGTTCTCAACAAACCCGCCAGCGCGGCGACGTTGATCCTTTCCAGTTCCCCGGATCCCGGTGGATGGAGGGGAACCGTACATTACACGGGGGATACTCTTTTCATAGAACACGCGCCGTTGGCCGAGCAGACCACGTACACACTCAGGATCGTGCAACTCCGAAGCATGTTTGGAGACACCTTGGGCGCCGGATCGGCGAAACAATGGAGGTTTTCCACCGGCGGCACGATCACGGGAGTTGACGACAAAGAGCAAGTTCCGTTAACGTTCGCTTTGGAGCAAAACTATCCGAATCCGTTCAATCCGGAAACGAGAATCAGATATCAGATACCAGAGGTCAGTGGTCAGATGTCAGTGGTCGTAGGGCAGACGACTAACAAATCTGATGTGCGGCTTAGTGTATTTGACTTACTTGGACGGGAGGTCGCAGTGCTGGTCAGGGAGGAAAAATCGCCGGGGACATACACTGCGACGTGGAACGCGGCCGCAATGCCGAGCGGAGTGTATTTCTATCGGCTGGCGGCGGGGGACTTTACAGAGACGAGAAAGATGGTCTTGGCAAAGTGAATTGCGTAGGAATGTGACTATGATGACATTCTCAGAAATGCAATTCTGCCTTCTAACTTCCGACCTCTGACTCCTGACCTCTGCCTTCTCCCCCCAAAAATGACCCACTCAGGTCATTGAACTCCCCGCATCGTCAGCGTAATCTTATTCTCGTAATTGACCAACATAACGGAGAAGCCCATGCCCGTCATACGCGCATTGCTGTGTGCGGCTCTTGTGTCTGCCGCCGCCCTGGCTCAACAAGCTCCGGCGTGGAACGTCGAACTCGACGAACCTGCCCAGCTCTATGAATTTCTCGAGAACGGAAGGTTTCTCTTCTTCAACAGCGGTCCGCACGCCTGGGCCTACGACGCGGAAACGGGAAAGCAGTCGTACCACATCGAGGTCGAGGACTTCGAAAAGATGGGGGTCCACACGCTCATCGGCTCGCGCTATGTCGTCAGCTATGACGACGGCATGGTCTGCTATGACGCGCTCACGGGGAAGGTCCTGTGGAAGAAAGCCTACAAAGATATCGACCAGGACGAATTCCTCAGCTACGAATTCATCCTCACCACGGCGGTCTTCCGCTTCGGCTCGACGGAGCTGGCGGTGAACCTCGAGAGCGGCGCCGAGCTCTGGCGTGCGGAGATACACTACGAGGGAGACCTCGTGGAAAAAGGGACCTTCAACTACCGGGTCCTCGAAGGGACCGGAAAAATGCTCGTCATCGAAGACGACGAGACGATCGCGCTGTACGATGTGAGCAATGGAAAGAAAGTCCTGACCGTCAAGGACGCAGAAGTGAATCAGGATCTCATCGAGGAAAAGCACGCGTGGATGTCCGTCTCGCCCGACGACAAGTATGCGGTTATCGTTCTGGAAGAAGCGGTCGTGGCGATCGATGCGGCGCAGAACAAAATGCTCGGACGTTATCCGCTCGAGATCGACGGCGACTATGACGTCCTTTTCCAAACGACGAACGGATGCAGCGTCTTCGGCGAAAAGAAGATCCTGAATATATCCTTCGCTACGGGAAAGACGGCCGATGTACCGTATGCCGTCGGCGATGTGCGCACGATGCAGCACTATACGGTGGCGGGAAAGGACATCCTCCTGATCTCGGCAAAGAACCGAGTTGTGGGAATAGACTTGACAGCGGGGGCGAAACTCTGGGAATCGAAGCCAGGAGACCCGCAGTTCGAAGGCTTTATCCACCGCTATCTTCGGACGGACGGGTCGGACGCCATCGTCTCATATGTGAAAGCCGGAACCTTTTCGACATCTTCCGGCGGCACGTGGGTGCATGCTCTTCGTCTCGACCTGCTGACGGGCGCGGTGAAGTACAAAACGTTGACCGGCATAGCGAAAACAGCCATCTCGGATATCGGACGGGCAGCGGGAAAGCTTGCCGGTTCGATCGTCAATGCGCTCCGGTCGGGACGGCCGGGAGACTCTATTACGAAGTCGTTCGGGTATGAGAATGTCGGCTTCGAGTACGAGACTCTCGACTATGCCGGAAAGCTCGTCTTTCTCTTCCGGAACAAGGTCGCTATGGCGAACCCGCTCACGAACGAGGAACCCGGAGAAGGATTCTGCGCGATAGATCCCACCTCGGGCGCGGTGGCATATCAGGAGTACTTCGCCCTCATGTACAACACCAGTTGGAGCGCCGCAGGCCAAGGGGTGGCCGCATACACGCCCGCCCCGCTCATGAAGGACGGCATTGCATATCTTTGCGGCAGCGGGCGCATCGTGGCCTTCGACATGAACGCCGGGAAAAAGCTGTGGACCGTGGAGAAGGAGCTGAACGAAGGTTATCCGACGGACATCGCGCTGATCGACGGCACCGTGTATGTGAAGTTTGGGAAAGACCCAGTCGCTGCAACTCTCGACAAGAGAAACGTCGACGTCGATTCTCCCTGGGAGCACGACCCGCACGGATTTGCTGCGATCGATGCGACAACCGGCAAATTCCTCTGGAAGTTCGATCGGAATGACGACCCGGGAATCCTCCTGCCCCAATTTTCCATCAACAACTACTACAATGCAAAGATTCGTCAGATCTACTTTGCGGACGAGGAGAAGCTGTATGCACTCGGACTCAAGCCGGACGGCGGCAAGCTGGTATGGATCCTCGATTTCGAAAAGTCGAAGTTCGGCGAGATGGCGACAAAGAAGATCTTCGCGGTGAATGAAACCTGGCTCGGCACGGTTCCCCGAACCACCACCAGCACCCACGGCCTCGGCGGAGGGGCGACACTGACGACCTCCTCGACGTCCGGAGGAATGAGCGAAGAAGGCGCAAAGACATTCATCGAAGACGCCGAAGGAGCCGAGGCGGTGACGACCTACACGAGCTGGGGGAACATCTGGGGGGTGACGGCAAAGCGTTGCTTGAGGATCTTGTTCGATGCGGAACGGATTCTCGTCATCGGTCCAGACAGGATCGGCATGGTCGACGCCGCGAAGGGGATGACGTCATGGACGCGCGAGTGGGACTACAACCCGGCGGCAGTGCAATACATTCCCAGAGTGGTCAACGGAAAGCTGGTCTACGCCGTCGACGAGGAATTGACCTGCCTCGACATTTCAACGGGGAAGGTCGTTTGGAAAGCCGAGGTGACGAAGACGGCAAAGTTCTTCCTGGCGCCGGATCAGAGCTTTTTGTACTCGATCGATGCGGAGATGATTGCGGGATATAAGCTGTAGAGGATCGTTAGGAACGTGGAGAGTGCTCAGTCAGGAGTACTGAGAAAGATGTTGACGCGCTGGGAGTAGAGTCTCGACCGGCAATACATCGCCGGTCTCGGTACAATCACGAAACCCTTCGGGTTGTGTTGGAATTCGAAGGCGTTCGCTTGCCTAGGACAGGCCAAATTCCCGTCTTCCGCCTACTTCTTGCAGCCCTACCTAAGCAGCTCTACGATTGATAAGCCACAATCCGCAATCTTTACTAGATCTTCTCCACCCACAAGTCCCGTAGGGACGACCTATTTGTAGATATACATATGCCAATGATTTTCTAGCTCCGTAGGAGCGGCCTGTTCTGTCGCTGTGAATTGCCTGGAATATACTTGCTCCTCGGCTCCCGCCCGAATGAACGATGATGTGACGGTATTAAAGGCATGGTAAATAGTTTCAGATGAAGATCACGATCTCGCGCTCGGCTTGGGAAAAGCTACTCAGACCTCTTCTGCCTACCTCCAGCAACCCTTCCTAAGGAGATCTACGATAGATAATCCGCAATCGACAACCCGCCTGCCTCACTGACGTTCATTCGGCGGGCAGGTCCGAAATCCTGTCCCGAGCCCGCCTACGGCGGGTAAACTCCGTCGAGGGACCGCATTCCGCATTTCACATTCATCACTACTCACAACTTGCAGTTTACATCTCACGTTTCCTTCCACATTCCGTCGTCTTCCATTACTCCAAACCTTCGCTTTCCGCCATTCTCCGCTACTCCTACCATCAGCTCTACGCAGTTCTCCATCACTCCAACCTCAGATCTCCGCCGTTATTCCCCCAGCATCCACGGCGGCCGCAGACTCTGCGACGTCTTCTTGTGCCGCTCATAGAGGTCTGTGTGCCCCAACCGCGCATGGACGAGCGACAAATACCAGTGCGCCTCAGCAAAATCGGGTTGGAGTGTCACCGCCGACGTCAGGAGCGCCTCAGCCTTTTCCATTTTTTCCATGCGGTACGCCAGATATCCCTGCACCGCGTCCCGCAACGCCGGACTGGACATCATGGATATCAGCCGGCGCGACAGGCCCGCCGTGTCGACCATGCCGATGCCGGCGGAGGGCTGCAGGCGGAGCGCTGCGCGTGCGGACGGCTCAAGGATGTT
>MHAK01000003.1 GCA_001802945.1 Ignavibacteria bacterium RIFCSPLOWO2_12_FULL_56_21 | reverse complement strand
CGGAGGCTGAATCGAGATATTCCACCGATACGAGCAGGCGGCGGTGCTGTTTGTCGGCAGACAGTATGGCGTCGCTCACATCGAAATACGCATAACCCTTCTCCAACTCGGCGCATTTCTTTTCATGGACATCCAACTGCTTCACTGCGCCGTCTGCCGAGGTCTTTTCGACCTGCGTCATGAAGTTCTCATAGTTCACAGGTCCGAAGTCCACCATCATGCCCTTGTCGGCGAGAGGAATCGGTACAAACCCCAGTTGACCCCAGAATTCGTCGTCGTCGCTATGCCCGCCGTACATCAACCGGCCGCTGAACGCGCCGACATTGTCGGCGTCGTTCACCATATAAGCGAATAGAGGGCTGAAGTTGTCGGGATTGTTGAGACTGTCCGGCTTCCAGGCAATTCCATCAGTCAGCAGAGAAAGCGGAATGGATGCCTCGAGAATGTATCCATCCGCAGTGGTGACGACAGATTTCGTGACCGAAACCGGCAGGGCCTCGCCCGTCTGACTCGTGCTGTGCTTCCAGAAGCCGAGGTCGGAGTTCGATGCGGGAAGAAAGATGAAATGCTCTCCCAGGACGAACGCCGGATCGTCTCTCATCGCGACGGGCTTGTTGTTGACGATCGTATGCCCAACGTCGAAGTAGAAGCCGAATCCGTCTTTCTGGTCCCAGCTTGCTCCGGAGACGTCAAGTACATTGTCTTTGACCTGAACGGCGAAATACAGCTTGGTGTTGTCCCAGCCGATTCTGATCATGCCAGTGAGGTCGTTCGGATCCCACGCCGCGGGGACGCCCGGATCGACCACCCCACCCGCCTCACCCGCTTCGACCACGGGAACATTGGCGCTGTTCAGAAGCCATGTGCGATAGAACTCGTCCGTCCTGAAGTTATTCGCGTCATACCTCATGAGCATGGTGTCATTCCGCGATTGCAGCCAATTCCAGTCGACCAGATTGCCGTCCATTGTTGGCGTATCCAGGAACTTGAACGCGGTATGATTCGCCAATCGTACGGTGCTGGGGAGAGGCCGTTTCGGAATCTTCATGATCATCAACCTGTTGACGAACAGCCCGGGATGGCCAAAGTGAATGCGCATATCACCCGAAGCGGCACCCAGATTATTGAAGAAGCCATTGTTAATCTCGAACGAATAGGTGCGCAGACAATTCCAGTTCCTGCCGTAGACGCTTTCAGTACTCAGGTTCTTGTTAATGGGGCTTGCGTCATACTGCACGCGCAAGTACTTGTTCGGGTCGGGGCCGTCGAGATATTCGAGGGTGATGAACACGTTGCTCCACGGTGCGGTCGCCCCGTTGATATATGCGTCGTCAATGTTCAAGTATGCGTATCCGCCTTTGGTTGGGTCGGCCCTGTCCGACGTCATGAGCGTCGTACCCAGCGTATCAACATACCGCATGAGACCGTCGCTGCCGGTGAGGTTGATCCGATTGATGCCATCCGCATCGTCGGTTTTTGAATTGTCGGGGTTTGTAATCTTTCCGAAATCAATGTACTTCTCAAAGGGTATCACCTTCACCGCGTTGACGAACATCGTCCCCACACACGTCAGCTTGATATCCGCTGAGTTTGCCAGGTCGTTGTTGAATTTTACATCGGCCATAAAGAAGCTGAACGACATCCATTTGCCCGTTCCGGCCGTTGTGATCACGTCGGGATGCGTCGTCGCACCGCCTTGGCCGCTGTATTGCAGCCCGATGGTCGTTGCGAGCGAGTCGTAATACTCGACGTTGATCAACGAATACGTACCGGCGGCGAAATTCATGAAATAATCGTCCGCGACGTCAAAGTGCATTGCGTTGCCGGCGGCGGCATTTTTCGCGCAATATTCGCCTTTGATCTTGATGACATCCTGAATGAGGCCGGTACCGCTGTTACCGACCACTTTCATATAGCGGCCCTGTGTCGTCTTCCCGAGGTCGATCGATACCCCTTGAGCGGCAACGATGCCGCTCGCCAATATCAAAAGTACCCCAAGGACACAAAGAGCTTGTAGGTGAGTTTTCATTACCAGACTCCTTTTGTCTTGATAAACGATTGGATCATGATGGAACGTAAATCCACGAGGATCTCTCCGACACGGCTGTTGGCGTTGTCATAACCCTCCTGCTGAATGATGTCTTGTGCTTGTGGATTAGAAAAGAATTCTGACCGCAAATTGATGGACGTTCCCCAGGTGCTCGAGCGTACCGTATGAGTAATCGCAACCGATACCGCTTTGAATCAACCCTATACCCATCGAAAGGCCCTCCTCACTTTCCTTCATGAACAGCGACTGATAGCCGGCGCGCAACGAGAGCGTCTCGAGGAACACATACTCGACCCCCACATTCGCGCTTTCCTCATTATTGTTGGGATGGAGGTAGTCGGCAGCGACCATCACCGTGTGTTCAGCCGACGCAATGAGGTCGTATGCCATCCCGAATCGGAACGACAATGGCAATGCCCATTCTTTCGTGCGGAGGTGCGATAGGACCGCGCCGTTGTTTCCCGCCATCGTCGGGTCCACATCGGTGGCTACGACGGCATCTATCCCCTGCATCTGGAGCTTGGAACCGAAATTCGTGATGGACATGCCGACTTTCATTCCCTGCATCGGCAACGAGTACAGGATCCCAAAATCTGCCGCGATGGCAGTCGCCTCCATATGCCAGATGCGCCGCTGGATGTATTTGAACGACCCGCCGAACGTGAACCGGTCGGTGAGCGTCTTTGCGTAGCTGACGCCGACCGCCAGGTCTGCGGCGTCAAATCTCCATCCAAGACCCTCCGGCTGTTCCACAGTCCTCACAAGCATTTCCGGGGTCGAGAGCGACGTGATCGACAGGCCGAACGTGCCTGCGCTTCCCGCTTTGAGCACAAGGGCCGCGTACATGAGGTCCATATCGGCTATCCAATCCATGTAGCTGAAAGAGACCTCGTTTTCGGTGAGCAGGTCCAGTCCGGCGACATTCCAATACATCGCCGTGGCGTCATTGGCGATCGCGGTAAAGGCCTTGCCCATGCCGACGGCGCGGGGACCGACGCCGAATTCCAGGAATGGTGCGGCCGTCGTTCCTCGCTTGGAGATGGGATCTCCGCCCGAAGCGCTCCCCACGATCAAGAGGGACAGGAGAGGCAGGACATGCACAGTGCGTTTCATGGTCGTGCTCCACATGTGTGCGGATTTCTCCACTCCGCACCGATGCTCAATTCAGTTGATGATCGCAAACGTTCCTATTTTTGTGCCGATGTCCCCGGCCTGGATGTAGTACACGTAAATCCCAAACGCCACCTCCAACCCTTCACTCGTCGTCAGGTCCCAGGTTTCCGAGCCGTCCGCTATATTGCCGGAATGATCGATCTTCCTGATCAGCACGCCGTTCTGCGTGTAGATGCTGATCGTACACACCGACGGGAGGTGAATGAACGAAACCTTCCGCTCTCCGCGTCCCGGCATCGATGATCCCTGTTCCCACGACGCAGTGAGGAGATAGGGATTCGGAACCACGGCGACCTTTGCCAGGGCGGTAGACTGATCCGTGCGAATCGTCTTGCTTGAGGTGGTCCGGAAGTACAGCGTGTCGCTTGTGCTGAACGGGATCGGTGAGACAAATTTGTAGACGTCTCCGCCCGTGGGCAGGATGGTTTCCGGAAAAACGACCTGGTTCAACCTCCAGACCCACCGGCATGTGCCGTCAGCCTTCCGCAAACCTATATACAGCGGGTCGTTCTTGTCCCAAAAGCCTTTTCTGGACACCAGCGTTTGATACAGATAGAACGGCACCAATTGTCCGGTCGCAACGTCGACGATGCGGAACCGGGTATTCACCGTGGCGCTGCTCGCGCCCATCGATGCATAGCCCTTCCCGGAAATCGTGTCCGTGATCTCGATCCGAAACGAGATGGGATATGTGTACGCCGTCGTATCGGTGTACGACACGTCGACATTCGCCGTGGTCTTGGAACCGGACTGCCAACCTGATCGCTGCCGAATCGCCAGTATCGTCGGCGTTGGGTTGGTAAAGTTCAGCGCCAGGCCCGAAACGACATTGCTAGTCCAGGATGAGTCGTACCTCTGCCAGTCATAGGTGGTCATTTTGCTGAGGGAATCCACAACGAGCCGCTTGAGCGGAATGGCCGCATGCTGCATCTCCTGGAGGGGAGAGTTGATCGTGGTATCCCGGAGAGAGAAGTTTGTGGCATAAGGAATGCCGATCCCATTCTCCACGCCGGGTGTGGTCCCGAAGGTCAGCTCAAACACGTGATTGTCGGGTAGTTGGTCCGCGTCGACGACTGTGGTCGTGATCGTTCCGGTGGCCCCGCCGGATGCATGGTAGAACGATGATTCGTCGACTTTGCCGGCGACGTAATTTGACGCCGGCGCGTTCGGAGTCACAACAACGGCGTTGAACGATAATCCCACGAGTTCGCCGTATTCAACGGTGATGTTGTAGGGACTTTCATACGGAGTCATCGGTATGAGATTGCGGTCGTCCATCCCCGCATAATATCCTTTGTCGTACGACACGACGACATAGTAATAGGTGACTCCATTGACTACATTTTCGTCTTCAAAGTAATGCTGAAGACCGGTGTCATCTCCCATGTTGTAGTGTATGCCCGTGCTGTACTGGTCGCCCAGTTCGGATCCAAGAGCGACCGGATGGATGCCTTTGACTCCGTCGTTGAGGTCGAACTGTGCGATCGGCTGTTTGTAAGTCAGGCTTCCGTAAGCGTCGGTAATCTTGTCCGCTTCAGAGAGTTGGGGATTCGTCCCGCGATAGATGCGATACCCTTCGAAATCCTTGCCGTATAACGGGTCGCGTGAGCGCTCGGCGATGTCGTCCCAATAGAGCGTCACTTTCTTGTCGCCTGCGACGGCTTTCACTGTCGGCGGGGTCGGCGGGCTCGCAAATCGGTAGTCGTTGTCGTAGATCCGCTGCGATGTCAGCGCATTCCGCATGATCTCGACAAGGTCATTACCGAAGAGCCAGCACACCGAAAATCGTTCGGTCTTCCCTTTTTGCATGTCGAACGGCCCTGAGGCGAACACCCAGCAATTGTTCTCATTCTGCGCCGGCGTCTGAAATTGACCGGAGGTGATGTAGTTCCAAACGGCTTCATCGTTCGAGATTTGCAGCGTCCCGTACACGGGTGCGCAAAATGACGTCAAACCGATCTGGTCGGACTCATCGTTGTCCGTCTTTCCGAAATTCGGCTCACCCTGATCCGGTTGGCCGTTTCCTTCGGTTCCGTCCTGATCGGGCTCATCATACTTCGGGTCAAGGATCCCGATCCCGTCGGCGCCGACGTCGTCCACCTCTCTTTGCCAATCGCCGTCCTCGTCGCCGCTCCAATGCCACTTGGGAACGTCATACATGCCCACGGACCCGAAGACCCAGGTTCCTGCGGAGTTATCCCTGGTTTCATCAAGAAGGCCGTCGTTGTCGTTGTCAACCCCGTCGCCGCCAATGCCCGGACTTTCGAGATATTTCCACCCAATGTATCCCGGCAGGATGTTCCTGTACGTCGACCAGCGTGAATCTCTCCCGTTGTCGTAGTCCCAGGCGAACACCATGTTTTCCTGGTTGTTGTACCCGGACATGTCGTCGATGTCCCCTTCACCCCCGGGATGCGTATCGGCAAACGCCCCGAAGTAAATCGGAGTCGAGGTCCTGTCAAAGCTGTTGTCGGAGGCGTTCGAAACCTGGAAATGGATGAAGACTTGGTCTTCTGCCAGCGGATGCGACCATTGGAACAACCGCGTTTCCACCTGCAATCCCAGGCCGCGGCGCGTGCTGTCATTCGCGAACGGATAGTACGGGAACTCCGCGTTGTAGGAGTCATCGATGACATACACCGCTTCCTGATCGGCGGTGAACTGATCCTTGCCGAAGTAGCCGTTCCAGTGGCCGTCCCACGACGCATCCTTGCCGGGCCACGTTGAAGGCCAGGTCGTAGCGTCTGTGCTGGTGGCAATCGTTGATGTCGTGTCCGTGCGGAGCGTCAACGGGTTCACGTAGCGGCGGCGAGGGTTGAAATAACCGGGAAGTGGATTCCACCAGTACTCCGTCCTGCCGTCGGGAGATATGTCCTTGTTGCTGCCGTAGGATTCGCTGACGATATGCAGAATTTGTCCTTGCGTTCCCCGAACCTCCGCACCCACCAGGATGGACATTTCAGACACATGACCGTGTCCGGAACCGATGGGCCATGCGCCGGACACCGTGCCGTTCTGCGGTTCGCCGAACGTCCCCTTGTTGAAAACGATCGATTCCACTTTGTTCCGGTTCACGATGAGCGACCGGCGATACAGCTTGTTGCCGACATGCGGGTCGATGTAGACCGCGTCGGATGTCTGTGCCACAATGGATTGTCCAATCAAAGCTGTAAGCACGATGTGGCAGGCGAGATGATCCAGTCGAATTCTTTTCATACTGTTTTCCGTTGCATTGGCCATCTTGTCGTTCGAGCAATCCATGAGTTCAAAACCGCGCCTCGTTCCTTCTCCGCACTCCTACAGTCCGATCTCGATGACGACCCTCACCAGCCGGGGCCGGGGCTGGCTGCCGGGATTGAACCTGTACTCATAGAGTGAATTGAGGACGGCACGCGTTTCATGCGAGGCGAGGTCGGTCGAAGAGAGTTCCGGCCGAAGGTCGATGCGCTCTGCATCGAACACATTGTAGACCGACACGATAAGCGTCGGCGTGACCCAGAAAAACGGCAATCGCTGGTAGAACGTGACGTCCATGTTGAATTCGGCGCGCCTGCGCCCCTGGTTCATGAGCTGGATGTTCCGTTGCTGGTCGAACGTCGTCACAGGGTTGTACGGTGTGCCGGTCGCATAGTGGCTGATGGATTTCAGTCCCCACGATTCGCCCTCGACGGCGAACATTGCGTTCAGCACATTTCGCTGGTCCCAGTTGAGCGGGACGAGCGATTTGGTGGATTCATCCCTGTTTTGCGCGTCGAGAAACGCCTGTCGCGGGTCGGAACCGTTACCTTCCGCGATTTGGTAGGTGTAATCGATGTTGGAGCTGAACAACCCCGTCTTCAGGATGTCGAGCGAAACGGTAATGCCCCACGCAACGCCGTAGTCCTTGTTGGAATACTGTCCGTACTGGTCGAGGTCGAATGTTTGGTACAGCGTCGTCCCCGCCAAATTCCTGATGTCCTTGTAGAAACAGGTAACATCCAGGACAAGATTCGAAGCGATGCGTTGCTGCAGGCCTATTTCATAAGTGACCGTTCGTTGCGCGTCGAGGTCCGCGTTGCCCAAGAACGACTGATATCGGCCGGTAACCTCGAATTCCGGGTTCTCGTACATCCGGTCGTATTCGGGCATCTGAAAGAAGTGGCCGTACGAAGCGTGAATGTTGCCGTCCTCTGAGATCGGGAATGCCAGGCCCAACCGGGGGCTCACCTGCATCTTCGGCGTTGCCTCACGATAGGCCGTCGATTCGTCATACAGAGCGTGACTTAGCGTATCGTCGTTATGCGGGTCGATCATGAACCGGGGAACCCTGCTGCGGGGGTCGAAATAGTCGAATCGCACTCCCGCGTTGACAATCAGGTCCTCCACTTCAATCTTATCTTGAATGTAGAAGGCGCCTTCGATCGGGTACTTGTGGAAGAAATTGTGGGAAGAGGAACGGATGTCCGGAATCGTCAGCTGCCAGCCCGATTGCTCATTCTTGACCACGGAGAAAGTCTCTTCCCGGATGTCGAGCAACCGTCCCTCCGCCCCGGCTTTGATCATGTTGTACCTGTCCACCTGACTGGTGATCTCGTACTTCAGCGCCGCTGTTGCGCTCAGTCGGTCGAGAAACCGTGGGTCCACACCTCCGACCACAAAGACATTCTCCAGCGACGATTGCGCCAATGGGTGTATGCCCACATCATACAGCGAGTCGTAGGGGTTGTCCCGCACATGCTCTTCACGCTTGTACGTCTCGTACGAAAACTTCAACTCGTGGAAGGTTGACTGACTGAGGGTATGGGTGAGGACGACCAGATGATTAAAACTCAGGGAGAAGAGATTTCTCGTGTAATCGGGCGTGTACCGATATGCGTGCGAATAATTCTTGTTCTTCGACTGGTCCACCATCAGACTGTAGATCACGCTTAGTTCGTTCAAAGGGCGGTACGAGATTTTCGCCATTCCCGAAATCGTTTCCGACGGATTCATCGGAACGAACGAGCTGTCTCCGGACCGCTGGACGATCCAATTGGGGGGATTGTTGAAGTTGGCGGTGTCAGACGGAAGGTAGATCCGGCGGCCATACAGCCAGTTCTCATCCTTCCGGAAGCGTCCCGACACGCGATAGTTCAACTTTTCGCCGAGCAGGTCCAACGGGCCGCCCAATGATGCCTCAAGATACTTCTGATTCAGAAGGTCGAACTTGTCCAGATGCGGGAATACCTCATGTCTCGGTGATGCAAATCCACCGCCGCCGGCGGTAACGTTGAACGCCGTTTGTTCTCCCCCGTCTTTCGTGATGATATTGATGATGCCCGAGAGGGCCCGTCCATACTCCGCGTTGAACGTTCCGCTGATAACCTGCAACTCCTGCACATTGTCGTTCTGGATATTGCCGAACGCATTGTCTCCGTTGAATGGGTTCGACACCGGCATTCCGTCGACGTAGTACTGCACTTCCGATTCGCGTCCGCCGCGCATGTGGATGTTTCCGGCTGCATCCGTGGTCACGCCCGCCTGCAACTGAAGAATGTCGCCCACGTTTTGTACCGGAAGATTGGCAATATCCTGTGCGCCGATATTCTCTACCGTTGAGGTTAGGTCGCGCACGATCGCCTCGCGCACAGCAACGATGACAACCGCTTCCATATCGACCGCCGCCGCCGACAAAGCAACATCCACAGTCGTCGTTCTGTCGACGCCTACCGACACTTGTCGAGTGATGACCGATTGATACCCGATGCAGGAAACGCGGATATCGTACACGCCCGGCGGCACTTTGAGGATTGAGTAATGCCCGTTCTCATCCGATGAACCGCCGATCGTCGTTGCAAGCACCAGAATGTTCGCACCGAAGATCGGTTCCTTCGTGGCCGCATCGATCACTCTGCCGGAGATCTTCCCCGTCGTGCCGGCGAAAACTGAGGATGAGATTGCACACACGAGCAGAACGAGGAGAATGCGTTTTATCTTCATTACGGTGCTCCTCGAGGAGGTCAAAGTGAATCGTAACTCTTTTGTCGAACAAAAATCTGTATATATACAATATCAGGCAAGTACTTTTAATGAGAATCGACCGAAGTAGGACGCATTCTCGCGACTCGTTGTCTCGTCCTCTGTGAAAACAAAAATCGGAACGACGACTATTTTCCCTTCATCGATGCTGCGGGCGCGCACTGTCGTACGAAATCTCGTTGTGGATGAAACCAGGAAGCACATGGTGCGCATGGGTAGACGCATGGTGAAATGCACTGCGTGACCGCTCTGCAGTGAGAATCAGTGTGTCTCACGCCCGAACTTACCTCTTGCGGAATGCAAGATTCTTATCGTTTTTGAGAACTGTAGACCTCTTGAAGAGAACGCACGCGTGACAAAGACAGCAGATTTCGCAGACGAGCAATCCGCCGACAAGGTCCGCGCCACCATCGACTCGCTCTATTCCAGCGAGTCGCGCCGGATCCTCGCTACACTTATTCGTCTGCTCGGTGACTTTGACGTTGCCGAGGATGCGCTGCATGACGCTTTTGCCGCCGCCGCTGAACAATGGCCGAAGGAAGGAATTCCAACAAACCCGCGGGCGTGGCTGGTGTCTACGGGACGATTCCGCGCGATCGACGACATGCGGCGCAGGTCCCGGTTTGACTCCTCGCTCGAGCATGTGGCAGACAAGCTACAGGCGGAAACGCCCGACCCGGCGGATATACTCGATGAGAGCGTTGAAGACGATCGATTGCGTTTGATCTTCACATGCTGTCACCCGGCACTCGCTCCCGACGCTCGCGTTGCGCTGACACTCCGCGAAGTGTGCGGTCTTACCACCGAAGAGATCGCACGGGCGTTTCTCACCGCGCCTTCCACGCTCGCACAGCGAATCGTGCGCGCCAAGGCGAAAATCCGCGAGGCGCGCATTCCGTATCGTGTGCCTGCCCCTTCTGATCTGCCCGGACGTCTTGACGCCGTCCTCCACGTGGTCTATCTCGTCTTCAACGAAGGGTACTCTGCTACGGCGGGGGGAGCCGTTACACGGTCGGATATCAGCGGCGAGGCGATCCGCCTGGGCCGACTGCTCATTGGATTGCTTCCTGAGCCGGAAGTGATAGGACTCCTCGCGCTCATGCTTCTTCAGGAATCGCGACGCACAGCACGTATGTCCCCGAATGGCGATCTCATCCTGCTGGACGATCAGGACCGCTCGCTTTGGAATCAGGAAATGATCAAAGAAGGTGTCGCGCTTGTAGAGCGGGCATTGAGGATACGCGGATTCGGGGCCTACACGATCCAGGCCGCCATCGCGGCCGTTCACGCCGAGGCGCAAACTGCAGGGAAAACGGATTGGCGTCAGATCGTGTTGTTGTACGACCTTTTACTGAGGGTGGAACCGTCCCCGGTCGTAGAGCTCAACCGAGCGGTTGCCGTGGCAATGCGCGACGGACCCCAAGAGGGGCTGAAACTTATCGACGCTCTATTAGGAAGAGGCGAACTGACGGACTACCACCTGGCCCATTCAGCGCGAGGCG
>MHAK01000002.1:25000-51485 GCA_001802945.1 Ignavibacteria bacterium RIFCSPLOWO2_12_FULL_56_21 | reverse complement strand
TTCTCAAACGGGCCTTGACGGCGGGCGTTGCGACCAATTCGTATCCGACTGTCATCGCTGACCCGCCGGATGGTTTTCGCGGAATGCCGATGATCGACTTTGCACGGTGCACCGCCTGCGACACATGTCTCAGTGCATGCCCCACTAACGCCATCACCGTCGAAAGTTCGGAGGGCAGGGCCACGCCTGACGCGGTAGAGAAGATTCTCTCGATCAATTATGGAGACTGCATCTTCTGCGGCGAATGTGAAGCGGCGTGCCCTGAAGCGATCCATCTGACCAAATCATTTCAGCTTGCGACAACGAGCAAGCCCGACCTAACAACTCAAGCACGATACATCGTCGGCAAGGATGGAGTGTTTGCCTTTGCAGAGGTCATTTCAGAATCGCCTTCCACCGAAGAGACGTTGGAAGACATAGGCGCGAAAGTAAGGGACAATGTTCGGCGACTGTTCGGCCGTTCGCTCCATATCCGAGAAGTTGATGCCGGATCGTGCAACGGTTGTGAAGTGGAGATCACCTCCCTGAACAATCCCCTCTATGATGTCGAACGGTTCGGCGTGCACTTTGTGGCCTCGCCGCGTCATGCCGATATGCTGCTCATTACGGGCCCCGTCACTCGCAACATGGAAATCGCCCTGCGACAGACTTACGAAGCGACACCCGATCCAAAGCTAGTTGTTGCTGTAGGCGCGTGTGCGATCGGCGGCGGAATTTTCGGAAGGAGTTACGCATCGTGCGGCGGCGTTGATACGGTCATCCCCGTCGACGCTTACATCCCAGGCTGTCCCCCGCGGCCTGAGGCGCTTCTCCACGGCATCCTTGTCGCCATCGACCGGTATCCTCACCGCGGCCCGTCGGTCAGCGATTTGAGCCGCAACAAAGAATCGAGGTGAGTTCTGAGAAGATCCTTCCCCCGCCACGAGCACCACAAAAGAATCCCAATTGACAGAATCAGTTGGGATTCTTCGTTTTTTATCGGGATGATCTGCGTTTTTCCTGCTACATTGACCAACTAGTGCCGCTCCCACTATTGAAGTTTGTGTGGGAGCGAGCACTAGTGCACGTTTCCAATGCATTAAATCAAGTGGAATGCAAGGTCAATTATTGGAAACGGCACTAGGAGAATGGGAACTATTATCCCTTCATGGCGTCAGTTGGACGAAGGCTACATGCGACTTACACAGCAACAACGAGAGGAGATTAAACGCCTCGTTCTTCCGCTCCTGGACGATCTTGAGAGATTCGCTCTGTCTCTCTGCCATCGCGAAGACCTCGCCGAGGAACTGGTCGCCGCCACAATCGCCAGCGCGTGCGAGTCCTTCGGCCGCCTGAGGGATACCACCAAGGCGAAGCAATGGCTGTTCAGGATTCTCAGCAACAAATTCCTCTCGGACTGCAGGAGGCAATCGAGACACAAGGAGATCGCTTTGACGGATTCGCTCGAGGATGACAATAACCAGTTTTCTCTGTTTGCGGCAGTATCGCAGCCTTTTCTGTTGTGGTGGGGAAATCCGGAGCGCGAACTGATCTCTCATTTACTTGACGAAGATATACAGAACGCCCTTGATTCCCTCCCGGGAGATTTTCGCGTGGCTGTCGCGCTTTGCGATGTGGAAGGGCTGACGTACGAACAGATTGCCAGTATTCTCAAAATACCACTGGGCACGGTCAGGAGCAGAATCGCACGCGGCCGATCGCTCCTGCAGAAGAAGTTGTGGCATCACGCGCGGGACATGGGGCTCGTGAAAACCAAGGAACCACATCAATGAAAACAATCAACAAGAAAACGGTCAAAACCATCAGCTGCGATCAGGCAATCAAACTGGTGTTCAGCTATATCGATGACGAAATCCGGGGAACACATCGCGCTGAACTGGAGCACCACCTGGAAACATGTCGTCATTGTTTTGACCGCGTCGCATTTGAGAAGCTTTTGAAATCACGACTCCGTCGATTGAATGTCGGCGGCTCTTCGAAGAGGCTCCGACAGCGGATCGATACGCTGCTGGAACAGTTCTAATCGCAATATCACGCCGGGTCTCACAATGTGAAGGAGGAGCTATGGCAATCGTTGCACAAACCGCCAACAGAGAGGAATTGCGGCTGAGAATCTTCGACGCCGTTCAGGAGATGTACAGCGAAGTGGCCGCATGTCCCTCGAAAGGATTTCATTTCCCCGTGGGCCGGCCGGCATGCGAATATGTGGGCTATCCGGCAGCCGAACTCGACTCCATTCCCGCCACGGCCGTCGAATCATTTGCCGGTGTCGGGTACCCTTTCACAGCAAACGTCATCAGGAAGGGTGATACCGTTTGCGACATCGGGTCGGGTGCAGGAACCGACATTCTGGTCGCAGCCCTGAAGACCGGCCCAAACGGAAAGGTCTTCGGAATCGACTTTACTGACGCCATGCTGGAAAGAGCCGCTGAGAGTATCCGGAAGGCAGGAGTTGACAACGTCTCCGTTATCAAGGGGGAAGCCGAATCGATTCCCCTGCCGGACGGGTCCGTCGATGTCGTAACGACCAACGGTGTCCTGAATCTTGTCCCGGACAAATCGATCGCATTGCAGGAGATCCGGCGTATTCTCAAACATGAAGGCTCCATTCAGATCTCAGACATAGTGCTTGGCCGGGATCTTTCGGAAAAATCCCGCAACAACCCGCAGCTTTGGGCGGAATGTATAGTGGGCGCCATGCCCGAGGCCCGCTACCTGGAACTGATTCGAAAGGCGGGGTTCGTCGACGTGCTGGTCCTGAACCGCATGGAATATTTTGAGAAGAGTTCGAACACTTCCACGAAAGATATAGCTCGGCAGTACGGGGCCATTGCGATCACGCTGTCAGCGAAAAAAGGCTGACAGTTCAGGTTGTCGCGCAACGCAGAAATGAATACACAACACAGGAGGAAGCAATGAAAACACATTCAGGAATGCGAACAACGCATGGGATCGTTCTCTCCCTTTTCCTTTTGACTGTTCTCTTATCCGTGCGTGGAGCTGCACAGGGGAAGGAAATGAACAAACCCGTGGACAAGCCGCTGTATGAGAGGCTTGGAGGGGTGTATGCGATCGCGACCGTTGTTGACGACTTTATCGAACGGTTGCTCGTCAATGATGTCCTTAATGCGAATGCGGCAATCCGTGAGGCAAGGGAACGCGTACCCAAAGCCGGGCTTAAATTCCAGGTGACCGCCCTCGTATGCCAGGTTACAGGCGGACCGCAGAAATACGCCGGCCGCACAATGAAAGAGTCACATCAACACTTGAATATTACGGAGAAGGAATGGCAGGCAATGGCGTCCGATTTCAAAAAGACCCTCGATACATTCAAGGTCCCCGAAAAAGAACAACAAGAGCTCTTTACGATCATTGGATCGACAAAGGGGGATATCGTTGTGACGGGTACGTCAAGCCGGTAGAATGAGCTTCTGAGTATTGGAGAACTTGACAAAGACGAGAGCCCAAGGCTCGGTACACCTTGGGCTCTTTCTTTGTATCAATTGAACGTGCAGTTCAATATCCCGGTGGATCGTGCGATCACCTTCGGACCGATTTCCTCCTATAACCATCTGCCCCACGAAAAGGCCATCATCAGCGCCATCGCAACAGCGCCGATAGCAATCATCGTTGTCATACTCATATGCATCCCCCCGCCGTGACTCCCGTGATCGGCCAATATTTCTTGCGCCGAGGTCAGCACAATCGGCGGGTCAAGCTTGCGGTCGCCGATGCTCGTCAGAGAGAATAAGACTGTATACGTTCCTTCGAGAGAGTACATGTATCGTGTCGCGTATACTCCCGCGGTACCCGTCTCTTCCATTTCCGAAGAATCGCGGGCTTGGCTGATGTTCGCCACTTCCGCACCTCCCTCAAGCTGTTGCGTCTTCTTCAGTTTCATTCCGCATTTCGGACACGTGCCCGGTTTGTCTGTGACCACCTCGGGATGCATTGGGCAGGAATAGACCGCATGCCCCGATTCTGCCGACATGACGTAGAGCCGAATTCGAGCGCCACTCAGAGGCGTCCCACTCGCTGTTTCGGTCAGGAATGCCGCATACCGGACCGGTTTATTGACGTTTGCAGAAGAGAACTCCGCGGAGAGGGTCAGGTTATGGTCGATGGATTCTTTCACGACTCTGGTCATGGGCGCATTCGCCTCAGTTCCCCCCCCGTTTGATTCATGCCCCATCATTCCCATCATCATGCAGCCACCGAAGCAACAGGTGAGCATGCCTCCAATGACCATGGCGAACATCGATTGATTCCTAATCGTCTCCATGGATTCCTCAGTTGTTAGAGAGTGTTTCGGTCGGAGTCTGCCTACTACTGCAACAGCAGCATCTTTCGACTCTGAGAGTAGCGCTTCCCCCCTGTCCCGAGGGCGTCAATCCTGACAATATAGGTCCCACTGGCGGATCCCGGCGTCCATTCGACTTCGTGCACCCCCGCCATCTGTTCGTCATCGACCAGTTGAGCTGCTACCTGACCAAGGATGTTATAGACCCGAATCGTCACACGACTTGCTTCGGGGATTCGATAACGAATAGTGGTAGCCGGATTGAACGGATTGGGATAATTCTGGGACAACTCAAAGCCCGACGGCGCATCGTTGATGCGTTGCACGGAGGCCTGTTGAATCGCCCTTTGGCGGGCGAGATCGACCGCGGACCTCAGGGCGTCCAGGCTGTCGCCGACCACGATCGCGAGAACGAAAGGCGCAATTGAACTGCCTGCATCAATCTCGTACGGTCCGGCCGAAATGAGCATTGCATAGTCGGAGGAGTCGGGCGACACCGATTCGATGATCCCTCCCCGCATGAACCCGCTCAAATACGGTTCCTCCCCGGCGCCGAGACCTTGCCTGCGAAGGAAGGAGGCTGAAGTATTCACGCTCTTGCCCGAGGCGTCAAACATGGCCATCCCGACGTATGGGGACGTCGAATCGACGGCGCTGAAGATGTAACTAAAACCAAGCCCGTCGTTTGCGTCCCATCCACACCTGTTCGTTCCCCAATACAGAACATCGAAATCCATGTATTGTCCGAGGAACAGTCCGTTCAAAGGCTGTAATCCGGCATTTGTGACGCTGTATTCCACCAGCAACAGCGGATCGTCCTTCCATACACGGGTGGTCTGGGAGATCCTCACTTTGCCCGGATGATACACGACAAAGTCTTCATATGTTACTGTCGCTTCTTCGGCTGCCCGTATTCCTGGTTCGCTGAACTGGACCCAACCGTTCGTCGACACTCCATAGTCGCGTTGGGCGGTGGCCATCGCGACCGTGCTGCTGTCATACGAAACGAACAGCGATCCCCAGTACAAATGGTCCGCTCCGGCGTACTCGAGTCCGACTTGTGCCTTCACCATTCCCCACAATCCGGTGTCGTCGATTCCCATGCGAAACGTCCCCGCATCATGAACGGCCGTGTGAGCAATACCGCGTTGATCATGCCGGACAATCCCATCCATCATTGTCATCTCAATCGTAATCGAACGTACGTCGAACGGATCGACCGCTAGCGGATCCTGCGAGAGCACCGTGAGGTCGGCCAACTTGCCCGGAGTGATGGTTCCCTTCACGTCCTCCTCGAACGCCACCCATGCGTTAGATGTGGTCATGCCACGCAGACCCTCTTCGACCGACAATTGGTCCCCTTCCAACCAGTCCGCCAATACGTCATCCCGCTGCATTTTCCGCGTTGCCAGATAGCTGATGCTCTGCATCGCCTGCGTTCGGGATGCGTAGGGATAGTCGTTTCCTCCGGCGATCACAATCCCCCGGTCCGCCATTCGTCTCCATGGAAAACACCATTCGAGCACCTGCGGCTCATAGGCCTGCTCGAGACGGATGGACGTCGTATTGGCCCAGGTATATTGGATCGAGGCGACGATACCCAATGCCGCCATCTGGTTGGCTAGGTCTTCACGCATAACGCTGAGGTGTTCCATCCGCGACCGCAGTTGATTCCCCTGCCCGACAAAGTTGTTCGCAAACGCGTTCAGTCCGATCCCGATGGCTGAGTCGCCGATAGCGTGCATCGCGATGGGGTACCCCGCCCGCAGTATCTCCGCAACGGTCGAGTCCATCTCTTCTTGCATTTTGTAAAGGTTTCCGTGCGTTCCGGCGGCTTCTCCAGACTGGTAGATCGTCGTGAGGGCTCCGGCGCCTACACTTCCCCCGTCGGCGAACACCTTCACTCCGATGATCCTCAGAAGCGTATCTTTCTTTTCCGTGTACGGAAAGGTTTTCCACTCATCGAAGTTTTCGCCCGAGGCTCTATTGTACGGGATGTAGAAATTCACTCGCACCACCATCCTGTTTTCAGCCACGAGAGCGCGGACTGCATCGACGATATCGCGAGCGCCGTGCAACTCATGAACTGTCGTGTATCCCTCTGCGGCCAGTTCTTTGGCCGCCCGGACCACTCCTTCCGGACCGCCGTCCCTCAACGCTTGTTGCAGTCGATGCCCGTGGTCGTCGATCATGCCCGGTACAACCGTGCGGCCGCCAAGATCGAATACTTGAGTCCCGGGTACCTGCAAAGCGAGGATATCGTTGTTGGAACCAACCGCCAGGATGCGGTTGCCGCTTACCGCCACGGCCTCGGCTATTGGCAGGCTTGCATCCATTGTCCTGACAAGGGCATTGTGGAGAATGATGTCGGGACCGGAGGATGAGGAATGTGTCTTCGCCTTTATGCGAGCGGGAAGCCCTTGCGCACCCACGGAGGAGATCAGGACCCCAATGAGTGTGAGCGCACTGAGTGCCTGGATCACAACTGTGGACGAAAACTCAAACTGTGGATTACCGCGGTCCATTCTGCTTTTTCCCTATGGCAAGGCTCGCAGAGGCGGCGCTTGAGTGCAAGAGTTCAAGAACGGCCGCCCAGGACAACCATGATGCATCAAACGTACTCTGGAACCTCGCGGTAGTCAAGAAGGCATTCTCAGAATTGGAGGTTCGGGAGGTCGGAGGTTCATCTCACCCAAGCAATGCGGTCTGTGACGAATCAGCCCTCATTCTGAAATTGAGTCGCTTGGCAGTCGCAATTATGGGAATGTCGTATTGCATTTTGGATCACTACAAGGTAAAATTCTCACATGTGTTGTCAGGCTACTCTCGCCACAGCGCTCCCAACGTCGTCCTTGCGTGCCATTCTACGCTGCAACCGCTCAATGAGGTCACTTCCATGATAGTCAAGATCTGGGGCTGCCGGGGATCGTTACCAACCCCAGGCGCCAACACCCTCCGGTATGGCGGAGAAACCACGTCCATCGAGGTGCGATCGAGTTCGGGTCAATGCATTGCCATCGACGCCGGTTCGGGGATTCGCAATATGGGCCATGCACTGGTGAATGATACAACCGTGTCCCACATCAGTTTGCTAGTAACCCACTCGCATTGGGATCATTTGTTGGGATTCCCCTTCTTTGCTCCGGCGTATGATTCGCGGTTTTCCATCGCGCTGTGCGGCGGACCCAAAGGTCAGAGAACTGTTTGGGATTATCTGGCTCACCAGTTTGAGGCGCCATACTTCCCCATCGATTCCACCGCGCTAAAGGCGACCTTCACTCAAGGATGCACCTGCGACCGCGCCTTTTGCGATCACACTCTGCCCTTGAGCGACCGGTCCATCGAGTGCCACTCCATTCCCCTCAACCACCCGAACGGCGGCTACGGATTCAAGTTTGTCGAAGATGGAAAGACATTTGTGTTCCTGACCGACAATGAAATACGGTTCCATCATGCAAAGGGTCCGTCCCGCGACGTGTTCGTAAACGAATGCCGTGGAGCTGACCTTCTGTTTCATGACGCTCAATATACCGAAGTCGAATACTCCGGCAAGCGAGGTTGGGGTCACTCCACCTATATGGATGCCGTTGACCTCGCCATGGAATCCGGCGTCAAACGGCTGGGCCTGTTCCATCACGACCCCGAACATTCCGATGAAGATATCGACCGCGAGGTCGATGAATGCCGCAATCGCATTCATTCTGCCGGCAGTGACCTCGATTGCTTTGCATGTGCGGATGGCATGGTCGTCGAACTGTAGCAGACTATTGGAAAGGCACGGTTTCTTCAGCCTGGAATGACAGCAGTAACTTGGCTGCCGGAGTTCCGACTTCCTCCACATCGACACTCGGCCATCGCGCTTTCGAACGATCCGAACATCAGCGCGTTCAGCACGGTATGGAAATACGACATCAAGTCCGTCCTGAACCGACAGCCAAGTATCGAGTATTTGCTGTGGATGGGACGGCCCCTCTTTGCAACGATGCTTCTTGGCATGAAATCCATTGGTACCCCGCTGGTATTTTGTCGGACTCATCCTTTTCGTCATAGGCATCATCATCATTGGCACCGGTCTTTACCTTATCCTCTTCCCGTCGCCCGCAACCACGGTCCTCGCCGATACGCTTCCGAACATCCGGTGGGGACTGGTGATCACCATCTTTGGAGGTCTGATGTATTTGACCACAAAGGACAAAGTCGTCTCGTAACCACCGCGGGATTTCTGAGCCCACCTCCTAATCGTTGTTGGGTTGGTGCCTGACTGTCACTGACCGACGGGCGTTCGATTTTCATCCGGAAGTATTCGCATTATTGAGAACGAAGCGCGAGTGCTTGACTTCAGCACCCGACAACCCTACATTACGCATCACATGATCATAGGCCCTCGCTCTCGCGACAGGGACTCCTATGTGCGGGTAAGATCCTGTGATAAGACCAGAAGCCTCTGTTGGTGAAAGCCGACAGAGGCTTTTTCGTTTGTTAAGGCAATGTGCATCATGAAGACCATTCGAATTCATCTGTAGAAGGAACATTTTGGTGATTGGTCAAATCATCCATTGGCTCTGGCTGGGTTATGGATTGGGAGAAGCGACCGATTCACAGAAAGGACATAACACTATGGCAAACAAAACGCTGAAAGAAACACGCTTCGCAACGGCTTCGAGCGTGATGAACAAGAACATCGTCACTATCGAAGGCAAGCAATCGGTGGCCGACGCCATCAAGCTGATGAGGGAACGCAAGGTGTCGAGCCTTCTGGTGAACCGCAGAGGCAAAGAAGATGCCTGGGGCATCGTCACGCGCAAAGATGTGGTGAACAAGATCGTCGACCCGGGGAAGAACCCCAAGGACGTCAAGGTCTTCGAAATCATGAGCAAGCCGCTTGTGACTGTGTCGCCCGGTCTTGCGCTGAAATACTGCGCGCGCCTCTTTCATCAGGCCGGCATCCGCAGAGCACCCGTCTTCGACGGCAAAGACATCATCGGCATTCTCAGCAACACCGATATCTTCAACGCAATATGAGCGTCAGTGCTTTTTCACCGAACAGACAGTCGGACGCTTCACGCGGTAAACAGGCGACCCAGCCAGGGCATTGGCTACCGCATTACTTCTGAAGTTCACACGTTGGGGGCATCGGCATTTTGAGATGTAGGACCTGACGAGCACAGGATTTTCATGATCGGAAACACAGGAATGTTGGCCGCAAAAAGTGTAAATTCTGGTCAACCTTTGCCGCAAGGAGCGTGACAACGAATCTCGAACTTCGGATTTCGCGCAGAAAACGAATCTCCACTTTGTGGACTGTTGTGCTTGCCTTGATACTTGTTGTCGTCGACACTCCAATGGCTCACACTCAATCCACAGAATGGACTGGAATTGCCTCGTCCGTCTGGAAGGATACCTTGAATTGGGTGAATGGCGTGCCCGATTCGACGACGAGTACGCTCGTAAGCTACGGAAGCCCGGGCCGGTTTGACCTCGTCGTACCTGCGCCTGCACATGGAGATACAGTGCGGGTCGGGGATCTCATGATTCAACATTCGGGACGAATCCTCTTTGAACCAGCCCCTTTTCCCGGGATCCTTGTCGTACATGGCAATGTACTCTCGTTGAATGGCGGAGAATTGTTGCTGGGAGATGGAAAGATCATTTTCAAGAATGACGTTCAGCTCAATCGGGGCGGGAATCTTGACGCAGGGGGAGGGACACTGGAATTTCAAGGCGACGTGATCGCCCAGTCCGGTTCGCTTTTCCTTCCGGGAACCAGCACCGTGGTCTTCTCTGGGGACAGCGATCAGACTGTTGCCGGAGATTTTGAGTTCAACAACGTCGTTGTTGCTACCGGCGGGACTCTCGTCCTCAACGGCACGATCACGGTGAATGGGTCCGTCAATGTCGAGGCCGGCGCTACGCTGCAGGTCGATAGCGGCACGGTCTTTACCTACGATGGTGAAATCACCGGTGAAGGCGAATTCATTGATGAGAATCCTCCTCAGACGACTTCTGTTCTATCGACTTCGGACGGGATCACACCCAACCGCACGGGACTTGCGGGAAATTATCCGAATCCCTTCAATCCTGAGACGAAGGTCGAATACATGTTGAAAGAAGGAGGCCGCGTAAGGATCTCCGTATTCGACGTTCTAGGGCGCGAGATCGCCGTGCTGGTTGACGATGATATGCCGTCTGGCGTTTTCAGAACGACATGGAACGCATCCGGAATGCCTTCCGGAATCTATGTTTATCGAATGACGTCGGTGGAACTGACCGGTCAACGAAATGAAATCACGAGAAAGATGGTGTTGACGCGATAGAAACGACGCTTCTGTCGTAGCAGGTTGTGGAAAAAAGGTTACCGCCAAGACCGCCATGCTTCACTTTTTGGCGGGGCGGTTCAATCTTTCTCTTGAACCGCGATATTTCAGCAGCCTGCTGGTCGTTCAATTCGTTGCCTCTCTCTGAGGCCGACTGCCGGACATCGATCGCGTATTGTTGACAACCACTCCAGACAAGTCTACATTACGCATCACAATCCAATGTCCCATCCGATCGCAGCAGGGACTGTTCTGAGCGTGTGAGAGTCTGTGAAGAGACCAGAGGCCTCTGTCGGCGAAAGCTAACAGAGGCTTGTTCGTTTCCGATACAATATTCCTACCGGACGTAGCTTCAATCCATCCTCCACCCCGGTGGTCGGATCGCGGTTCATGCAACGGCACGGACGAGCACGGAGAATGATCCCATGAACCTACAAACGACTTCAATTCGCGTCGCGCTCACCTTTGTCCTGGGCATGGCAGCGGTCCCATATGCGTGCTACCCTGTCAAGACTGTAAGTTCGCAGCTCCCCACAATGGTACAGACGACGGACGTTCCCACGAAGATCTATCTTAAAGACGGGACGGTCCACGTTTTTCAACAAGGGTTTTCCGTCCGTCGGGTGCCGCCAGACACCATTTTTGGCAAGAGTACGCGATACGCCGCAGGAGAAGGTGCAGGAGTGACAGAGCTCGCCGCGATTTCAACAGGCGACATCGCCACACTTCATACCTACGATCGACGCTATACGGCCGGCAGAGCAGTTGCGAACTTCATCACGGCATCATATACGGCGTTTATACTCCCGACGTCGATCTATTGCCTCACGTGTCCGAAATGCTGCTTTGGATCATGCCCGACGGTCTACATCGACTCCGACACCACACATTCGATCCAAGCGGAACTTTTTTCGCATGCGATCTCACCCTTGCTGGAGGACGACGATGTTGATCTTCTTCCGGCCCCGATCGGGCACGGGGGAGGCTTCACGCTGACGATGACGAATGAGGCTTTGGAGTCACACTTCGTGAATGCGTTCAATGTGAGTATGATCAGCGTACCAAAAGGACGCACGCTTTTTCCTGTCTCAGGTAGGCGATTCTGCTCCATCGATTCTCTGCATCGGCCGCTAGAGGCAAAGAACAGTGTCGGGACCGACGTTCTGTCATTGATCGACGCAGTGGACGATGAAGCCTATAGAAGTCCCGACGACATGGTGCGCACGTTATCGAGGGAACACCGCAAAGATTGGGTGGAAGTCTCGATTCCCGCCAACCGGTTGGGCAGTCAGTTCCTTGTGTGCCGATACAAGAACACGCTGATGAGCACAATCCTGCTGTATGATATCGTCCTCGGTTCGCAGGGAGTCCGAGCGATTGATTGGACGCAACGACTCAGTACGGATCGCTCCTACGCCGCACTCTTTTCGTCCGTGTACGCGTCGTTTTCGGGGATGACCGTTGAGAGGCTCAACAAGGGAAATTGGGAGCACGTTGCGCGGATTCCCGATGCCGGTCCGCTAGCGTGGAAGACAGTCGCAGTGCCGGTCGTGGCGGGATCAGAGCCCGAGGTCAGGCTACGATTGACGCATGTTCCTGATAACATCATGATCGACGCAATCGCATGGGGGAACGGGGAAATGCTTCACGCCTCTGCCGAGCTGCCGTTAACGCCGGTGAAGGCGATTGACGGCATGGGAAGGGACCGCAGCGACATCCTTCCCATGGTCCGGGAAATGGACGATGACTATCTGGAGAACGAACCCGGAGACTCGTATGAGTTGTCGTATGTAGCGGCTGTCCCAAAGGACAAGGTTGGTCGGATCATCATTCGCTCGAAGGGATATTACTATGAGTGGATCCGAGGCGGATGGCTCGAGCGCAATTCGAAGGATGTAGCCTTTGACCTCCTGGAGATCGACCGCACTCTCAAAGAGCTATCGCGCCGATGGCTGGCAGATAAAGAGGAAGTAGAGCGCGTGTTCTTTCAAACGCGGGTTCCCTTGAGGAGGATGCCATGAGACTGATCATTGGAATGCTCGGAGTGGCTCTCACGGCTCAGTTCGAAGGATGTGCCGTCCAACCCGGCATCGTTCTCAGGAGCGGTGGGGACTCTGTTGAAGTACGATTCAGAAATGGTTCACGGTTATTCGGCGAACTGCTGGCAGTTCAGGATTCTTCCTTCTATCTTCTAGTACCTTCGCCGTCAAAGAAGGCCTCCACGACGGTGGCGAGAGCGAATATGTCCTCGACATCTTCCATTGCCATCAATGGATACACGGAACGCGCATGGTCTCCGTCACTCCTCTTTTTACAGTTGGGCGCCGCGGGAATGATGACGATAGCGGCGAGTTCTCAGGGCAACGATGCGGGCGTGGTCTTAGGGATTCTCACCGTACCGATCTTGGTCTCGGCCGTGCTTCTTGAGCTGACCGAGGCGCATCCCGGTGAATCGGCGCCCTACGATAAAGAAAAAGTGCGCGAGCTTCAGATGTATGCACGCTTTCCCCAGGGGGCGTCTCCGGAGGTTCTTGCACAACTGTTGCACGCCCGCGGCCAAGAGGCCGTTGCCGAAGTGGCGAATGATATTGTCATCGTAAAGTAGGGCACACAAGGAGCAACGACGCCTTCGCGGCGGGCGACGACGTGCCCCGGTGAATACACGTGTTGAGCAACAGTCTGGGGATCGAGTCCGTATCCATTCGAATGACACGAACGTGCGGTTACATTTCGATCATGCTGGTTTTTGGGGTGGGCTGTTCTCCAAAAGGGGAAGTCACGCGTCTCGCATCGGACGGAAACGGCCTCGCCGATTATTTGCCGGTGTCAACGGGCAATTCATGGACGTACGGGGCGTTCTCGGTCGACGGATCAGGAACAATGGACACGTCGTGGTCTGGGCCCAGCACTCTCTCGATCTTTCAGACAAACGCGCTCATCGGCGGCCAGCCCAACGCATTCATTGTTCAGACCGTGGATCCACTGGGCACTGCATCGTATATGGCGTTCCACGTCGACGCAACAACCTTGTGGCACTACATCGGTGTAGGCGGCGCACTTCCCTTTGCGCAAGACCTTATTACCTGGGACCCGGGAGGGTACAGTGGTACGGTGGTTGCCGTGAATCGAGTGCAGACGTATCTCATCGCCGACCCTTCGGGAGGCTCGCCCACATTCTCGATTGTTCGACCTCCGGACCCTGCGATCGCCACGGCGGTGATGACGGCGCGAGACTCATTGCAGATCACCGGTGTGACGCCGGGTCAAACGATGCTCACGCTGATGCAATCAGGCGGAACTCCGGCCGACACCATGGCACTTCTCGTTGGCACCTCCAACAGCATGTCTGCCTCGCTGTCAACGCTGTTGCCGCCCTGGATACCGCTGTATATGTTGACACGCCAATCATCCGGGGAAACGCTCTTTTCGCGGGATACCACGTTTACGTTCCGGCGCATGAGCGACAGTGCAACGTGCACGGATAGAATGAGCTACATGCTTACGAATCGTTACGTCGGCGACGAAGTCATACCGGTTCTGAACTCACCTCGATGGTGCGAAAGGATTGAGACAAAGTTGGTCATGGAAGAGACCATAACAATTGCGGACTCTGCGTCACCACGAGTACTCTTTTCAGGCCCATCGATGCATTTCGTCGTTGATACCTGGCTGCTGAAAGGTGTCGGATTTGTGAAGATTTCGGTCACTGGCAATGCGCGTCCTCCCGTGGCCGACATGGAAGGCGACAAGGACGAAAACGGCGTGCTGAATGGATACTATATTTCGCCGCGAATAACGTATGCAGCTCTATCGTCGTCCGGAACGATGCAGATGCAGATTTTTCATGTCGACAATACGCCGCTGGATATCAACGCGGTCCACAATGGATTCATCCTGATGCAGACGAACTTCTGATCCACACCATGTGCCGACAGTGTGATCCGTTCGCTGCCAGGTATCGGATTATTCTCCTGATCATCTTTTGCACGATGTATCACGCCACCGCTCGCTGCCAAAATGCCGCAAGAGATTCCGTTCGTTCGCACGTCGACACGGTAGAAGTCTTGAGCGTCCAGCCCGGTATCCAGCCCGCGGGCAGGACGTTTACTTCGGAGGACATTCGGGCCACTCCCGGCTCTCTTGGCGATCCGATGCGAACGCTTGACATTTCGGCGGAAACTGTGACCAATTCGGATTTGCAGGCCATTCCTATCATCGGCGGCGACGGAGCAGACGCGATTCTCACCCTCCTCGACGGATTTCCAATCACATATCCGTACCGGTTCCTGGGGATTCTTTCCCTTTTCAATCCCTTGTCAACGCGGCGCATCGATGTGTTCGCCTCCGGTTATCCCGTTTCATATGGGGGATTCGCCCCGACAGCGGTTCAGGTTTCATCCGATTTCGATGTCCGGAAACGCGCAAGTGTCCAGACCGACCTCAGCTTTCTCGCGTCCAATGTCATGGTGCATCTGCCCATATCCGACAGCCTGCGATGGGGTGCGACTATCGCTTCACGCGCATCCCACGTCGGCCTGGCTGCCAACCTTCTCTCAGAATCGAGTGGCGATCGAATTCGCTCTCTTCTTCCGAATGTGAAGGACGTTCAAGTACTCCTTCATGAAATGCCTTCCAAGAATTTCTATGCATACCAGGAAGGCCTTGTGAGTCGGGACCATGGAGCTCTCATGGGCATCGACCGGCAATTTGATTACTCCTGGAACAAGGAGTTCGCGGGGGCGGCCCTGTTGACTTTTTCGGATGGATGGTCTTCGGAACACTATCTGTCATGGACGCATGATGACATTGCTCTCTCCACACAGGTGCCGATTGAATACATCGGGAGCGGACAATTCGGCATTAATGCAGAGTTCACGACGCTGAGACTGAGGAATCAGGCTCAATGGACGATTTCGCCGGTTCTGAAAGTCACGGGTGGATGGGATGGGCTCTATTCCAAGTCCGATGTCGGATTCCAGACATTCAGTTCATGGCTCAATGGGAGGTCGCCGCTACATTCCAGTTTTGGGGACGTCGCCGGTTTCGCAGAAATGGATTGGACGATCGCGGACAATGCGTCGGCAACCGTCGGAGTCCGCGAAACGTATTTCGGATTCATACAACGTCTCGGTTTTGAACCGCGCGTGAAGCTGTCCTATGCCTTCGCGGGCGATGCAGGCATGACGTTGTCGGCAGGACGCTATCTCCAATCCCCTTCCGACGCAGAGATCCTTCATGGATTTCTCATGTTCCTTGCCGGACCCAATCAAACGCCGTTGATGATGCTCATGAGCGAGTACAAGAATTTCTTGCGGCTTGAAGATCATTCTCTCGTCGCTGTGGACGGCACATCATCGATCATCGAAAGTCGCTCACTTTCCGTCCGGGCACGATGCAATGCGTATTACAAAGAGACGCAGTCGCTCATCATGCCGGCACGCTATCCCAGTGTCTTCACGCCTCTGGACACGATGTCCTTTGAGCCATTGCAGCGTTTTCAGGCCGTGAAATGGGGTGCAGGCCTCAGCGCTACGGCCGGCCTCGTCGAGATGAACCTTGCGCTGACCGCGTCATTGTTCTCACATCACAACAGGATCCTTGACAATCGTACGTCACAAAGGTACCGGGCTGCGGGAGACATTCCGTCCGTTGCAAAGCTGGTTCTGCAATTCACGCCGCCCGGCTGGACGGTCAATCTCCTTTATCAATATTCGACGGGAGCCCCGACAACAGACCAATACTATTTAGAGGCCACCAATATCGCCGGAGACGTCATATATCTTCCGTTGTGGAAAGAACTGAATTCCAGCCGGGTTCCCGATTATCGACGGCTGGATCTCACTATAGCAAAAGACTGGCGTGGCGACAATTGGAGAATCCATTTTCTGTGCAGCTTCCTCAATCTCACCGGTGCCAGGAATGTTTCGAACTTTTCATACGAGTTTTTGGAAGGCGCAGAGGAACATGTAAGAAAAACCCCTGTCGTCAATACGCTTCCATTCGTGCCAAACATCGAGGTCCGCTATGAACACTCACTCTGATTACAGGGACGATTCGATCATGAAAACCAGATGGATTCGCACAACCTGCATAGTGCTGTGGCTTGCGCTCGTAGAACAAGGATTCGCGCAATGGAAGCCTGTAGCCGGGGTGGACGGGGATGTTCTGTACCTCTCGGCCAATGGCCCCACCTTGGCCGCACAATCGACCGTCGGATTCTATTTTTCTTCCGATAACGGCATAAGCTGGGAACAGGCAAATTCGACATTCGCGAACAGTTTTCTTGCGTCATTCCCTTACGACTCCACCAACTATCTCATCGGGGCCGAGACAGGCCACATGGTGGTGTTGCCGTCCGGTTCTAACCTGGAAACAGCGAGCATCGAACTTTCAGCTTTCCTGACGGTTGTGGCAAGTGCGTCCATCCTCACGCCGAACACATCCATGGAAGGATTTCGCGTGACTGTCGATAGCGGAACGACCGCCTATACATTGTCCGACATCTTGTCGAGTCTTGCGCTCTACGCCTCGGGTCTGGACACTTCGTTCATTCTGTCCGGCGTTCAGACCGCATTGCTCGCAATTTCGATGGACGGAGGAGAACATTGGATGACCGTCCAGGATATTCTTTCCAGTGTTTCCGTGCGATCGGTCGAATCGACCGGCGCATTTGTCTTTGTAGGAACGAATCGGGGAGTCTTCAGGGCGAGTGCGAACAGCTCTGATTGGACGGAAGTCAACAATGGGCTTACCGACACGGATGTCCATGCCCTTGTGAGGTCGAACGAATCACTTTTTGCGGCGACGGAGGCGGGTGTCTTTCTTTCCACCGATGAAGGGATAACTTGGAACGCCACCAATTCCGGGCTTACGAATCTCTCAGTGCGGGCGCTCGTTGTCTACGAAGGCGATGTGTTTGCCGGGACGCAGGACGGCGTGTTTGTTTCGGCCGCCAATGTCATATCCTGGACCGCAGAGAATGAAGGACTGACAAGCACGTGGGTCAACGCCCTTGCCGTCAGCGGTATCAATCTCTTTGCCGGAACATCCGGCAGCGGGTTGTGGCTGCGGCCTTTGTCAGAAATGATCACGACTGACGTCCGGATTCCGCACGAGTTGCCCCTACGATTGGAGCTTCATCAGAACTACCCCAATCCGTTCAATCCGTCAACGACGATCGAATATGACCTGCCGACGCCCTCCCACATTGTCCTGAAGATGTTCAACATTGCGGGGCAGGAGGTTGCCGTGCTTGCAGATACAGATGAAGGGCCTGGAGTCAAGCGGATCGTGTGGACGGCAAACGTTCCCAGCGGATTCTATGTTTGCCGCCTGGAAGCGACCACCCTCGTTGGCTTGGAGAAGCGCACTATCGCGACGAAGAAGATGGTACTGTTGAAATAAGTGTGCGTCCGGCCGTTCTTCCTCGTTCATTATCGCAAGAGCACCATTTTCTTCACATCAACACATCTCGTTGAAGGATCGGCCGCGGGGATCGCTTCGAATCTGTAGAAGTACATTCCTGAGGCCAGGTGTGCGGGTTTCCACGTCACGCTGTGATGACCTGCGGGCATATCTTTACCGACTAATTCCACGATCTCGCGTCCCAGAAGGTCGTAAATCTTCAGCGAGACGCGCGACGTGCTGTACAAGACATACGAGATCCGGGTTTGGGGATTGAAGGGATTCGGGTAATTCTGGGCAAGCACGAAAGACGAAATCTGATCCTCTCGCCGCTCTACTCCCGCAACAAGCGTTCCCGAAATCACCACCGTGTCCCGAGCCGAAAAGCCTTTCGAGGTAGTGATAAACAATGAATCTCCGCTTTTCAACGGAGGATTCAAAGGAGGCGTTACCAACAGCACGTCCCAGGTGAACCCGAAATCGCCGGGGCCGCCTTCTATCAACAGTATTTCCATTATGCCTTCTTGCACGTAACCGGAAAACGGAATCGACCTCATGCTTGACCGCTCGAAGACTCGGAAGTTGACGGGTTGGGACGGAAGAAACAATGCATCATTCGCTATTGACGCACTGACAATACTATCGCTGAACACGATGACATAATCGTTCGCTGCCGGGAAACCCCGCACCCACTGTGGATAATCTCCCGGATAGATATTGGTGACTTGACAGGAGATGAACGTGTTGGGAGGGACGGATCGGTTAAGGCGCAGCCCAGACGCAGGGACGTGTGTTACTGTGTCATTCGCCCAGAACACAAGACCGTCGAACGCGGGCGATTCCACGTTGGAAACAAGGATTGCCGGGGAAAGTGCAATGCCGTTTTTTGTTCGGTTCCATACCTCCACGGTCTTGAGAGGAAAATTGGACGAGTCGTCGAACGAAACGACATATTCATCGCCGGTGAGCTTGGCCCGGTCGATTACGCGAACGCCGAACGGCGATTCGCTGGCCCCGGACGCATGAACAACCCGGTCCCGTTCTACCTCGATTCTTTGGCTCTGCTTGATGAAGGGAATCGTCGAATCGGAAGTGCTGAAGACACCGTCAGATGCTTCGAGCAGAATTGCAAAGCGCGGCGCATTTGGCAGGTCTCTGACCCGGAAAGTAAGCATGCATTCGGAAGGTTCGCCGGGTCTGGCGAAGTAGTCGAAAAGCGTCCAGGAACCTCCCGGTTCCGTCTGATAGTACGCCCGGATCAGCAAGGGTTGGCCTTCGGGATCTCCGAGAAGCAGAGAAAGCTGGATTGAGTCGGCTTCGAATACCACCGGAGTCGCAGTCTGTTGCTGTGAGATGAACAGAGTTGGCGACCCGTTCGAGGCGTTGTCGACAATGATGTTTGCCGTCGATTCATCGAATCCCTGCATTTTTCCGGTTGAATCCCTCGCCAACAGCCGAATGGTCCCAAAGGAGCAATCGGCCTGGAGGGCCGTGTTCCAGGAGTAACTTCCCTGGTGCGGTAATCCTGTCGCGACAGGCTTCCAGGTTTTAGCATGGTCCGGACTGAACCAGATACCGACTGTGCCGTTGCCGATCCCGGAACTCCAGTTTATGGAAACGGTACCCTGAAGGGTCGTTGGCCCCTCGAAAGAGTTCAGCGTCACCGCCTCGTAGACTTTTTGCATGTCGAAGCCCCTGTTCCAGAAGGCCCGCGCAATCTCCACCTTCTGTTCGACTTCCTCTTTCGAGTATCCATAGGCAAGAATCGTCACCACGCGCTGTGTATCCCCCGGGGCGAGCGTAAAGTAACCCGACCCCATTATGTAGTCGGCGTCCGCTCCTGCTTCAGGAGCCAGTGTGTCGGCGAATATCACGGGAATTCCAAAGTACCCCGGCGTGAGTTTCTGCCAAAGCGATTCATCGTCGTCGAATCTGATGTTCGCGGCCGGTATGAACCCATGATAACTGGCAATGGCCTCGCCAACGGGAGTGGCCACAAAACCGTGCCCCAGCATTCCGTTCGGTCCCACCCATAGTGGATTCCGCATGTGGGGAGTGAAATCCCTCGTTAGGACAATGTTGGGACCATGAAACAAGAGAGAAACGTCGTCGTCATATTCATTCTGTGAATAGTCGGACGAGGTGACTCCAACATACGTGCCGTTCAATTGTCCAAAGACTATTTTCCCGTACGTCTGCGTCCCTTCGTTCGTGATGTCATACACGGAGAAGAGGGCGTCTTTGAGCAGTGGATGGTTCCATTCCAGATGACGAACAGCGACACGCAATCCCAAACCATTCCGGAACGGATTGATAGAATCCGGCTTGAATTCGATTCCCCGGTCGTTGTTTAAGAAGTAACTGTATCGTTCGTCGTTGTTATCGTCGACGATGTAGAACGATTCCTGGTCGGCAACGAACACTCCCGGACCTCCGAGCCCATTCCAAAGCGGTTCGCCTCCCGGACCTTTCCAGTCGGGATGGTCCGGCCACGCAGCGGGCCAGGTACTGGGGTCGGTGCTGACGGCAATGCGTGAGTCGACAGGATTGCTAAATCCGTCGACCGGCTCAAACGTCCATGACTTTCCGGTCTGCGACATGTCAGGTGTGCCCGGCCTGCTGACCGCAACTCCCACCACGGAGTGGGCCGTGATCGGAAGCCCGGGCAACTCCGCTCCGATGAGAAAACTGAGATCGCCGATATACCCGTTTGTCGCAAACGGCCAAGCCCCACGAGAACCCGATTCCCCCGGCTGGCCGAGCACACCCCAATTGCCGTGAACCATCTTGACATTATTCGCATCGATGAAACCGGCCCGGCGAAATTCCTGTCCGCTCGTCTGGGCGACCGACTGACCATGCATAGAACAGAGCATCGCGAACCAGACAAGAGCATTGGAACATGTCGAAGACACAGTCACTTTGAGTCTCATGGCTGAGATCCTTCTACATTTTGTCATAGACGGATATCGTGCTACTGCGATAAGTGCCGCGGCGTCAAGGTAGAGAGAGACTGAGAGTAGCACAAGCCGGCGGTTTCCAGGTTTTGAGAATCTTCAGCAATTCTCGAACGCCCCGTTGAATGGATGCCCTCCCCTTTTCGAAACGTCGTTAGAATTCCAGCCATCAGCGCAAACCCGGTGACTGACTTCGGAAAGAACATAACAGAGAACTCGCTGAACATCGATCATTGAAATCCAATTCTCATAAATTGTAAAACTAACTTGACATTATGACGCAATAACTTTACACTCCGATTGAATCCTCGTCGAAACAAGGAGCCACAGAAACATAGATCATGAAAACGAATTTGAGAAAGTACCGATTCGAGGCAGGAGATCTCAGTCAGCAACAACTTGCCGACCGGGTACATGTGTCACGCCAAACCATCAACGCAATTGAGAGAGGCAACTACAACCCTTCTGTGATGCTTGCCCTCCTGCTCGCCAAAGCTATCAACGTGACAGTGGAACAACTCTTTCAACTTGAGGAGACGGACAATGTTTAGATGGGACGCCATTTCGTGGTGGGCAACTGGAATCTTCGCGCTCAGCCTGCTCTGCGCTGCGGCCGTGCACAGTGCATTCCTCTACCTCATCATCGGTGCCTACCTTCTCCGTCCAACATTGATCGCCCTTGGAGTGGCTAAGAGGTATGCGGACGAGCGCCAAAGACAGATTCAATTCCGTTCAGGAAATCTTGCGCTGACTGTGATGATCGCCGCGACTGCAGTCTTTGCCGTCCAGGCGGAGCTCGAGGGAAAACCCATCGATGTGTTCGCCGCCATCATTGCCCTCGGTATCGCCACCAAAGCACTGGTTGGGCTTGTTATGGCAGCAGAGCCGCGTCTCACAGGCGTCCGCATTGCTTCGTCTGTCGGCATTCTGGTTGTTCTTTTTTCAGCAGTCGAAGGGGGAGGTATCGTCGGAGTCATCGTGCAATCCGTTCCGGGCGTCGTCATTCTTCTCATCGGGCTCCTCGGCCTACGCCGGCCCCTCATCAGCGCAATACTTCTGACCCTCCTGGCCGCCGGTTGTCTTGTGTTCTTCGGCATCCGCGGTCCGATCATGACACGGATTCTCATGGAATTGCTCGTTACTTTGCCGTTGGCGATCGCCGCCATCTCTCTCTATCGCAGCACGCGCCTCGCACCGGACGGCATCGCAGCACCTCTTGCCAACTAATCCTGCCGGTGTTCACTCATCATCCACAAGGGGATGTCATGAGAACCATTCGTTGTATGATCGCCGCCTTCGCACTGTTCCTCGCCAGCACTGACCCTTCGATGTCACAAGCACCGGTGCGTGTCGGTGTATTCGATTCGCGGGCGATCGCAATCGCATACGCTCAATCCCCCGCCTTCGGACAGGAAATACAGCTCTTGAAGACCCAGTTCCAACAGGCGAAGGCCGCTAAGAACGACTCGCTTGCTGCACAACTCGAGACCAAAGGTCAGACGCGGCAGAAGCTGTTGTCTCTTCAAGGATTCAGCATCGGCTCCGTCTCCGAGATTCTCGCGCTGTACAAGGATGCGGTCGCCGGAGTCGCCAAGGACGCCAACGTGTCGACCGTGGTGTCCCAATACGAACTCCTCTATCAAAGTCCGGAAATCGAAACGGTGGATATCACTGAACCGCTCGTCAAGCGGATCAACGATTCCCCGAGAATATCGGCAATGCTCGATGGCCTCAAGAATAACAAGCCTCTTCCGTTGCTGGACGCGATCGGCATGAAGAGCGATCACTGACGATCTTTGACCTTGGGCCGGGAAGGAAGCGACGGATCCGGACGCACGGTTGTGCAATCTTTCGTCACAAAAAGGAACCTTTCATGAAGGCGCTCTCGCTACTCCTCCTCATCTTCTTGTCTTCTACGGTATCCGTGTCTCAATCGACCATCGATCGACTGAATGCTGAAGCGAGTGAACTCTTCCGTGCCGGGAAACCCGACGACGCGTTGAAGAAATCGCAGGAGGCGCTCGCTCTCGATTCCCTGAATGCGGATGCTGCGCGATTCACGCAGGACCTGCGGAAACTTCCTCCCTCATACTACGGGCAGTTGGTCGATCTGCATCCCTCCGTTCCGTTATACCATTATCTCTACGCTCGCGCTATCCGCAGTGAGCGCAAGCCCGATTCCGTCCGCTATCATTTGCAGCGTTCTATCGAGCTCGATTCTACATTCTATTGGGGATATATCGGCCTGGTCTCCGTGTGGATCAATTCAAAAGACAGGGTTGACGAATCCTGGGCGTTGCTCGAACGGGCAAGGGCGCTCCGCCCGCAAGCCCAACAGGTGTTCAACTATCACGGAATTCTGCTGATCGCATCGGGCAAAGCGCAGGAAGCTCTTCCGTATTGCTACGAGATGATTCGCCGCGAACCCACCACAGAAATGTTCGGGTACTTGGACAGGGCGCATAAATCGATCCTGTCCCCCGAGGCCGGCGCCCCCGGTCCACATACCGACGTGTTGCGGGGACTTGTGGATTCCGTGATGGCACTCTGGACCATAAGTCCGCGGCCGGCCTCGATGCTGATGGCTCTCTTGTCAAAGGACTCTGCGTACTCGTCGATCCGTTCAATGTTCGAAGTTCGAATCCGCGGGATGCAGAAAGAGGATGACACGCGCCGGGAGCAAGCGTTCCGCGAACGGGTGGAGGCCAGAAACTCGATGCTGCCGGAAGGAGTCTCACAAGAGGCGGCCTCCCTTCTCGCGAAATCCCGCGCGGCCGCCGAATCTATCCGGTCGTACTACGATGAAAGTGTTTCAACAATTCAGTTGACAGGAACACGGCCTTTTCGGGATGAGCGTTCCCAGATCAGAGCTGCCGCACGACCGCGAGATTACCGGATTGAACGGAGAGACAAAGGGGGAAATCCCGTACTCTATGTGATCCGGAAGGATAGCACTCTGTGGCAGGTGAGGCCGGCGCAACGGCAGTTTATCAGGAAGAATGTGTCCGTGACCTCCGGCGCAGTCGAAATCGAACCCAATCCGGTCCTTGCCTCCTTGGAGAAGTTCGGCGACGATCCCGAGCGAGCCAGCGTCCTTCGCACCGAAGACGTGTTCGTCGGCGGAAAGAAGCTTCACTGCGATGTGCTCGCCGTCCGACCTCGGCCGGCTGCCAACCAGGGTCGTGCCTTGCGCGATGCGATCGTCACATACTGGATCGACCGAGAATCACATCTTTCCGTCAGAGATTCCTCCCATACTCTGGCCTTGATGTCCGACGGCAGTGTGGCGGATGCTTATGAGACAACTGTCATCAAAGTCCGAAGCGTAAACGCCGCCCTTCCGGACACCATGTTTGCCTTTCAACCCCCGCCGGAGTGGAAAGAAGTCGAACGTTTTGGCTCCGCACCTACAGCCGAACTCAAAGGCAAGCCTGCTCCTTCATTCTCCCTTCCTGATCTTACCGGTGCGACACACCGCCTCGAGCAGTACAAAGGAAAAGTCGTGCTGCTGGACTTTTGGGCGACCTGGTGCGGGCCATGCAGGATCGAACTCCCCCGTGTTCAGAAGTTATTCGAGGAACTGGGGGGAAAAGGATTGATCGTTCTGGGTATCAACAATGAGGCAAAGGAATTGCCGACAGTCTATGTGAAGCAAAACAAGTACACGTTCCCTACACTCCTTGACGTGGGAAGTGCCATCGGACGGGAGTACACCATCAGCGCCATCCCCACCGTGGTCATCATCAACAAAGAAGGGATCGTTTCGAACATCTTCGTTGGCGTTCGCCCGGAGGAAGAGCTTCGCAGTGCCGTGCTTGCAGCAGGACTCTGACGATACGCAGCAACCGGAACCCGGTATCTCTCGCCACAAAACACCACACCCCCGTACAACATTAGACCGTTGACGGGGATGTTCGTGTTTTTAAAATGAACTCCGAACTTTCAGGCGCAGGTCAGGAACTCCTGCGATCTTAGTTCATTCTAAGAATCCCAACTTCCTTCAGAAACGTCCGGATCCTTTCCTGGATCCTGATCATATCGTCTTTTGAGAATCCTCCGTGCCTTCCCCCGGGAATCGTGATAAATTCGTTCTTCACTCCCGCCTTCTTCAATGCGTCATGCAGTCGGAGCGCATGCTGATACGGAACGAGTTGGTCGGCATCTCCATGGACCGTAATTATCGGCGGCGAGGATTTTTTCACATACGTCAGCGGCGAGACCGCCTTCGCTATGTCCTTCCTGTGCAATTGGCTTCCCAGCCATGCTCCGGCATATTGCTGAAAATTCGGGCCGTCCAGTAGATCGGCAACGTCCGTTATTCCATACCAATTGATGATAGCCGCCACGTGAGGAGTGACGGGCGTAGGGTCCCAACCGGTGGTCTCGTCGAAGCCGGCGGAAGCATCCAGCAGACCCGTTATCAGTGCGAGATGTCCCCCTGCCGAACCGCCAGTCACCAGAACTCGTGCCGTATCGAACGCGTAGGTCTTAGCGTTGGAAAAGACCCATCGCAGAGCGCGCCGACAATCTTCTACCGCTCCCGGCGCGAGCGCAACTTTCGCCAGCCGGTACTCCACATTGACGATAGCGAAGCCCATTTCGAGATACGGAAGAATCTGCAGCACTGCTGACTCTTTCGATCCAACCACCCACCCCCCGCCATGGATGTAGACCACCGTCGGCACAGGCGAAGTGGCATTCGCCGGACAATAAACATCGAGCTTGCAGTCATAGCCCGAAGCAGTCCCGTAGGTGATATTCGGCGTCACCCTGTATTGATCGGGGATGGTCGCAGACCATGCGGCGGTCTCGGAGAGTTGACTGTAGAGAAGGGATGGAAGAAAAAGGATGAGAATGAGAAATGATTTCATGGCGAGGTCTCGCAGTAACGCTCCTACAAACTTGCCTTTGCCTCCTCCACAACTTCCCGGGCTTTGGACAACAAATGCTCTTCGATCGCCGCGGCAGCGGTCTTTCCGTCCCGCATCGCCAGAATTACGGTGGCTCCTCCCCTTGACACATCGCCGCCTGCGAAGACGCCCGGCCTGCTCGTCTCCTGCTTCTCCCCCACCGCAACAGTCCCTTTTTTCCCTGTCTTCAGGCCGGGCGTTGTGGCCTGGATGACAGGATTTGGACTCTGGCCGATCGCCATGATGACCGTTTCGACATCGAGCGTAAACTCTGAGCCCTCTATGGGAATGGGCGATCGACGTCCCGAGCTGTCGGGCTCTCCCAACGCCATCTTCTGGCAGATCATCCCCTGCACTTCATGACGCCCGTTATCTACAATCTTGACAGGACTCGTCAGCATCAAGAACTCGATGCCTTCCTCTTCGGCGTGATGAATTTCTTCTTCCCGGGCGGGCATTTCCTGGCGGGATCGCCGATACACCAAATACGCCCTCTCAGCCCCCAGCCGCCGTGAGGTGCGTACGGCGTCCATTGCCGTGTTCCCGCCGCCAACCACGGCAACGCGTTTGCCCAGCCTCACAGGCGTGTCGACCTGCGGA
>MHAK01000002.1:7802-24977 GCA_001802945.1 Ignavibacteria bacterium RIFCSPLOWO2_12_FULL_56_21 | reverse complement strand
ATTGCCGTGTTCCCGCCGCCAACCACGGCAACGCGTTTGCCCAGCCTCACAGGCGTGTCGACCTGCGGAAACGCATATGCCCGCATGAGGTTTACACGCGTCAGGAACTCGTTCGCTGAAAAGACGCCGATGAGATTTTCGCCGGGTATGCTCATGAAATGCGGCGTTCCCGCTCCGGTCGCGAGATACACGGCGGCGTATCCCCATGTGTCCATCAGCTCGTCGACAGTCGCAGTCATGCCGACGACAAAATTCGTTTGGATCTCGACGCCCAATCCCTTCACACGATCGACCTCTTCGTCAAGAACGGTTCTCGGCAGACGGAACTCCGGTATTCCATAGCGCAGCACTCCGCCAACTGCATGAAGGGCTTCAAACACGGAGACTGAATAGCCTCTCTGCGCCAACACCGCCGCGCACGTGAGCCCCGAGGGCCCCGATCCAACGACGGCAACCTTCTCCTGCCGCCGTTCGGTCCGCGCCGGCGGCACGAACAACTTGTTGGTCATTTCATAATCCGCCACAAACCGCTCCAACTTGCCTATAGCCACCGGCTCATGTTTCTTCCCGAGCGTACACACGGCTTCGCATTGCGATTCCTGCGGACATACCCGTCCGCAAATGGCGGGAAGATAATTCGATTCGCGGATCTTCCGCGCCGCCCCGACGAAATCGCGCTGCATGACGAGTTGTATGAAAGAGCGAATGTCGATGTTGACCGGGCATCCCGTCGTGCAGACCGGGTCTGTGCACTCAAGGCAGCGGGTCGCCTCTACAACTGCCTGGTCGGATGTGAAGCCGAGGGAAACTTCGACGAAATCACCGTTGCGCTCCAGCGCGGGACGTTCGGGGGCGTGCTCCCGCGGGATCTTCATACGCTGCGACGGCTTGAGGGGATTGATCGCGCTCATCGCACCACCTCCGACGCCTGTTGAGCCGCGCACGCATGTTCTTCCGTAAACCGACGATTGGATTCCTGTTCAAATACCGTGTAACTCCTGTTCCGGATGATAAGTTCGTCAAAATCCACAGCGTGGCCGTCAAATTCCGGTCCATCAACGCAAGCGAATTTCATTCTACCCCCGATTGACACGCGACAGCCGCCGCACATGCCGGTGCCGTCGACCATCAGCGCATTGAGACTTACCGTCGTATGGACTCCGTACACTTTCGTCAGCGCACTCACCGCCTTCATCATTGGAAGCGGACCGATTGCATACACCGCATCGGGTTTTTCGCGGTCAAGAATTTCTTTCAGCTCGTCCGTAACGAATCCTTTCTTCCCATACGAACCGTCATCCGTTGTCACAGCCAGGGCGTCGGAAGCCGCGCGCATCTCATCTTCCAGGATGATGAGGTCCCTGGATCGGGCGCCGACAATGGACAGAATGCGGTTGCCGGATTCTTTTAATGCCCGCGTTATCGGGAGGAGCTCAGCTGTACCGACACCGCCGCCGACGCACACAATTGTCTCGTTGGCGTGGAGGGGCGTCGGCTTGCCCAGAGGACCGACGAGGTCGGGGATCGTATCCCCGGCTTCTTTGGTCAGCAGTTCCTTTGTCGTTTTACCGATCGCCTGGACGATCAACGTGACCGTCCCCTCGACCGGGTCGGAGTCTACGAGCGTAATGGGTATCCGTTCCCCGTTATCCGATACCCGGATGATGACGAAATTGCCGGCTTTCCGCTTTGGGGCGACGTATGGAGCTTCAATTATGAAACGCGCAATCGTTGGTGAGAGGAACTCCTTGCTGCGGATCGTAAACATGGTATGGCGTAGTTTTCGGGCGAAAAGTGAAGAATGTGCCCTAAACCCAGCAAAATCCTTGCCAGTTGTCTGCGAAAGCGAATCGCCGAATTCGGTTCAGGATGGATGAACTACGGGGAAGAGCGAGAAGGATTCGTAGCAATTCTCGGAACTTGGAATCCGGGGCTCAGAAGTGACAGAAGGGAAAATTCATCCACGAAGGAACACAAAGAATCACTAAGGACCACAAAGATTTCATTGATGCATGTTCACAACCTATGAGTCTCTTCGTGGTCCTTCGTGGACCATTTCTCTAAGGGGGGACTATGTTTCTTTATGTTTCAACCGCCTTGCCCTTACAATCGACGCAATGACTGCTGCTCCGAGGACCACAGCGACGACGCCGAGTGCGATTGAGATCGGTACTTCGATGAAACCCGACACGAGCATCTTGACGCCGATGAACGACAGCACAAGCGACAGTCCGTGCCGCAGATAGTGGAACATGTCCATCATCCCGGCGAGCGCAAAATACAGCGATCGCAGTCCGAGAATGGCGAACACATTCGACGTGTACACAATGAAGGGGTCGGTCGTAATCGCAAAGATTGCCGGAATCGAATCGACGGCAAAGACGAGGTCGGTCGTTTCGACGACAATGAGGACGACGAACAGCAGCGTCGCATACAGTTTTCCGTCGACCCGCACGAAGAACAGATCCCACTGGTACTCGGGCTTGACGGGGAAAATCTTCCGGAAGAATCGCACGGCGATATTCCGTTCGGGATGGACGGTGTCATCCTCGCTCTGGTACATCATCTTCACGCCCGTGACGACGAGGAAGAGCCCGAACACGTAGAGGATCCAGTGGAACCGTTCGATGAGCGCAGCCCCGAGCAGGATCAGGGCGCCGCGCATTACCAGCGCACCGATGATCCCCCAGAACAACACCTTGTGCTGATACTTTGGCGGGACCTTGAAATAGGAGAAGAGAAGGAGGAAGACGAACAGGTTGTCGACGCTCAGGGACTTCTCGATCAGATACCCGGTGAACCAGCGCAGGGCGATGTCGGGACCGTACCGGAAGTACACGAAGACATTGAAGATCAGCGACAGGCCAATCCACATGGCGCTCCACAGGAGCGCTTCGCGGATCGAGACCTCATGCGGTTTGCGATTGAATACGACAAGATCCACACCCAGGAGGATCAGGATCAATGCATTGAACCCGATCCATTGGGTGATATCGTGAGTCGGCACGTGAGTTTCCGTCGCTCAGGTCAGTTTTGACCGGCGTCGGATCTTCGGGGCGTACGGAGGACGCGCATGAAGAACCTGGACGTGAAGAACAATACCACGGCCCAGGTGCACAGCATCATTGACCACGCGAGAGTCGACATGTTCTCTTAGTAAGTGTGTTGATTACGCTTCCATGCATGCCGTACGGCAAGTGCTATAACGACAAAGACCAGGAGCAACAATGATCGCGTAGCGTCGACGATGAACACGGGCGTGGGTGAGCCGTCGACAAACCACCTCTTGTCGGCGTACCCCACGTGCCATAATTTACCGACAATGCTGCCTGCGGAGAAGTTCCAACCTTCTCCCGCGAACAGACCTGAGAGCGCTCCACTCCAATCACCGCCGGCAGGAGCTATCAAAGCGCCTACAAATACGACAAGCAGGAACAGCGGCGTGACATACTTGATCACGTATTTGAAGACGTAGGGTACTTCGATATCGGCCCCTCGCGTAATTTCAGCCCAACCTTTCTCCATGCCGAAAACCCAGGCAAATGCGATCGCCTCGAACAAGGCAAACACAACGAGGGCGAACGTACCGGACCAATCGTCGAACTCGCCGAACGCACCGTAACCGTAGAAGAACACTGTCCAGAGCGACAGAATAAGCATGAACAGACCGAACATACGCGCCGACTGGCCTCGGGACAACTTGTATTCATCCTGCATAAATGCCATCACCGGCTGTCCCATTGCAAGGGAACTGGTGATACCGGCGAAGAACAAAAGACCAAACCACGCGACACCCGCAACTCCCGCGAGGAACGGTCCCCAGTTCTGAAAGAGCGTCGGCATAGTTCTGAATCCCATGGCCAAACCGACGTTGTCCTGCACCCAGTCGAGTCCGAGATAAGCGGTCGCTATAGGAACGACAATAGAGCCACCGAGGATGACCTCGACAAATTCGTTCATCCATCCGGCAGACGCCGCGTTCAGCGCAATGTCGTCGTTCTCCTGAACATATGCGGCGTAGCAGTGGATGGACCCCATTCCAACCGATAAGGTGAAGAAGATCTGTCCGGCGGCAGCCATCCAGACACTGGGATTCGTGAGGGAATCAAACTGAGGTTCCCAGAGAAAATTCAATCCAACGAGGGCGTCGTTGACCGCGCCTTGTTCTCCTGCGTCGAGAGTCAGCGTTCGGATAGCCAGGAAAATTCCGAACATGATCAGCAAGGGCATACCGATCTTTGACGCGATTTCGACACCTTTGCTGAGCCCGCGAGACAATATCCACAAATTGAGTGCGAGCGTTATCCCAAACCAAAACAGAGCAGAAGAAGGAAAGTTAAACCACGACCCGTCCGCGGCATCCACATATTCAAGGAAGAAGTTCGCGACTTCAATCGATGTCATTCCGCTGAATGCACCTGTGATCGAGTGCCACACATATGCCAGTGTCCAGGATTCCAGGTATGTGTAATACGCGGCTACCGTCAGATTCGTGAAAATCCCGAAGACACCGATGTACTTCCACCAGTTCCCTTTGCCTATCACATCCATCATACCCGGAGCGGAGTGATGTCCGTATTTCCCGCCGTGCCGACCGATAGCCCATTCGATCCACAACAGTGGAATTCCCATCAACAAGAACGACACAAGGTAAGGGATGATAAAGGCACCGCCGCCGTTTTGGACGGCCTGCGCGGGAAAACGGAGGAAATTGCCGAGGCCCACGGCATTGCCGGCCATGGCCAGCACCAAACCGACCCGTGAACCCCAGCGTTCTTTGTGTTCGGCCACAGTACCTCCCTGGCTAGTTCAGATGCAAGAAAAGACGTCGGGATGGGAGTGACGTCCGTGAAATGAATCTTCAAAGAGTAACGGACTTTCCGGCAAGAATCAATACATCATGCTTCGTTTCCTCCGTCAAAACGCCACGTCAGAGAGAGTTTCTCGCAACGTTGCGGGCGTAGCGAGATAATTTTTGAGTCTGGCTCTACGATTTTTCCCCGACGGGAACGGACTTGGGGCTCCACAGTTTCTCAGATCGAGCCACATACACAGCGGCTGTCAAATCGCCCGTTACGTTGAGCGTCGTACGACTCATATCGAGAATGCGGTCCACGCCAAGAATGATGGCGATGGCCTCGGGAGGAACGCCGACCGTCGCCAGGACGACCATCATGAGGGGGAGCGAGCCGCCGGGGACTCCCGCGGCTCCAATTGCCATCAGGACTGAAAGAAACACAACAATCGCCTGTTGTCCGATATCAAGATCGATGCCGAACACCTGCGCAAGGAACAGGATAGTAACGCCTTCGTACAAAGCCGTCCCATTCATATTCATTGTCGCCCCAAGGGGGAGCACAAAGCCGGCAATCTTCGGAGGAAGTCCGAGATCCTTTTCGCCGACAGAGATGTTCGTCGGCAGTGTTGCATTGCTGGATGATGTGGAAAATGCCGTGATAATTACCGGACGTGCTTTTTTCCAAAAGACGACAGGATTCAAGCCGCCAAGGACCTTCACAAAAACAGAAAGACTGATGACGCCATGGATGGAAAGCCCAACCAAGACCAGCGCGACATACATTCCAAGTTGCCGTAGCAAGTCCCATCCGAATCGGGAGGTCGTATAGAAAATGAGACCAAAGACGCCGTACGGGGCCAACTTCATTGCGAAATCGATGATCTTGATGACGATCTCGTTCAAACCTTCCAGGAAGTTTGTCACCGGCTTTGACTTTTCGGCGGGAACGAGCGTCATCGCCGCGCCAAACACGATCGCGAAGAAAATGACCGCCAGCATTTCCATGTTCGCCGCCGCCGAGATCGGATTCCGGGGGACCATATTGACCAACATGTCAATGCCGAATCTGGTCGTTCCACCGGCCTGCAGTCCCTGAGCCTGCGTTTTGTACGCGTCGAGCAACTGTTGACGAACCAACGGGTCCATTCCTCCGCCGGGTTGGAATACCTGAACGAGGAATAGTCCCAGAACGGCCGCAACGAGCGTCGACATCATGAAGTAGGCAAGCGTCTTCGCCCCCACCCTGCCAAGATTCCGAAGGTCGCCTAGTCCGGCCACTCCCAGCGAGATCGAGGCGAACACCAGCGGAACGACGACCATCAACAGCATTCGCAGAAACACCTGGCCGACCGGATTGGCCACGTTGGTGTTGAACCACGCAAGCCATTCCGCCTGCGGCGCTGTCATATGCGCCGTTATGCCGAGCGCGGCGCCCAGGAGAAGGCCGAGCATAATCTTGTTGTGAAGCTTCATAGTGTAGATCTTTCTAGTGAATGCCTTTGAAAAGATTACCCACGAGGAACACGAAAATACAGAAATGATTGAAACACTTTGACTTCAGCGCCACCAATTGAGGAAACCGTTGATAACCAACGCGTTCGTAAAATCGATGAAGAATCCGCCGACGATGGGGACCGTCAGGAATGCCCGCGGGGCTGCGCCGAACCGTTCCTCCAGCGTTTGCATGTTGGCCACGGCGTTCGCCGTTGTGCCGAGTCCGAACCCGATAAAACCAGCCGAAGCTACTGCGCCGTCGTAGTCGCGGCCCATGAATCGGAACACGATGAACAGCGTGAACAACGCAGCTATGACCACCTGCAGCATGAGTATAACGGTCAGCGGTACGGCGAGATTCGCCAGGTCCGCGATCCGAAGGTTCATGAGCGCGACGACAAGGAATATGTTTAGGCAGACGCCGCCCAGGAATCGGACCAACCGAAGGTCGATGACTCGGAGCGAGGAGCGTTCCGCCGCGTTCGCAACGGCCGATGCTGCGATCATCGCGCCGATGTAGGCCGGCAACACCCATCCCGCCGAAGCAAATCCCAAGCTGATCAGGCTCCCGATCCCCATGCACATGCCGAGTACGAGCAGGCTGACAGAGAACGACCCTCGTTCCTGGTCCAATTCCACGTTCACCCCACCACCGTCCCCGGAATGCACGACGTTTTGCATGCGATCCGATGAGACAAGGTTCCGCCGGCGCATAAGGTAAGAACCGACCGGCCCGCCACAAAGGCCGCCGAAAAGGATCCCCACCGTTGCCGACGCGATGGTCAACACGCCGGCGCCGTCGACACCTGCCGCTTCGAACGAGGGGGCGAACGCCATCCCGGTTGCGGGTCCGCCAACGAGCGTGACCGAACCGGCGATCACGCCGATCAACGGATGAACGCCAAGCGCCCACGCCGCACCGATGCCGGCAACGTTTTGAATGAGCGCCAGGAATGTTGCAAGGATGAGGAGTACGACCACCGGAACGCCGCCCCGCTTCAGCAGGGACCATGTGGCCCCAATGCCGATGGACGTGAAGAACGCCACCATGAACAGCGGCTGTGCCGACGTATCGAGCCCGAGTCGCCCGACGAACGGTTCTGCCGCAAACGCCAGCACCGCATATGTGAGACCACCGACCACAGCGGCCGGAATGTTCAAACGCGAAATTACCGGAACGATCCGTTTAACGCCCGATCCCGCCCCAAACACCAAGGAGGCGAGCGCCAGTGTTTGTATCAGGTCAAGCGACATGATCTCCTGAGCGCGAGCCGCGTGTCCAATACGCATACAACGGCAGCGAGATCACGAGCAAGACGATGCCAATGATCGCATTCCTCGTGTCCTCGACAAGCGTGTTGTAGATGAACCATCCGGCAAGGGCGACAAAGACGAGAGTGGCATACGGATATCCCCACGCTTTGTACGGCCTTGGAGCGTCCGGCATCTTTCTCCGAAGGATGATCACACTCACGGCGGTCAATGCATAGAACCCCCATGACCCGAATACCACGAACGACGTGATCTGCTCGTACGTCCCGGACAACGACAAAATGGCACTCCAGACCCCCAGCGTCACCACTGCCGTCGCCGGTGTTCGATACTTTGGGTGCACCGCCCCGAGCTTCCTGGTGATTGAGCCGTCTGATCCCGCGGCATAGATCGACCGGGGACCGACCAGAAGCATCCCATTCGTCGTGCCGAACGTGGATGCCATGATCCCGAGAATGATGAGCGTCGCGCCCACCGGGCCGAGGACTGTGGTGGCAACATCTGCCGCTATCCGTGAAGAGCCCGACATCGAACCCAATGGGATCACATACGCGAAAGCCAGGTTCGCGACGACGTACAACACGATGATGGCGAGCGTACCGAACAGCAGCGATTGCGGGATCGTCTTCTGCGGGTCCTTGAATTCACCGGCCGTCACAGTGACGTCAATCCAGCCGTCGTACGCCCACAATGCGGAGATCATTGCCAGTCCAAATGCAGCAGTGTAGTCTGCGGTCCACGCATCGGGCCACCATGGCAGCCAATTCGCCGTGGAACCCTGCGCATACACGATCGCCGCGATGATCAAGCCGACAAGTGCCAGCACTTTCGTCGTGGTGAAGATGTTCATCACCCACGCTCCGAAATTTACGCCCCGAACATTGATCCACGTGACGAGCGCGATCACGACCATAGCCATGAGCTGAACATACCCGAATCCGACGTCGAACGGAACACCAAAGGCGTGAAATTCTGCATGGACGAAACGCTGACGCGGATCGAGAAGCGGTACGAACGTTCCCATATATGTGGCAAAACCGACGGCCAAAGCGGCCGCCGAGCCAGCCTTGTTGATGAAGAAATCGTTCCAGCTGAACAGAAATCCCCACACCTTCCCAAAGCTCTCCCGGAGATATATATACGGCCCGCCCGATTGGGGCAGTACGGAGCTGAGCTCCGCCAGCGTAAGCGCGCCGAAGAGCGTCAGCATCCCCGCGAGCACCCATACGAGCATGATCGGTCCCATCGCGCCGAGGTGACCCGCGATCGTTGCGGGAACGATGAAAATGCCGGACCCGATGATCACCCCCATGTGGATGGCGATCCCTTCGCGTAGTCCGAGCACTCTGAGGAGCGATGGCCGGTCGTTCTGGTTTTCCATGCGATTTCCTGGGCGGACGGTGAAGAGCTCGGTGAATTTCGACAACGTAGTAGAAAGCAAACCGCCAATAAACGCGAATGAAAGCTAATAGGAAGTTCTTATACCAAAGGGCTCTTTCAAAATGATTCACCCATTCGTGTTCATTCGCGTTCATTCGCGGTTAAGTCTTTATTCCGAAGCCGGCTGTTCCGATATCCGTAGAGGAAATATAGCACAAGTCCGACGGAAAGCCAGGCCCCAAAACGCACCCAGGTCACCCAGGGCAGTCCCGCCATCAAATAGATACACATGGCAATGCCGAGCAAGGGGACGGCTGGGACGAACGGCGTGCGAAACACCCGGGGCCGGTTGGGGTCCGTCTTGCGCAAAATGATGATGCCCACACACACAAGCACGAATGCGAAGAGGGTGCCTATATTGGTGAGTTCGACGATTTCGTTGATATTTGCGAACGCGGAGATCACTCCCACGACGACGCCGGTCCAAATCGTCGTTACATGCGGCGTCTGATAGCGGGGATGGACCTTGGAGAATCCCTTTGGAAGAAGGCCGTCGCGGGACATGGAAAAGAAAATGCGCGGCTGTCCAAGCTGAAAGACGAGGAGGACAGCGGCCATGGAGGCGACGGCGCCGAAGGAGATGATGCCCGCAGCCCAGTCCATTCCCCTCCGCGCAAACGCCTCGGCCAGCGGGTCGGCGACGCCCAGTTGCTGCCACGGTTCCATGCCCGTCAGCACCATCGCGATCAAGACGTAGACCACGGTGCATATGACGAGCGATCCTATGATCCCGATCGGTATGTCGCGGCCGGGATTCTTGCACTCCTCCGACGCCGTCGAGATGGCATCAAACCCGATAAACGCAAAGAAGATGAGGCTCGCCCCGGTCCACACGCCCGCGAATCCATTCGGCATGAACGGCGACCAGTTCTCGGGAGTAACATAGAACGATCCTACGCCGATAAAAAAGAGGAGAATGACGAGCTTGAGGGCGACCATAATATTGTTCGCCCTGGCCGATTCCTTGATGCCGATGACGAGGACCCACGTTACGGCGGCGACGATCAGAACGGCAAGCGAATTGAAAATGATTGGAATGCCGAAGAGAGTGGGATGTGCAGTCCAGGCTTCATACGCGAGTGCAAGGTCGGGGCGTATCGAGCCGCCGGCGGCAGCAACAAGATCTGACGCTTGGTGTGCCGACCGGTAATCGACCGACAGCCACGCGGGAATGTTGAGACCGAACCCTTCGAGGAGTTGATGGAAATACGCCGCCCAAGCGATCGCCACGGCGACATTCCCGACGGCGTATTCGATGATGAGGTCCCACCCGATGATCCACGCGACAAGCTCGCCGAGTGTCGCATACGAATACGTATAGGCACTTCCCGAGATCGGAACAAGAGCGGCGAATTCGGCGTAACACAGGGCGCAAAAAGCGCAGGCGATGGCGGTGATGACGAAGGAAAGCGAGACGGCGGGTCCGGCGCCGAGGTGGTCGGCTCCTCCGGCGGAGGCAGTTCCAATGATGGCGAAAATGCCTGTTCCAATGATGGCCCCCACTCCGAGGGACATGAGGTCAAGCGCACCCAGCGTCCGTTTCAGGCGTCCTTCGGTGGCCTCGGCGTCGCGGGCGATCTGATCGAGGTTCTTGCGTCGGAAGAGCTGTTCGAACACGTCGGCCTCCTAGGAATGGCAATTATGTCGCGTCCGAAAACCCTTTGGATAAACAAACCGCTAATTCACGCGAATGGACGCGAAGAAGATGGTTTAACACTTCACATGAGAGTCGATTCGCGGTTTCATATTTTGAAAACCCGGTCAGCCACCGAATATCACAAGCTGCACATCTTCCGGAAGCAATCCGCTGAGCGAGCGCATGACGCTTCCTTTGAGGACGTTCTCCAGACGATTACGCCGTTCGGCGCCGATGATCACGCGTTCCACGCCGAACGTAGCAGCCTGTTCGGCGATCGTGTAGCCCACTTCATAGCTGGGAACCTGCAGATATTGGTAATCGACGTTCGCCGTCGCACACAGTTCTTCGATGCGGCGTTCCGCTCCGTTCGATTCCAGGAAGATCCGTTCCGGCAGGTTGCCGACGGCGATCTCTTTCACGCGCAAGACAAACAGGAAGGCGTTCCGGTGCCGGGACTCTTCGATAGCAAACTTCAGGAGCCGTTCGTTCGCGTCCTTCATGGCGACCAGGAAGCGGGAGGTTGGAAGCGCCCTACGGGCGCGCCGGCGCGGTGGAGGAGCGGCGGCGGGAACGGGAACCGGTGCGGGAACCCGGACCTTGGCCCGTTGAGCAAGTGCTCGCGCCCCAAGCCCGGTCACGAGCACCAGGCCGGCGAAGATCGTTGCCTTCGGCTTGTCGACGGCGATTGAGGTCTCCACAAACAAGAGGACCAACGCCGACAGGGCCATCATCAAGCGTATCGGCTTGCTGATAACGATCGATTTGTCCGTTGCTGTCGACCCGACATTGATCAGGATCGCTCCGACAACGCCGATCGCGTACAATTGGGCAAGGGTGAGAATGTCGTGGATAAACACCAAGACGACAATGGGTACGATCGTAGCAATGATTAAAGGTATGATCGGCACCCCGTGCCTGTTGAGCTTTCTGAGCGGTGCCGGCAATTCGCCGTCGACGGACATCAAAAACTGGATCGAAATGAGTCCGTTGAGGGCAGTGTTTCCCGCGGAGATCAGCAACAGGCCGATCGATACTGCAACAACCCATCCAAACCATTGGCCGACGTAGAATTCCCCCAGGAACCGGACCATTTCTTCTTTGTGCTCCATCCGGTCAAGTCCGGGGATGGCGTACATTGCCAAGCCAAGAAAAATGGTGGCGACGACCACTTTTGTCAACACCGAGAGAATGGCCCGCCGAGAGTCACGCGTGGGTTCTTTCATCAAACCGGTCATGTTCGACACGGCTTCGATACCCGAAATGCTCAAAATGATGCCGACGAAGATCTCCCAGTTATCGAATGAGTTTCCCGATGGGGGTTCGATAATGGCATTTTTCAGCGCTTCGGGTGCGGAGACCGCGATGATCGTCAGTATGGCTGCCAACGTCGCGACGGACACAAAGATGGCGGCCCCCCCCGTATGTTTCGGTCCAAACCAGTTGAACGCGCCGACAATGAAGATAATGATCATTGCCGCCGTTGCAGGGTCCTGGATTCCGAAGTAATGGCCTGCATCCAGGATGGACAGGGACATTGTGATGACGTAGTCAGCGCCGAGGAGAAGCGCGCCGATGACGGCAAAGGAGCGGGAGCGATGGTAGACGGTGGAGTAGACGCCGCCTCCGTTCGGATGAAGGCGGCAGATCGTAACGTAATTCAGGGCGACCAGCGTGGTGAGGATAAGCATGGCCGCGAGGTGCCAGAAGCTGCTGTTTCCGGCGAGAGCGAAGGCGATGCCCAGAACGTAGGCAATGGACGTACCCCAGTCGCCATCGAGGATGGCGGCGCCACGGAGCCACCCGAGAACGCGCGGGCGGCTGGTTGCATATTCAACGACCCGGCTGGCGGGACCGTATTGGGGTATGTCGGAGGACAACAGAGTTCGCGTTAGCTCACCACACGCGAACGCCGGAGCCGAGGCTCCGGCGTTGCAGGTGCGGATTTTGTGCCCGGTATGACATCAGAACGCAAAACGGGGGGATAGTATACTACTTTAGCTGCAGAGAGGCAATCGTTTTTTCCAGCGGCGGGAGGACTTCCTTTTTCAGCGACGTTGGCCAGAACATGATGATTCGGTAGAATTTATCGTTCTTGACGACGAAATACATGCGGCCATCGATTCCTCGAGTCGGTGCGTACGAAACGCTCTTCGCCGCCACTCCGGAGATCGTCGCATTCGACGGAGCGGACGATCTTGAAAGATTCTTCGTGTTCTGCACCACGATCTTGTCCAACGAGACGCCCTTGGCCGGGCGGACATCGAGAGTGATCTTGATGTCATCCCGTGATCCTTTGACGACCGTCGAATACACGACTTCCCCGGAAGGCTTGCCGATCGTTACGCCAAAGTTTTCCGGATATGCGAAGTCCACGACATCGCTGGTATAACGCTGAGTTTCCTCGACGGGCATCGCCGGATCGACAAGTTTCGACGCCACTTTTGGCTTTGGCAGCACGACGGACGCAATCGCCGAGTCATAGACTGCGCGGTACGGTTCGAAAAATTCGTTGAATCCCGCGTAGTGTACGACATAGGTCGTAGTATCTTTGTACGCAAGCGCACGGATCGCGCGCATCGTGGTCTGTTCGTCGAACCGTCCGCCATACGCGATCTCTATCGCCGGAATGCCGTCCACCGTCACCCGCTTTTCGCTGGTAATCTCAAAACCCTGCTCTGTAAGGCCTTTCTTGTATTGCTCGAAGACGGCTTCGAGCGTGGACACAGAATCCGTGCGCTCGCCAGAAATAATGAGTTGCGACCCCGCCGGCTTCTTGGAGTAGGGGTCGAAGAACTTTTCCATCGCCTCCATCGAGGTGGTGATGGTCACCCGCGTCGGGTCCTTCTGCACCTGCCACGCCTTCGGATAGAGGAATGTCGTCCGGAAGAACGGGTCGGAGAACTGCTCCCATTCGGCGACCGGAGGCAGGTCGGCCCCTTTCTTGCAGCCGGCAACGAGGAGCGCTGCGGCGACAGCACACGAGGCCAGGAGATGTTTCATATGCATTCCTTTCATGAATATGGTTGCGTCAGAACTCGTCAGAGCTTACGAAAGATACAGCGAGATCATGTAGCCCACCATCAGCACGAAGGCCAGGCCCATGACCCCTAGAAAGACGTAGAATCCCGTCTGCACATCCGCCGCCTTTTGATGCGACGGTTCTATGATCGCCTTGTCAGACATCAGGATTTTTCCTCCAGGACCTCGAGTCCTTTTTTTGCCTGTTCATTGTTCTTGTTGATCTTCAAAACCTTCTTGTAGTATTCGATCGCCTTGTCCCGCTTTTGCCAGTTCTGATAACCTTGTGCTGTCCAGAGCAGCGTGTTCTCATCATTCGGTTCGAGTTCGAGAGATTTCAACAAGTGCTTGATCGCATTTTCCCAGTTCTTTTCGATCAACAACGCCAGACCGATATATCGGTACGCCTGGGCGAGGTCGGACTTGTACTTGGTTACATTGGTGTCGACCAGGCTGATCACCTTTTCGAAAAGAGCCTTAGCTTTGTCGTACGACTTCAACTGAAGATGGGCCACTCCCAGCCGGGTATATGCCGGCACATACTCCGGAGCGCGTTGAATCGCCCGATCGAACCAGGATGCCGCCTGACTGTAATCTTCCATCACCAAGAAGAGCTGTCCGATATTGATCGCGCTTGCAGCGGACGAATCGATTGCAAACCTTTGCTCAAACCTCGCCCGCGCCTTTTCCCATTCCTTCCGGTTCATGTGCAGCGTTCCAAGGTCATTCAGAACGCTCGTCTGGACTGAGTCCAGACGAAGCGACGCCTCATACGCCGAGATAGCAGACGTATCCTGCTTCAGTTCAGCATGTGCTCTTCCCAGCCTCCAATAGTCTTCGGCTTCCAGCGAATCCGTTGCCTGTGCCGCTTGATAGAACTCAACCGATTTCTTGAACTCCTTCAACTGAAAATACACATGCCCCTTCATGCGGCGCGCACCGCGATATGTCGGGTCAATTGCGAGCAACTTGTCGGCCGCAGCAGGCACCTCTCTGTATTGCCGGCTGAAGAACAGCGATTCAAGATACATCCGCGCCGCCGGCACATTCTTCGGATCTTTCTCGGACAATTCCTTGAAGACGCGGGCAGCTTTTCCATAGATCTTCGCGCGGTAATAAATTGTTCCAAGGTGATACTTCAATTCCAGATTACCGGGGTTCAGCGGCGCTGCCTTTTCGAAAATTTTGACCGCTTCGGTATAAGCGCGATTCTTCATGTGCAATTCGCCCAATTTGTACATCAGGCTGAACTGCATCGAATCGAGCTCCAGCGAGCGCTCATACTGGCTTACCGCCATTGGGTACACATTTTCCCGAGCGTACGAGTCGCCCATGCCTTCATAGGCCTTTGGATTGTTCGGCGCAACTTCGCGTGCACGTGTGAACGTCACCAACGCGGCACTCGAAGAATCGGACGCCAATTGCAGGGAACCGAGCGCGATGAGCAACGAAGGATGGTCTTTCTTTTCCTTCAAGCCCTGCCGTAATACGGTGTTCGCCTCGGCAAGCTTCTTTTGGGAGATCAACGCCTCGCTCAGGACCGCATATGCTTCGGGGTTCTCGTCATCGAAATTCAATGCCTTCCGTCCGGCAATTTCGGCGGAATCGAATTTCGTTGTCCCAACATACGCTTTGGCAAGATACAGCCACGACTGCGCGTCGCGGGGATACAACGTCACATTCTGACGAAAGAATGCTGCGGCCTCCTGGTACTTTCGCTGATTGAGAAGACTGATGCCTTCGTTGATCTGCGGTTGCGCCGCCACCGATGCAACGAGCCCGGCCGCAAGTGCCGCAACCACAACGGACATTTTCATGTCATTGCTCCGAAGTAAGCTGGATAACCCTGCTGGGGGGCACGGCCGGAACGAGCCCCGAATTCTGAACGATCTTCTGACCCGCCGTCGTGAGGACAAACGCGGCGAATCCGGACCCGGTGGCAGGGCGCCGTTCGGCATTGTACACCACAAGTCTGAAACACAACGGATAGTGCCCGCTGTCGACCGTTACCTGACTGGGGGACACGGCCGCCGGACGCCCCGAGACGCTGTCGACCAGTGTTACTACAGGAAGGATCTTGACGGTCGCTGGACGATTCCGCACCGCAGCGAGCGAGACGATCGTGACAGCGCGCGGAGAACGACCGACGTACTCAACGCACTCTTCCTGCGATCTGCCGACCGCAAAGACGCGCAATCCACCGGCCTCTGCGCCAAAACGCCGGCTGATCATTTCGTGAACCCCTGTATTCTGGCTTGTGGTCACGAATTCGACGGCGTCTGTACGACGTGATTCCGGGACCCGCGACCAACGTTCTGCCTCCCCTTTCGCGATAGCCTCGATCGACCGCAGCGAAATGGAATCGATGCGATTGTCCATGTTGACAGCGACCACCAAGGCATCCCAAGCCACAAATGTAGATGCCGCTTCCCGTCCCGATTCCTTCATCGCGTTCAATTCCTCCCCGTTAAACGGGCGGTCAATGAGGACAGTTTGAACGCTGTCGTTAACGAAGTGGACGACCGCCTCTCTCGTCGTCATGGCATGCACATGCGGTGTGACGGCGGGATAAATCCGCTGGAACTCGCCGGCCAGAGTGTCTGCCAAGCGGCCGTACGCTTCTGAAGCGAAAACGGTCAATGGCCCGTTTGTCGGCGAGGGGGTCAAATCCTGCTTTTGGCAGGAGCTCAGCGCAAGGGCCGCGACAAGCAGGAAGATCCGGGTCACTCTTCCTCCTCTTCCTTTTCCCTGGCGATGCGCATCTGCTTCGTTCGCGTCAGCACCGACCGGTAGACTCCCATCAATGCTAACACGACGCCAAACGTTATGCGAAACCGGTCGGGCACTCCCTGCCGCATGACCAATCCGGCAATGACTGCGATCCCCGTAAGTGCCATGACGACTGCTACCGTATAGCCGAGCACTATAGCTGGCGAGGGGAGTCTGATCGCCGTGTGTTTCATGATCATGTGTTTGAGATCCTGACCCGGGATAAATCCCGGGTCTACTTATTGCTTAATCGGAACCGGAAGGGGATCGACACCCATACGGAAACGGGACCCTTTTGCATGACGGCAGGCGTGAAGACCCATTGTTCCGCCGCTTCCTGGGCCGCCTTGTTGAAGATCTCCGCATCGCTCTTCAATACGACCGCTTTCTTTACCTTTCCTTCTTTGTCCACCCACACCTTCATGTAGACATTGCCTTCGAGTCCGGCTCGCAAAGCGATGTCCGGATACTTGGGGTCGACCTTCTTCACGACCACCGGCTCTTTTTCATACGGCACGAAATCCGGCGGCGGTCCGTCATCTTCGATCTGAATCTCCGTGTTGCCGCCGCCCGTTCCTTCCGTGATCTCCGGACCGGCAGTCTGACTCAGTTCGGTTTGCGTGGCGATCGTCTGTTCCGGGCTGACCTCGGCGTCCGGCACCGGCACGGGAATGCCTATGCTCGGTTTCACATTTGCCGTCGCGACCGCGACAGACGGCGCCGCCTGCTGATTCTGAATGGACGG
>MHAK01000002.1:0-7786 GCA_001802945.1 Ignavibacteria bacterium RIFCSPLOWO2_12_FULL_56_21 | reverse complement strand
GAATGGACGGCGGCGGTCCAAGGTCGTTGTACTTCATGAACCGCACCGTATGCAAGGGCTCTTCCTCTTCAAAGAGATAGCCAACACCATAATAGCTGCCGACCGACCCGAACATGATGGCCGTGGAGATGACCATGGCTTTCGTCATCGCCATCTGCGCCACGAGCTTCAGTTCGATCGCCCCGTAACCCGGGTTCTTGTACGGAACAACCATTGAAAGGTCTGACATATCGTCCTCCTTATCCCTGTGCCTTTGTAACCAACGCTTTGTCCTTCTCCGTGAGGGGAGCAAGACTGAAGCGCGTGACGTTGGCAAGGTTGAGTTCATCCATCACATCCACCATCTGCGTGTATTTGCCGTCCCTGTCGACTTTGATGAGCGTGATCAGTTTGGGGTTGGAACGGTTGCGCTCCAGCAGCAGCGCCCGAAGGTCCTTGAATTCGACCTTGTTGAGGGGTTCCGACCCGATATTCCACCAAATCACGCCGCTTCCCATCACACGGACCGTCAGCAGGCTCGATTCCGCCACCTCCACCTGCGTCTTGTCGTCGGGGGGAAGGTTGAGCTCCATCGTCTGAGGCGTGTTGAACACCGTCGTCAACATGAAGAACGTCAGCAGCAGGAACGCAACGTCGACGAGCGGCGTAAAATCGATGCGTACACCGACGCGTTTGACCTTCTTTTTCTTGGCGTGTTTGCCTTTGGGCTCACGTCCGCCGCCTATATCACCGCCACCCGACATGTTATGCTCCTTTCTCGAAGTCCGTTACCAGGTTGAACCTGGTGATCCTCGTCTTCTGGAGGACATCCATTACATCCTCGACGGGCCCGTACGGCGATTCCTTGTCTCCTTTGATCACGGTCCGGAGCTTCGGATTGCTGATCCGGGCCTGGACGAGGATGTTTCCGAGGTTCTCTTTATTCACTTCGACGGCCGCACGATACATGTTTTGTTCGCCGAACAATTTTCCCATCAACCGCTGGGAATCGACGCCGAGATAGATCTTGCCCTCTTTGTTGACCGTTATGATCATGACATTCGCTTCCGGCAGTTCGAAGAACGAATGAGACGACGGCAGAGTCACCGAGACCTCTTCGGTCGGCTTGAACTGCGTCGTCAGCATGAAGAACGTCAGCAGCAGGAACGCGACGTCCACGAGCGGCGTCATATCGATGCGGACGCCGACGCGCGATTTTTTGTGCTTGGACATTGTCGCACCTTTCGGGTGATCAGCGCTTCGACGGCTTCTTTGACGCCAGCATCTGCACAATCGAATACGAGGCCTCGTCGATCATGTAGGTGAAGTTGTCGATCTTCGTCGTGAAGAAATTGTAGGCCACGATGCCGCCGATGCCTGCCACCAAACCGCCGGCCGTGTTGATCAAAGCTTCCGAGATACCGAGCGCAAGCTGCACCGCATCCGGGGCGCCGGCGCGGGACATTGCGGCGAACGACCGGATCATACCGATAACCGTGCCGAGCAGGCCGACCATCGTGGCGATCGAGGCGATCGTCGACATCGATACCAGGTTCCGTTCGAGCAGGGGCACTTCGAGCATCGACGCTTCTTCGATCGAGCGCTGGATGTTCTCCATCATTTCGCGCTGGCCCTTGATCTCGCCTTCGTCCACGAGCTGTTTGTAGCGGTCCAGCCCGGAGCGAATGATGTTTGCGCATGAGCCGCGCTGTTTGTCGCATGCCCCGATGGCTCCGTCGATGTCGCCTGTATTGATCGACTGCTGTACGTTCTTGAGGAACACGGACAGGGAACCGGTTCCCTGCGCCTTGCGCAACACGAATAAGCGCTCGAACACGAACGCGATGAGCATGATGATAAGAGCGATCAGCGAGATCACGAGGTAGCCACCGTCCTTGATGAACTGAGGTAGCGTGTACTCAAACACGACGTACCCGACGGCGAATGCCGCGACGAAGACGATCGTGTTAAACGTCGAGGTTTTCATGCGAACAGCTCCTTACGAAGGAATGACTGATACGGTTATTTCGAGAACTTGCGGACGGCTTCGTCACGCTCTTCTTCCACATCGAAGACACTCGTCAGTTTCGTGATGACGAAAACGTTTTCGATGCCTTTCGACATATTGCAGAGCTTCACCTTGCCCTGCCCTTTTTGGTACATCGAGTGAATGCTCACCAAAGCGCCGATGCCGGACGAATTCACATATGTCACTCCTCCAAGGTCGATGACGAGCTTCTTGTTTCCCTGTTCGAGCAAGTCCTTCGCTTTGGTCTTCAGCTCGTCTGTCTCATCGCCTCCTATGATCGACCCTTTCGGTTCGAGAATGGCGATATCCAGATTGTTGAGTGTAGAGAGTTTGGTAGCCATACCGTCCTCTGAATGAGAATGACTTTACTTCGCACCTGATGCTTTGTCTTTCATTACCATCGCAAGACTCATACCACTTTCCACGCCCAAAAAAGCCGGATTCAGAGCGTTTATACTGGTACAGAACGACGCACGCGGGGAATATATCCCCTGTGCGGGTCGCGGCGACGGAGATTTGTTCTAAGATGTTATGAAAAATGAAGATACGGGAAGGGGAAAAAATCCCCCTTGGGAGAACCAAGCGGAGAGAAGATCCACATCACAGGTCGTATTTCTTACGTTTGTTGAAGAGAGTCTTGCGGTCAATTCCGAGAATTTGCGCCGCGTCATCGTAATCTTTCGCATACTGCAGCACTCGTTTGATATGGATTTTTTCCAATTCTTCAAGGGAATGGAGCGCAGAATCCGGACTCGTCCGGAGCTCTTCCGGAAGATGCTGAATTTCAATCACGCCGTTTCCTGAAAGCAACGCCGCACGCTCGACCACGTTTTCCAGCTCCCGGATATTCCCACTCCAACGGTACGACCTCAACACCCGCTCCGCCTCCGGCGATAGATGGACGGACTTCCCTTGGGCTACTTTCTCAAGGGCATGCTGAATCAGCAAGGGAATATCCTCCGGCCGCTCACGCAGCGGCGGAAGCTTGATGCGCACGGCGTTCAATCTGTAGAAAAGATCTTCCCGGAAATTCCCTTCGCGCAACGCCTCATCGATGTTTCGGTTGGTCGCGGCAATCACGCGCACATCAACTTTTCGCGTTTGGTTCTCGCCGATCCTTTCATACTCCTTCTGTTGAAGCACGCGCAGGAGCTTCGCCTGGATTGAAGGAGAAAGCTCCGCGACTTCATCGAGGAAGATCGTCCCGCCGTCCGCGATCTCAAACCGCCCTTGACGGTCTTTCACAGCCCCCGTGAACGCGCCGCGCGCATGTCCGAAGAGCTCACTTTCCAGAAGCTGTTCCGGCAATGCGGCGCAGTTGACCTTCACCAACGGTTTGTCGGATCGGGAGCTTCGCTTGTGGATGTATTCCGCAAAGAGTTCCTTGCCGGTCCCGCTCTCCCCTTCGATCAAAACGCTCAACGTGCTGTCCGCAACCCTCGCGGCGACATCCAGCTGATCGAGCATCACCCGGTTCCTGGTGATGATCTCTCCCCGCACCTTCTGGCCTTGCAGTTCCGTGCGAAGCTCCCGGACTTCCTCCAGGAGTCGATGATGTTCCCACACTTGCCGGGCGAGGAGCTTGACCTCCTCGAAATCGAACGGTTTTTGCAGGTAGTGGAAAGCCCCTTTCTTCACCGCTTCGACCGCGCTCATCACGGTGCCATGGGCCGTCATCATGATGACCGACGTCTCCGGTGAGAGACGCCGTATCTCCGAAAGGACCTCCATGCCGTTGACCGGCGCCATTTTCAGGTCGACAAACGCAAAGTCGTACGCATGCTCTGACACAAGCTGCGCCACGTCCTGCGGCTTTGACGTCAGCGTGACCTTCATGCCGATCGATTCAAGGCAAATGCCGACCGTGGTCAGGACATTCTTCTCATCGTCGACGACTAGCACTTGCGGCTGCCGTTCCATTATGTCGTCCCTCGCGGGACGGTGAACGTGAAGGTACTCCCCTCGTTGAGCTTGCTTTCCACCCAGATCGTACCTCCGTGTGCTTCCACCACGCTGCGTGCGATGGCCAGGCCGAGACCAACGCTTCCCGGCGTTGTCCCCTCGCCGTTCTGCACCTGGACGAATTTCTCAAAGATCGATTCCAGATCTCCGAGCGCAATGCCCCTGCCGGTGTCTTTCACAGAAATGCGCATTCCGCCGACATCGGATGTCGCCGTGATGGTGACGGTTCCGCCCGGATCGGTGAAGCGAAGCGCGTTGTTGGCAAGATTGCTGATGACCCAGGTAAATTGCCGCCGGTCCACGGGGACCGCTGCAAGGTCGTCCGGTACGGAGACCTTCAGTGCAATCCCCTTTTCACGGAACTGCAATTGGAGCGGCTTGAGCGCCTCGTCGACAAGGTCGCACATTCGCACCTGCTCTTTGACGATCTCCTGTCGTCCGGATTCGAGCCGCGACAGCTCCAACAGGTCGTGCACCAGCTTCCGGAGCCGTTCAACATCGTCCTTCGCCGCCGCTATCAATTCTTGCTGGCGGGATGTCAGCGCCCCCAGGACCTCCTGGAGCAGGATGTCGACGCTCATATTGAGGGATGTCAGGGGAGTTCGGAGCTCATGCGACACGGTTGCGACAAACTCGGATTTCATGCGGTCGAGGTCTTTGAAACGCGTGACATCCTGGAGTTGGGTCACAGTTCCCTGTGTTCCTCCCTGTTCATCAGTGATCATCGCCTGCCGCGGCCGATAATACATCACCTTTCCGCCCTTTTCAATCGTCAGGAGCGCGTCATCCCGTTCGGTCTTCCGGCCAAGGAGCAGGTCCATCCATCGTCCATCCTGAACCACGGCATTCAGCGACTTTCCGTTCCATGATCCCGGGGGGACGCCGAACAGCTCCTCCGCAGCACCGTTCATGAGCAGGATCTGTTGATGTTCGTCCGCAACGATCATAGGGTCGGCGATGCTGGCGACAATGGTCTCGGATTTCTTCTTTTCGGCGATGAGCTGATGGATATTCATCTCCTCGTACCGGCGGAGACGTTCAGTCATCTTGTTGAATTCCATGCTGAGTTCGCCGATCTCGTCATCCGACGAGTACACGTCGATCTTCTCTCCCAGGTTTCCGCTGCCGATCCGGCGGACGGAATTTCTGAGCACCTCCAATGGGTGAAGGGAACGCGTGGACCGGATGCTTGCGCCGAAGCTCAAGATGATGGACACCACCGATGCGACAATAACGGTCACCATCGCACCGCGCGTCGCCGTCTCGATCTTCGCCTGCGTTCGGGAAATCGCATCCTGACTCCGTTCGAGAACCTGGAAACAGTCTTCTTTGAGCGATTCCGCCAACGGACGGACCACACCAAACTTATAGGTGGGGGCGACAGCCTTACCTCCGGGCCGCTGGAGAAGCCCATACAGGGAATCGGCATACTTGATGTACTCCCGGTACTTCGTCTCAATGACGCTCAGGAGGGCGCTGTCCACGCCGGTCGTCGCATACTCTCTTGCTTTTTCGTGCCAGCCGAGAAACCCGACGCGGTTCGTGCTGAATTGGATGTACGCCAGATCCGGATCGTCGAGAATCATCGACAATTGCGCGTTTTCCTGCCGCTCCAGGTGCTTGACCATGTTCTGCGCCGCAAGTGTGATCTGGAATTCTTCCTCCAGAATGGACGCGACCGACTGGTTGACAACGGAGAAATTGTACACGGCGAACACGCTCGTGGCTGAACCGGTCAGCACCACGACCATGTACCCGAAAGCAATTTTGTACCGCAGCCCTTTCATGCGTTGAAAAAAGTACTCCGAATTCGAAGGAAAGGCAATGTAAGCACGTTTTGAACGGCTTTCTTGTCTTTCGCCGCGGAAAGAGGTATCTTTTCGTATTCTTATCACCTTGACTCGGCATCACCGGTCAAGGTTTTTTGTTTCGGATTGGTCGCACCAGAAGTACTCCCACATGCATTCGTCACTTTCCAGCAAGATCCAGAGATTCATCCGCGACGCCCGTCTGTTGCGCTCAGGCGATCGTGTCGTGCTGGCAGTGAGCGGCGGAGCGGATTCGATGGCAATGCTGGGGCTGTTTTCCGAGCTTTCAAAAAAGTTGCGACTCGCTCTTATTGTCGCCCATGTGCATCACGGCCTCCGGGGAGCCGAGGCGGACGCCGATGAGCGTTGCGTTCGCATGTTCGCGGAACTTCAAGGAATCCCATACCGGCGCGTTCGGGTCGATGTGCTCGAATTCCGGCGCAGGACAGGGTCGTCCGTTGAAGCATCGGCGCGAATCCTCAGGTACAGGGCGCTCGAACGCATCCGGCTGCGAGATCGGGCCGACGTGATTGCGACAGCGCACCATGCCGACGACCAAGCTGAGACTGTGTTTCTTCGCGCATCGAGGGGAGCGGACGTCAAGGGACTCGCTGGCATCCTCCCGCGCCTCGCCTCGCCCCCGGTGATCCGCCCGATGCTGCCTGCGACTCATAGTGAACTCGTTGCATACGCTCAGCGGCAAGGCATTCCCTACAGGGAAGACAGCACAAACCGGGACCTGCGTTTCCGGCGAAATGCGGCGCGATTCCGGGACCTTCCTCTGGCCGGACGAATGCTGAAGATCAATCCGGCAGACGCATTGCCGCGCCTGGCGCGAAGCGCAGGCCGACTGGATGTGTTGCTTGATGACTCGATCGGCGCGATTGCCGTTCCCTTGGTCAGGAAAGAAGATGAACATACGTGGACTCTCGACATCGATCCCGTTCGAACATTCCCCGAAGGCATGAGGTCTAGAGTCGTATCGGACTTTTTACGAAAATCGGGCATCGAACCAACACGAGAGCGGGTAAACCGATGTTCGGAGTTGCTCTCCCTTCAAACTGGAAAGATCCTCTGGTATAGAGGCGCGAATGTCCGGATCGTACGGGACCGGAAGACATTGGTTGCGCAGAATGGCCTTGTTCGAAAGTTCCGGCCAGCAACGGTGCGTCCCGGACAGGAAGTCTCCGTTGGGCAGTTTCGGCTGAAGGTGGGTACTCCGCGCCGTGTCCCGGCCTCCATGCAGGAGGACCCCGCGATCGCATGGGTGGATGCAAGCCTGCTTGTCGCCCCCCTCAGGGTGCGGTCCTGGAGAACCGGTGATTGGTTCATTCCCTTCGGCATGCGTGGACGGAAGAAACTGAGCGATTATCTCACGGAGTCCAAAGTCCCGGCGCACAAGAAAGACATGGTTCCGGTCGTCACGAGCGGATCTGCCATCGTTTGGGTCTGCGGCATGAGGCCGGACGAACGGTTCAAGATCACCCCGGCTACCCGTGCGGCATTACAATTCACCTTCACCTCAAACGTCTGAAGATATGGCCGATACTATAGTCGTCAAGAACGAGCCGTTCGACCTGTATATCGAGGAAGACCGGATCCAGGCCCGTATCAAGGAACTGGCTACGCAGATCAATCGCGATTTCCAGGGGAAAGTGCCCATCTTCATCGGCGTGCTGAACGGATCGTTCATTTTTTTCGCCGATCTTATTCGGGAGATCACTGTCGACTGCGAGATCGATTTCATCAAACTCTCCTCGTACGGCGATGCCAAGATCTCCTCGGGGCAGGTGAGAATGGTGAAGGAATTGAATTGTCAGGTCGCCGGACGGGACATCATCATGGTGGAAGACATCGTTGATACCGGTCTGTCCGTCGAATATCTCCGGAAGCACATTTTACAGGAAAAACCGGCGTCGCTGAGGTTTGTGACGCTTCTGCTCAAGAAAGATGTTGCCCGCGTACAACAACCCATTGACTACGTCGGCTTTGAAATACCTCCTGAATT
>MHAK01000001.1 GCA_001802945.1 Ignavibacteria bacterium RIFCSPLOWO2_12_FULL_56_21 | reverse complement strand
CCTTGCCGGCGGCGACCTCTTCCGGCACAAGTGAAGAAAGCTGTTCGTGCGACAAGTCTCGCCCGCACGCAAAATACCGGACATACGCCCGTCGCTTGCCGGTGTGGTGTTCCCGGATCGTTCCCGTCAGCATTGGATATCGGGCTTCGACCGCGTCGATGACCGATGCAATGGTCGCCGGTCCGTCGACGGATATTTCTACTTCGCCGTCAATGCGGGCAAGCGTGCGGAGAGGGGAAGGAAGTTGTACGCGGATCATGTAATTCATTTTCAGGAGCAGGCTAGTCCATTTCATAGTTCAGCGTTAGAGGGTGTTCGGTTCCGTGACCAACAGCCGACGTTCCCTCGCCGCGCAATCCACGAAGCTCTCCCGTGCCGGAGCCGGGGACGACGACAAAAGACTCCTTCGCCACACCATTCTCAAACACGCCTGTGCGTTGGAGGACGAAGCTGCCCGCCTTTCCTGCAACGTGCCCGATGATCCGTTCGAGGCCGACGAACGTGGCCGATCCGTCGGCGCCGTACATCATCAGGTATTCGACCTCCCCCTCGCCCGAGATATCCCCCGTGAATTTCTTTTTGACGGCGGCCCGTGTCATCTTTGGCAGGTCCTGTCCCTCACTATAAGCTTTCTCGTCCCAGCTCATAATGGTGAATTGGGAATTCGCAACGTTCTTCATGTTCTTGCCTTCGCCAGCAGAAAAGTTCTCGTTCGTATGGATAGCGACGCCATCAAGGTTGATGCATTACACGGTAGTGCAGTTGCACCAGGCCGTCCGCGAAGCGCTCAGTGGAGTGCAGATCCAAGGGCACGTGACGGTGACGCCGAGCTATCAATGGAATGCCGTCTCCAATAAACACCGGGACAACGCTGACGACGAACTCATCGATCGCCTGCTCGTCAAGAAAAGAGGCGATGAGATCGCCCCCACCCATCAACCAGAGATCCTTCCCGGGGAATTCTCGTAGACGGCTCACAAATGCTCCGATCGGACCGTTCACGAATTCCACGCCTGGCGGTGCGTCGGCGGGGGGAGGCTGCCGTGAGAAGACGATGCTCCGAATCTTCGAGTCGAACTTTTCCCCCATGCGCAGACTCACCTCGTAAGTCTTCCGGCCAAGCAATATCGTGTCGATCGTCTTCATGAAGGCGTTCATGCCATAGAAACCTTTGGGAGCGGGGCGGGAGGTCAGCCATTCGAGATCGCCGTCAGGTCGTGCGATATAGCCGTCCGCACTGGCTGCGATATGTACGATGACATTCCGGCGCTTCTTCATGATAGCCGATCCCCGTACGCGATCTGTAACGTCACCTGCGGTTGTTATTTCAACGCTTGCACTTCCACCGACAGCACCGGCGGCAGATCGCGGACGATCGCTTCCCAGCTGTCTCCGGCATTGGCAGAGCCATAGACCTGCCCTCCCGTCGTGCCGAAGTAGATGCCGCACGGATCGAGCGTGTCGACGGACATCGCGTCACGAAGGACATTCACATAGCAGTCCTTCTGCGGGAGTCCCTTCGTGAGCGGCTTCCATTCATTTCCCCCCTTCTTGCTGCGGAACACTTGGAGCTTGCCGTCCAACGGATAGTGCTCGGCATCGCTCTTGATCGGAACCACGTAGACCGTGTCCGGCTCGTGCGTGTGGACATCTATCGCAAAACCGAAATCGGTCGGAAGGTTGCCGCTGATCTCATGCCACGACTCGCCGGCGTTGTCGCTGCGCATGACGTCCCAGTGCTTCTGCATGTAGAGCACGTTGGGACGCGACCCGTTCATCGCGATCCGGTGCACGCAGTGTCCGACTTCGGCTTCTGGGTCCGGGATGTACAGCGACTTGAGCCCCTTCGTGATCGTCCGCCACGTCGTGCCGCCATCGTCGGAGCGGAACGCTCCGGCCGAGGAGATTGCAGTGTAGATGCGCTTGGGATTGCTTGGGTCGATCAGGATCGTGTGAAGACACAGGCCGCCGGCCCCCGGGGCCCACTGCGAGCCGGTGCCGTGGCCGCGCAGCCCGGACAATTCCTTCCACGTCTTCCCGCCGTCGACGGTCTGGAACAGCGCCGCATCTTCAGCGCCGGCGTACACCACGTCGGGATCGGAGAGTGAAGGCTCCAGATGCCACACGCGTTTGAATTCCCACGGGTGCGGCGTTCCGTCGTAGAACTGATGCGTCGTCAGCGGTTTCCCGGTTGGGGGAGACGTATCGTAGACGAACTTGTTGCTTTCTCCCTTCGGCGTGCCGTCCGGACCCTTTGTCGGCTCTCCGGGCGGAGTTCCCGGCTGAAACCAGGTCTTGCCTCCGTCGTCGGAACGTTGGATGATCTGGCCGAACCAGTCGCTATGCTGCGAAGCGTAGATGCGTTTCGTATCGGCAGGGGAACCCTTCGCATGATAGATCTGCCATCCAGCGAAATGCGGTCCGTCCACTTTCCATTTCTTCCGCTTTCCGTCGGACGTCAGTACGAATGCCCCTTTTCGTGTGCCTGCGAGAATCCGAACTTTGCTCATTGGTGCAGTCCTCTCATTTGTGAAAGTGTAATCCATTTTTTGGGAAAGAACAAATCATCCTCCTTACGCTTCGTATTTCTTCAATGTCGCTCAAATCGCGCTCGGTCAAATGATTACATTCTGCCCATTCGTGACTATTCATGTCCAAGTCATACTTCGCATTCGTGTTCATTCGTGGATGAATCTTTCACACCGCACCTCACTCATTGGGCTTCGTAAGACTACTTTCGGCAAACAACATTAGTTGGTCGAATCCAGGAATGTCAGCGCGGTGCTTACCAGCTCCGGAGCAGAGAAAATATCGTAATGTGTGCGACCGGGGAGAATGGCCAGTTGCGACTTGGACTTGCCGGACCCGTCCCACCGTCCGTCCTTTTTCCCGCCCCCTAAAAGTCCGACCAACTCCGGGTGCCGGCTCGCCACCGAAAGGGCCGTCCCCGCGCCAAGGGAATAGCCGATGATGTCGCATTTCTCGATCCGGAGGTGGCGAAGAAGACCGGCGATGTCCACCGCGAATGCATCGTAGCTCAGGGGCCGATCGATGTCCGTCGTGCGCCCGTGGCCCTGAAAGTCGACAGCGATAACCATTCGTTTTTCCGCGAGCGCCGTCAGCGCCGGTCCGAACACTTCGATGGCCCCAAGACCCCCGTGAAGGAGCACAAGCGGATTCCCGGTGCCGTGGACCTCATAATAGAGTTGCAGTCCGTTCACCGGAACATAGCCGGAATCCACTTTCGTCGATTGCGGGAAAGCGGACACGGTCAAGATCAAGTGCGCCGCGAAAACAATTGTCAGATGTCGGGTTTCATGCTTCTTCCTTCCATAGTGAGTAGAACTCTTCTCAAACTGTTCTCGCAGCCTGCCCGCCGATCACTAAGACCCATGAGGGCAGGCGGGCGACCGCAACGTTAGATAAAACGTATAGAACGGTGTAAATAACCCTCAATACCATCGCCGCGATCGCTGCGTCGCTGCGAGATCATGTTTTTGAGACCGCTTCAAGGTTCGGAGCGGATAGCGAGCCGCCGTCATTACGTAGTCGAACACGAAAGCCCCAAATCGACAACTGGAGCAAGACTTCCTCATGCGGAAAATGGGGGAAACATGAGGAATATTGCTCCCACAGAACTCGTTCGAACATGTGCCGGAGGGTCCGGAGTTCCCCGTAACACGCCGTCCACCCCTGATGTTCCGCCCGGTTGTTCCAGGTATTCCAAACCCGCTATAGTCTGGCCCTAACGACGGTTTCGACTGTGATCTTCATGGGTGTTTACGTTTAGAAAGAATCGCCTCTGGGGGTTTTTTCTTTTGTGCGGGAATATCGACGGGCAGTTACCTCATATAGAGAGGTTGTACGCGAGCTTATCATCACGGACTCTCGCGAATCCAAGTGCACCGGTGTCGATCCATCACGTGGTCATCCAGAGGTCGCGCCATACACAGAGCATCCGCAATTTGGAGATCATGTGATTGACGGAAAGATTGTCATCGAACGAAAAACACTAAGGCGAGTGTCGTGAAGAAGTACGTTGTGTATCAGAAATGAGAACGATGACTATGGTGCAACATGAGGATGCTGAGCACCCGACTCATTTCTGGGAAGCAAACGCTCTCGATCTGCAAAAACAGTTCGACAATTTTGCCTGCTCGCCACAACGAGAGTGCAGGCGTACTCGTATCGAAGTTCGCACTTTCGGGAACGGACTTAATTCTCAATTCTTCAACTTGCGGATTGTTCACTCAGTGTTGTGAATGTCCACAGATAATTGTTGTGACTCTTCTGCATTTGAAATACATTGGTGCCGTGTATGATTGTGGTGTGTTGATTTTCGCATCGGAGTATCAGTAATGATGAGTCTTCTCAAGATCCTGTTTCACCACGCTGTGATCATCTCCCCTACGTTTCACACAAGCGCCCTTCCTTACAAGATTTCGAACAGCACCTTCGCACGGCGTCAGTTCCGATTCCAGCTTCGAAGTTGTCTTGCCTCTGATGTGAACACAATCTCCGGAAGAATTGTCCATCTCCACAATTGGTTAGCGAAAGTTACACGCGTTGAAACGGTACACACAACACTACAGGAGGGCAGCATGAAGAACTTTACAGGATTGTTCGCATCTGTGTTGCTGTTGGTGGTGGGCACGACCCTCACCGCATTTTCTCAGACGGTCATCTTCTCGGAGGATTTTGAGACGGGCACGGCGTCGAGCCAGTGGGGAGTGTATTACCGTCAACCGGGCACGACGCTCGCTGAAGACTCGGTAAAAGCTGTTCCGATGGCTCAAGCCCCGGCAGCACTTGCAGGCGGCGGAAACTACGTGGGCTGGCTTCAGGATCTGGACGGCACGTACACGGGTTCCGCGGTGGCGGTGGCGGGCTTCACCGGTCTGCAGGATTATTCCATTGAGGCCGATGTGTATGTGTATGTCGGAGCGTCGGCATCCTCATACACGGGATTGGTGGTCTATGCGGACAGTTCGAAGAAGGAGTTCTACAAGCTTCGTGCGGATCTTGACGCGAGCAACCGCGTCAACTTGTCCAACCTGAAGTCGAACCCGTCGACGTTCGCGCCGTATTTTAACAAGGATTTCACGGTTGCGCAGAATCCCGGGTTGTTCCCGACAGTCAGCGGCTGGCACAAGATGAAACTTGAGGTGCGCACGACGAGCGTTGACTCGATAACGATCTGGAGCTACTTCGACGGAACGCTGATCGCCAACAACCCGGTCAAGGACACGGCCCGAATGACGTCGGGGCAGTTCGGATTGTACAGCTTCAAGCAATCCGCGACGGGTCTCGCCGCATACTTCGATAATATCGTCGTGAAAACGCTCGTGGTGACGGGCGTCGGCGACGTGACGGAGGATCAGGATGCCCCGCGTGATTTTGGTCTTGCACAGAACTATCCCAATCCGTTCAATCCGGCGACGGTGATCCAGTATCGGTTGTCGACGGCGAGTGTAGTTGACCTGCGCGTGTTCGACCTCCTTGGCCGCGAGGTTGCGGTGCTGGCGACCGGCGAGCGCTCCGCGGGCACACACAACGTCGAGTTCGACGCATCGCGACTCCCGAGCGGTATGTATCTCTACCGGCTGTCGACCGGCGAATTCACGCAAACGAAGAAGATGCTGTTGACCAAGTAACAGCGGTGTTGTTGGTGCAGCTGTCACATCACTCGCGTGCAGCGCGGATCGGAGCCCCCGTGTTTCGGTCCGCGCTGCGCATATTTTTCCCCCCGTCCATTCTGGATCGCGCTTGACGAAGGTGTTTAGAGGACTCCCTGCCATGACCAAGAACGGTGTTCGGTCGCTTGTCCTTTCACTCTTCATTCCTCTTCTGTTGTTCGGCGGCACCACAGGAAAGATTTCGGGTGTGGTGAGGGATGCCGTGAACGGCGAGCCGCTCGTCGGGTGCAATGTCATGATCGAAGGAACCGCCTTGGGTGCGGCGACGGATGTGAACGGAGAGTATTTCATCATCAACATCCGGCCGGGTCGCTACACTGTTCGCGCGACGATGTTGGGCTACAAGACCTATCGAACGACCAATATTCAGGTCGCGGTCGACCTCACCACGAAGGTCGAATTTCGGATGGAGCAATCGGCTGTGGAGATGTCAGAGGTCGTGGTCATGGCAGAGCGTCCGTTGATCGAAAAAGACGTCACGTCGAAACTGTCGACCGTCACTTCGGAGGAGATCCTCAACATGCCGGTGACGAGCGTGCAGGATGTGCTGATGACGAAGGCGGGCTTCACGTCCGATGCGGAAGGCAATATTCATGTCCGTGGCGGCCGGACCGGAGAGATCGCGTACTTAGTGGACGGGATGTATGTCGAGGATCCGTTGTACGGCGGCTATGATGCCACTGTCAACAGGGATGCCATCGAAGAAATGATGGTGCTCAGCGGAACATTCAATGCCGAATACGGCAATGCAATGTCGAGCATCGTGAACATCGTTACGAAAGAGGGAGGGGAGTCATTTCACGGGAAATTGGAATACACGTCCCCGATGCTCAATAGCTCCCTCTACCGAAAGGCGAACGCGTTCGCTGGAGTGTCGGATACCTATCCCTACGCCCCACGGAGCGTGATCGACCGAATGGGATTCAGACCGATGGACCTGGAGCTTCCGATCGCGGGGGCGCTGAGCGCGTCGTTGAACGGTCCGGTTCCGCTGGTTCCTGGCCTGACGTTCCTCCTTACCGGGCGGTACAAGAATGAGGACAGCTATCTCCCGCACGGCTACTCGCTCGAACGAGAAGGATTCGTCAAGCTGACCTACCGGTTCACGCCAATGATCAAGCTGGCGCTCTCAGACCAGGTCACCCAGAACGAGGTCCAGGGATACCGTCATGCCTGGAAGTACTTGAGCGACCATCAGACGCGCACCGTCAGGGATGTGAATCGGTTCGGAATGATGTTCACGCACACATTGAGCAACAGCCTGTTCTACACCGCACAGTTCAATCGATTTGACAACGTCATCAAGGTGCAGGTGGACAACAAGCTTCCGTCGCAGTACGTCCGCGGTCAGACCGGCGAGTCGGTCTATTTCTACGTCGCCGGAGACGATGCCAACTACTCCGACGACCGGACGGTAACGTACAGCGGCAAAGCGGATGTGATGTATCAGGCGGACATTGCGCATCAATTCAAGAGCGGGTGTGAGGTGCGGACACATCGCATCCGGGTGTACGGGGAATCGGAACCGTGGCCGTCGGGTGCGAATTTCAGAGAGCAGTACGTGCGAACTCCCGTCGAAGGTTCGGCGTACGTGCAGGACAAGATCGAATACGACTATCTCATCATCAACCTCGGTTTCCGGTTCGACTATGTCGATCCGCGAGCAACGATGTGGCCGGACATCCGACGCTTCGGGTCGTTCGACAGTAGCAACACCTGGATCCCTTCGGAAGAGAAGGCCGTCGCGGCCAAAACGCAGTGGAGCCCCCGCGTTGGCATCGCTCACCCCATTACGGATCGGGCCGTTCTGCATTTCTCCTACGGCCACTTCTTCCAGAATCCCGATTACAATGCGCTGTACTACAACCATCATAAGGACCTGACGACCTCGCTCCCCCTGGTCGGCAATCCCGGAGTAAGAGCGCAGCGAACGGTCGCGTATGAGACGGGGATCAAATACAAACTCACCGAAGACTGGGCGTTCGACATGTCGGCATGGTACAAGGATATTACCGACCTCCTGTCGACGCTGCAGGTGTCCTATCTGTCGCAGGATTACATCGCGTACTATAATTCCGATTATGCGAGTGTGAAGGGAGTGGACCTCACCTTGCGGAAACGGTACAGCAACTACTTCTCCGGTTCGATCGACTACACGTATTCAGTGGCAAAAGGGAACAACTCCCAGCCGTTGGGGGGATATGTCAGCGCATATTCGAAGGAAGAGATCCCGCACCAGGAATACTATCTGGACTTCGATCAACGGCATGATTTCGCCGTGAGCGTGAATTTCAGTATTCCTCGCGATCAGGGGCCGGAGCTTTTGGGCGTCAAACCGCTCTCAGACGTCAATCTGAACATTCTCGTGCAGGCGGGAAGCGGTCTGCCATATACGCCCTATGTTGATCCCACTGTCCGGATCGACGTCAACTCGGCCCGGAAGACGTGGACCTCAACGGTCGATGTGCGGTTGGTAAAGAAGTTCTGGATCGGGGATATCGCATCAGCATTCTTTATCGAGGCGACGAATCTCCTTGATGCAGAGAACGTGCGGTATGTGTACTCGAGAACGGGAAAGCCGTTCGACACCGGACTGAGTGGACTCGTCGGGTCATCTCCGGACGCCGACCATAATCCGGCAAATATCGGCCCGCCACGAATGATCACCTCGGGTATTCAGTTTATCTGGTAGCCGGAGAGCATCCATGCCTACTCCTCTGTTTCGAACATCACTCGTTCTCGTTCTTGGTCTCGGTCTGACCGTCGCGCACTCCCCGGCACAGGTGCAGGATTGCAGCGGATGTCACAGAGACCTGAAGCCGGAACAACTTCAACGGCTCCTCAAATCGCAGTCTGCCGCAGAGCGAGGATTGGGTTTGATGGACAAAGGACAGGTCTCTAACTATCTGGGGAACTACGGAGTGCTCTCGAGTTACCATGAGTACTTCAATAATTCTGCCCACTGGCCCAATGGTGCGAATGCGTCCACACAGTATTCTTTCGGTCTGGGATTGATCGCCGCGACGAAGGGGAATGTCATCACCTCCGTCATCGGCGGACCGACGGACAAGACCGACTGGTCGCCGAAGGTCGGATCCCGCGGAAGGATCTATTCCGGCGACGTTAAAGCGCCTCCGCCGGATGAAACGCCCTTTCTTGCTTCCAGCGACAATCCGGAGACCTGGCCGCTCGGATATTTTGACGCCTCGGGAAATTGGGTGGGCACCCCCGGCAAGAGACATTGGCCGGGCCATTTCCGGATTGACATCGATCAGGGATCTGCAACTTATGGTAGGGAAGTGCCGGGAGAATTCGTGTCCGACCGCGACATCTTCTGCGTGTTCGACGACGAGAGCAATTCCAATCCACAAGGGAAAGTGGGCGTCGAAGTGGAACAGAGCGCGTACACGTACGGACGTCCATACGCGGAAGACATGCTCTTCTGGAACTTCGCCGTCATGAACAAGAGCGGGCGGCAGCTCGACAGCGTCTATGTCGGCTATTATGCCATCTTTCGCGTGGACTACGACAACAAAGACCTTCTGAACATCGTCGACGGCAGTCCGAACGATGGGCACACGAACGGGGATTTTGTCTACGTGTGGGATTCAAACAACACCAAGGACGGAGCCTGGGCGGGTGACCTGACACCCCTCGGCATCATCGGTCTGAACGTTCTTGAAACGCCGAAGAATCTCGGCATCACCGATTTCCACTACTTCAACCGTGAAGTCGCGCCGAAAGTCGACGAGGAAATGTGGCCGGTCATATCCAGCAACCCCAACGATGCGAATCTGAGGAACGTCCCAAGTTTCTTCCACGGCTCGAACCGCAGAATGGATACGACACACCCGGACAGTCTGAAGAAATACTACACCGACGGCGCGAATATCAATTACTTCATTATGACTGGTCCCTTTGTCATGGCGCCGGGTGAAACGGTGAAGACATCGGTAGCTTTGATCATGGGGAATTCGGGGACCATTCCGAATCAAGCGGACACGGTTGACCTGATGAAGAATCTCCGGATAACGCAGCAAATGTATCAACGGAAATTCCAGGGTTCCGGTGCGCCGGCGACGCCGAAAGTGACCGCGACTGCGCGTGACAAGTCTGTTCGACTGGCATGGGATGCGGAGGCGGAACGGTCAAAGGATGTGTTGACGGGTTTGCCGAACTTCGAAGGATACAAGATCTACCGCAGCGACGACCTTGGCAGGACGTGGGGTACCCCTCTTACCGATTCCTACGGAAACGTTGTCGGCTACAAGCCCCTAAAGATCTTCGACCTCATCGACGGCATCAAAGGGATCGATCCCGCTTTCAATCAATCGTTGGGGGATGAAACGGGGATCAAACACACCTACGTGGATGAGAATCTCATCAACGGGGTTGAATACTGGTATTGTGTGGCGTCCTACTCCAAAGGCAAACAGACCGGCGCGATCGAGCAATCGTATCAATCGTCACTCGGGCAATCCACGATGCAGCC